>JACRMU010000061.1 GCA_016219515.1 Deltaproteobacteria bacterium
ACCGCGACGGGTGGCGGTACGTCACGCCCTCCCGCATCACCACGTTCACGCCCGATATCGCAACGTCCAGCAAAACGTCCACCACGTGGTCGTCCAGAAGGTTCACCTCGTCGATGTACAGCACGTTCCCGTGCGCCTTCCCCAAAACCCCCACCTCGAACCGCTTCTCCCCCGTCCGAAGCGCCGCTTCCAGGTCCAGGCTCCCCACCACGCGGTCCTCCGACGCGTTCAGCGGAAGGTCCACCACCTCCACCGGGCGGCTCTCGTACGAAAGCCGCTCCCCGGAAGACTCCCGCGAAACGCACTCCCCGCACAACGGAGAGCCCTCGAAGCAACCGAAACGGCAGCCCGAGACCACGCGCTTCGGGGGGAGAACCGCCGCGAACGCGCGCACCGCCGTCGTCTTCCCCGTGCCCTTCTCCCCGCGGATCAGCACCCCGCCGATCGACGGGTCCACCGCGTTCGCAAGAAGGCCCTTCTTCAGCAACTCCTGCCCCACCATCGCGCTGAACGGGAAAAGCCTCAAACGATGTCCCCGCCAGTCAATAAGGTACGGCGACATTGCATTCCGATTCATAATAAATACATGGCATCGTTTGCGGAAGTATGCAGAATCCGGAAAGTGGGGGTTACGAAAGCGTCGGGGCCTCTCCGGGAGGAAGGGCTTCGAGGAATTCGGCGATGTGCTCCTCGATGTCGGGAGGGACCTTCGGCATCTCCACGAGCGACTTCCCTCCGTCGATGCTCCTGAGAAAGGCGCCGCACGTTTCGCACCGGTCGTTGTGGGTCTGGAACAGGACCGCCATCATCGGGGAAAGCCGGTTGGCGGCGTAGGCCCGCAGCAGGGTGCTCACCTGCTCCCGGCGCTCAATGGCCGCCTTCTCTACATACTTTTCAATGTCCCGGTTATGCTCCCGGACCTTCTCCATGACGAAGGCCTTCAGCCGCGTGCGGACCTCCTCGGGGATCTCCTCGCAACGGATCTGCCGGCAGAGGATGCGCGTCGTGTCGTAGGTCCGAAGAAAGTTCATGCAGGGCTCGCACATCTCGAGGTGGAGGGAGAATTCCTGCCGCAGGGGTTCCTCCATCGTCCCTTCCAGGTAGTCTCCCAGCAGGTAGACCAGTTCTTTGCAGTTCATTGCTTCTCCATCTTCCCTTCCCTGAGATATCCGGTAAGCCGCTCCCTGAGGTAAAGCCGCGCCCGATGAAGGCGGGACTTCACCGCCGGGACGGTCAAACCGAGAATCTGCGCCGTCTCCTCGTTGGAGAGCCCCTCCACGTCGCTCAGCACGAAAACCACCCGGTACTTCTCCGAGAGGGTTTCCGTGAACTTCTGGATCACCTGCCCCAGCTCCTTTTCCAGCGCCTTCCGCTCCACTTCCTTGCTCCAGTCGTCGACGAGGCTGGTGTGCATCCCGTCCTCGGTGAACACCGGCATGAAATCCTCGATGGCCACCGTCTCCGACCGTCGCTTTCCCCGGAGCCGCATGAGGCACGTGTTCACGCAGATCCGGTACATCCACGAGTAGAGAGCCGAATTCCCCTTGAACGTGTGCGCCTTCCGGACCACCGTCAGGAATACGTCCTGTACGGCCTCTTCGGCGTCGCTCTCATTCTTTAAGATGGACATCGCCAGGCTGTAGATCCTGCCGTGGAAGCGGTCGAACAGGGTTTCCGCGGCCTCCGCCGAGCCATGGCGTAGCCCTTCCAGGAGAACGTTGTCGTCGGCCACCCGTTCCGTGGGCATCGATCGCTCCGGTTTAGATTCGACCCGAACCGCAGGGTTTCACCCCGCCGACCCGAATCTCAAGAATTACCACGATATTCCCTGCCGGCGCAACCCGGGGGGGGCTTTCTTCTTGGCGGGAACGAGGGATTCCCATACAATCAAGGAGATACCTTCGCAATCGGACGGGATGCCGGGAGAGAGGAACGTACGTGAAAGGGCGCCGCCTTTTCCTTGCCGCACTTCTGGCCGCGGGAGCGGCCACGTTCCTCCTTGCCGTTCTCCGCAAACGGCAGGAGGAGTCCCCCGCGGTCCCGTACGCGCGGCCGGAGGGAGGGGAAAGGGAAGGAGAGTTCGAACTTTTCATCGGTTCCTGACCGGAAAGGGGAACGGCCCTGCGGTGCCTGCACCTGCAGGGCCGTCGATGCGCCGTCCCGAGGGGTGGGGTGGGACGGTGCATTTCAATGTCCTGACGCTCCCCGCTATGCCTCTCCTTCCCGCAGATACCTTCCCAGCCGCTCCCTCAGGAAAAGCCTCGTCCGGTGGAGCCGGGACTTTACCGCGGGGATCGAAAGGCCCATGATCAGCGCCGTTTCCTCGTAGGAGAATCCCTGGACGTCGCAAAGCTCGAACACGGAGCGGTATTTCTCCGGGAGAGTCCGCGTGTACTTTTCGATCATCCTCCCGAGCTCCTTCTGCAGCATCCGCCGCTCGACTTCCCGGCTCCAGTCGCCGTCCGGGTTCGCGTGCGTCCCTTCCGTGGTGAACACGGGAAGATAGTCCTCGATCGGAACGGTGCCGTTCCCCCGCTGCCTGCGGATGCGCATCAGGCAGGTGTTGACGCAGATCCGGTAGATCCA
>JACRMU010000062.1 GCA_016219515.1 Deltaproteobacteria bacterium
GCCGAGACGACTTACGGGATCAGCCAGCTGCTGGAGCTGGGAAAGCGGTCCCCGCGGATCCGCAAGGCGGAAAGGGAGAACGAAGTGCTTCGGCGGGATTTCGAAATCGCCAGGCGGAACGTCGTCGCGGATGTGAAGCGGGCATTCATCAACGTTCTGTCGGCCGGGAAAAAACTGGAATTGAACAGGGAAGCGCACCGGCTCGCGACGCTCCTTGCGGATGCGGTTTCCGAACGGGTGTCGGCGGGGGCCGTCTCGCCGATCGAGGAGACGCGGGCCAGGGTCGCGCTTGCCTTCTCCTCGACCGATTTGGAGCGGACGGCCCGGGAGGCGGAAACGGCCCGCCGGGAACTCGCCGCCGCCATGGGGGAGACGGCGCCGTCCTTCGATTCCCTGGCCGGCGACCTTGACGAGGATCTCGGGGTCCCTACTGCGGACAACGTCGCGGACCTCATCGCCGCCGCTCCGGACGTGACCCGATGGGATGCGGAAGCGGAACGCCGGGCAGCCGTCCTGAATGCGGAGCGCACGCTGGCGATCCCGGATGTGACCCTGAAAGGCGGGCTCAAACGCATCGCGGAAACATCCGAAACGACCTTCGTCATCGGCTTCGCCGTTCCCCTGCCTCTTTTCAACAGGAACCAGGGGGCGATCCGGGAGGCGGCGGCGCAAAAGGCGAAGGCGGACACGGAACGGAAGGCCGCCGAGGTCCTGTTGCACTCCCAGGTGGGGCAGCGCCGGGCCGCGATGGCGGCGACGGCGAGAGAAGCCCGGATCCTTCGGAAGGATGCGCTTTCCGGGGCGCAGAGCGCATACGACGCCGTGAGCGAGGGGTACCGTCTCGGGAAATTCCGGTACCTGGACGTGCTGGATGCCGGCAAGACGCTGGTCGAAACGCGCCTGCGATACCTGGATGCCCTGACGGCGATGAACCTGGCGCGGGTGGATATCGAGCGGCTTCTTGCCGCCGACAAAGGAGCTTCACGATGAAAATCGGGAAAATCGTCCTCGTAACGATATTGCTTGGAATCGTCTGCATGCCGGTTCTTGCCGTTTCGGAAAAATCGGACCTCGACCGGCCGGTGGAGGAGATGTGGAAGGAGAAGTGCGAACACGGCATCCTCCAGTTCTCCTGCGATGAATGCCGCTTCGAGCTGGGGACGGTGAAGCTGCTCCCGGATCTTATCGCAGGGAAGGGGAAACCCGGCCTCGTGGCGACGGGAAAGGCGGGAAGCCGAAAGGTTTCGGAGTCTCGCGCCTTCACGGGAGAGGTGAAACTCAGCGAAGGCAGGACCGTCCACGTGGCGGCGCCGCTGCCGGGCTTGGTCCGCAAGGTGTTCGTGGACATCGGATCGACGGTTGCGGAAGGGGCCCCGCTGTTCGAGCTCGACTGCCAGGACGTGGCCGAGTCCAAGGGGGATTACCTGAAGAAGACGGCCGCCCGGGACCTTGCGAAGGCCTCGGCGGAACGGGAAGCGACGCTCTTCGAAAAGAAGATCTCGGCGCGCGTCGAGGTGCAGGAGGCGCAGGCGCGGCTGGCGGCGGCGGAGATCGAGGCGGCCAACGCGCGAGGTCGACTGCTTCGTCTCGGAATCCCGCGGGCGGAAATCGAATCGCTCGACCCGAAAATACCGGACACGATGTCGGGGTTCCTCACGGTGCGCGCTCCCCAAGGGGGCGTCGTTCTTGAACGCCAGATCAGCGTGGGGAGGCGGGTGGAGCCGGGAAAGGATCTCATCCTTCTTTCGGATCTTTCCGAGGTATGGGTGTGGGCCGATCTGCGCGAAAATGACCTGCCTTCCATTTTCGGCAGGGTCAACGGGGGCGGGGGCTACACCGCCGAAGTGCGTTCTCCCGCCGGCGGGAAGCCGTACCGGGGGACGCTGGACGTCCTTTCCGGGACGATGAACGAGCAGACGCGGACCGTGAAGGCCCGCATCGTCGTCCCCAACCCCGAGGGGCATCTCCGTCCCGGGATGTTCGTCAACGTCCGGGTGTTCCTGCCCGGCGGCGGCAGCGCCGTCGCGGTGCCGAAGGCGGCGGTGCTCGCGGACGAGGGGAGGACGTTCGTCTTCGTGCACAAGGAGGGGGACTACTGGGTCCGGCGTCCCGTGACGTTGGGCAGGCGCCTTGGAGACATGGTGGAGGTCAGAAGCGGCCTCAAGCCCGGCCAGACGATCATCACGGACGGTTCGTTCCTCCTGAAATCCGACGTCCTGCGCAGGAAGATGGGCGCAGGGTGCGCGGACTGAAGGAGGCCGCATGCGAGCATTCATAGAGTTCCTACTTCATCGGCGGATCCTTGTACTGGCCCTGACCGGCATCCTCGTCGTCGGCGGCGGGATCGCCTGGACGCGGCTCCCCATCGACGCCTTTCCCGACGTGACCAACGTCCAGGTGATGGTCCTCTCGGAGGCCCCTGGATATTCCGCCGTGGATGTAGAGCAGCAGGTCACCTGGCCCATCGAACAGCAGATGGGAGGGGTGCCGAAGGTGACGCAGGTCCGCTCCCTGTCCAAGTCCGGTTTCTCCCAGGTGGTCGTGGTCTTCCAGGACGATGTCGACATCTATTTCGCAAGGCAGCAGGTCTTCGAGCGCCTGCAGACGGCAAAGGAAAACCTCCCCAAAGGGATCGCGCCGGAGCTGGGACCCATCAGCACCGGCCTGGGAGAGATCTTCCAGTACACCCTGGAGGGCGAAGGACTCTCCCCGACGGAGCTTCGGACGATCCAGGACTATCTCGTGGCTCCCCAGCTCAAGCCGATCCCCGGGGTGAACGAGGTCAACAGCTTCGGAGGATTCGTCAGGCAGTACCACGTTCTCGTCCGGCCGGACGCGCTCCTGAAATTCGACCTCTCCCTTCGCCAGGTGGTGGAGGCGCTGGAGAGGAACAACTCCAATGCCGCCGGTGGGTACATCGTCCGCGGGTGGGAGTAGACGTATGTCCGGGGGCGCGGGCAGCTTGCCGGCCCCGGGGACATCGGCAACGTGGTCCTCAAGGCCCAGGGCGGAGTTCCCGTGCGCGTTCACGACGTGGCGGACGTGGCGCCCGGTCCGCAAACGCGCCAGGGAGCGGTGACCCGTGACGGCAAGGGCGAGGTCGTGGCCGGAATGGTCATCATGCTTCGGGGAGAGAACTCCAGGGATGTCGTCACCCGCGTCAAGGATGCGATCCCGGCCCTTCGGAAGAGCCTGCCGAAGGGAGCGAGCCTGAACGTCTTCTACGACCGTACCTCCCTGATCGAGGCGTGCATACGGACGGTCGTCAACGCCCTGATGGAGGGCGGCATCTTCGTCATCATCGTGCTCTTCCTGTTCCTGGCCGAGCTGCGCACCGCCCTGATCGTCGTGGCGTCCCTTCCGCTGACGTTCCTGGCGACGTTCCTTGTGATGGGGTGGGCCGGTCTCTCCTCGAACCTGATGAGCCTCGGGGGGCTGGCCTTCTCGGTCGGGATGGTCGTCGACGCGTCGATCGTCATCGTGGAAAACGTCCGGCGGCATTTCGCGCAGCGGCACGAAGGCAAGTTCCGGATGCAGGTCGCGGTTCGCGCCGTGGAAGAGGTGGCCCGCCCGGTGGCGTTCACGGTGCTCATCATCGGCATCGTCCTGGTCCCGCTGTTCTCCCTCCAGGGGATCGAGGGGAAGATGTTCGCCCCCCTTGCGCTGACGATGATCATCGCGATGCTCTCCTCGCTTGTCATCGCCTTGACGATCATACCGGTCCTTTCCGACATCTTCCTGAAACAGGGGGAGGAGAAGGAGTTCGCGTTCGTGCGGAAGTTCCGCCAGGGGTACCTGGACGCGCTCGCCGCCGCCAGGAAGAAACGCGCGATCACCCTCGGGGTATCGCTGCTTGCCCTCGTCGCGGCCGGTATCGTTGCAACCCGCATCGGCACGGAATTCATGCCGCCCCTGGACGAAGGGGCCATCGCCGTCAACGTCGTCCGGCTGCCGAACGCATCTCTGGAAGGGTCGGTGTCCGTCGCGGCGTACGTCGAGAAGCGCCTCCTCGGGTTTCAGGAAGTGGCGACCGTCGTGAGCAAGACCGGGCGCGCGGAGATTTCGGAGGACCCGATGGGGCCCGAGCAGACGGACGTGTTCATCATGCTCAAGCCCCGGAAGGAATGGAACGCGGGGAGGAGCAAGGCGCAACTGGTCGAGGCGATACGTAAAGAGCTGGCTTCCATCCCGGGGATCCGCCCCTCCTTTTCACAGCCCATCGCCCTCCGGGTAAACGAGCTGATCTCCGGGGTCAAGAGCGACCTGGCGGTCAAGGTCTACGGCCCCGATCTCGAAAAGCTCAAAGGGTACGCCGATCGCATCGCGACGACGCTGACGGGGGTTCGCGGGGCGACGGACGTAAAGGTGGAACAGGTCTCGGGAATGGACCAGGTGGAGGTGGCCCTGAACCGGCAGGAGATGGCCCGGTACGGGATCAACGTGGCCGATGTCAACGAGATCGTGGAGACGGCCGTCGCCGGGAAGGAGGCCACGCGGGTGGTCGAAGGGCAGATGAGGATCGCGGCGGTCGTCCGTTTTCCGGAGGCGCACCGCGGCGACATCGGCGACCTGGGGAGTATCCTCGTTCCCGGAGGAGGTGGGGGGAAGATCCCCCTGGGGCGGCTCGCGAAGATCTCGACGGTCGAGGGACCGGCCCAGGTCAGCCGGGAGAAGGGGATGCGGCGGGTGGCCGCGGAAGTCAACATCCGGGGACGGGACCTGGGCGGGTTCGTGGCGGAGGTCAAGGGAAAGCTGGATGGCCTGGAAAAGGAGCTCCCTCCCGGATATTTTATCGAGTACGGCGGACAATTCGAAAACCAGCAGCGGGCGATGCGCCGGCTGGCGATCGTGGTTCCGATCGCTCTCCTTCTGATAATGCTGCTCCTGTACCTTGCGCTGGGCTCGGTCCGCGACTCCCTCCTGGTGGTCCTGAACCTTCCCTTCGCGCTGGTCGGGGGCGTGATCGCCGTCTGGGCGTGGGGGATGCACCTCTCGGTTTCGGCGGCAGTGGCGTTCATCGTCCTGTTGGGGATCGCGGTGCAGAACGGGGTAGTCCTCGTGGCCTTCTTCCGGCAACTGCGGGAGGGGGGCAAGAGCGTGGAAGAGACGGTCATGACCGGATGCGACTTAAGATTCCGGCCGCTGCTGATGACCGCGCTGACCAGCTTCATCGGCCACCTGCCGATGCTCTACGCCACCGGGTCGGGGGCGGACATACAGAAACCGCTTGCCGTGGTGGTGATGGGGGGACTGATCACGTCGACGCTGCTGACGCTTATCGTGCTCCCCACCATCTACGACTGGTTCGAGAGCAGGGCGGAGGTCCGAGGGGACAAGTCGGGGGTGTAAAGAGACCGCCGCATGCCTTCGGGCTTGAAACCGTGCTTACGGGTGGATGAGCGTGTTCGCCTGCCGATAGGCATCGACCAACGTCGAGAGCGGCAGATCGGTGTGCCAATGCCCGGTGATCCGGGCGACCCCCCACAGGAAGAAGATCGTCCCCAATCCGACGGCCGGAACGTACCAGGGAGACCACGATCCCTTTCCTTTTTTTGTGACCGTCAGGCAGCTCTCCACCGGGCAGGCGGAAACGCACGACATGCAGCCGGTGCACTCCGGGGTCCACACGGAATTTTTCTTGTGCACCGTGATCTCCACCGGGCAGGCGCGGGTGCACGCCTTGCAGTCGGTGCAGGTTTCCGCGTCGCGGACGACCCGCTGCGGCGAGGCCCAGCTCACCAGTCCCAGCAGGGCGCCGTACGGACACAGGTACCGGCACCAGAAGTGCTTGATGACGACGGAAAGCGCGGCGAGGACGATCAGGGTGACCGCCGCCGTCCGCGAGATGTCCGTGAAGAAAAGGAGCATCTTCGCGTCGGCCGCGTGATTGTACGTGGAGTGCATGAACTTGTAGATCGCCACCTTGTCCATCCCGATGACGATCGCCCAGAAAAAGAAGGCGAGCAGCAGGTATTTCAGGGAGGAGAGCGCCAGGTCCACCCCGTCGTGCACGACGGTCACCCGCTTGCTTCGCTTCCAGAGCGTCTTCTTTCCGACCCACTCGAGCGCCCGCGAGATTCCGCCGACCGGGCAGACCCAGGAGCAGAAGACCTTCCGGGCCAGGAAGGAGGAGAGGATGGCGGCGATGAGAATCGTGAGTCCCGCCGGATGGACCTCGTCGTAGAGGCCCGTGACGAGGAAACGCTTCAGCCCCATCAGGGCGCTGATCGGAAGGAAGCCCTCCACGGCGGGCGGCCGGTGCGCGGTGACGGCCCCCCCGGAGACGGCCTGCCGGAAGAATTCATGGAACTCGATCCCCACGAGTACGAAGAACAGGACGTAGGCGGCCTGCACGATCCCGCGGAGCTTCGGGAGGGGTTTATAAGGGTTGCGCCACTTCACCACACGATAATGTACCATCTTCCCCCTTCCTTCCTTGACCTGCCTCAAATCCGGAACGTACACTGAAGCCGGCGGTTTCGCGCGCGAAGGGAGTTTTCGGGATGACCCTGATCGGGGAAGTGTTCGTCGCGGACGTTCTCGGCAAGGCGGTCCTCGACCCGCTGGGCGAGGAGATCGGCAAGCTGCGCGACATCGCAGTGGAGGGAGGTTCGCCGTTCCCCCGCGCGGCCGGCCTGGTGCTGGAGAAGAAAAAGAAGACATGGTTCCTCCCCTGGGCGGACCTGAGCATCTTCAACCGGCGGATCATTTCCTCGAAGAAAAGGGAGTCCGACCTTACCGAGTTCCAGGCCGCTGCGGACCAACTCCTGATCGGACGGGACATCCTCGACAAGCAGATCGTCGACATCAACGGCGCCAAGGTCGTCCGGGTCAACGACGTGAAGCTGACCGAGGAGGGCGGGGCGGCCTGCGTCACGGACGTCGATGTGGGCGTGCGCGGGATCCTGCGACGACTGGGCGTGGAGCGGCGCGGGGACGCTTTCTTTCAGGCGATCCGGCACCCCCTGCGCCATCAGCTCATCTCCTGGGAGTTCATCCAGCCGCTGGAGACGAAGCTCGACCGGCTCACCCTGGCTCTCTCGCGGGAGGCCCTTTCAAAGATCCACCCTGCGGACATCGCCCAGATCATCAGCGGAATGTCGCCCGAGGAGCGGAAGGGGTTCTTCGAGAAGCTGGACCTCGAGACGGCAGCCGAGGCCTTGCACGAGCTGGAGCCGGAAGTGCAGGCCGACATCATCACCGACATGGACAAGGAGCAGGCGGCCGACGTCATCGAGAGGATGCCGCCCGACGAGGCGGCCGACGTCATCGCCGATCTTCCCGCGGAGAAGGCGCAGGAGCTCCTCGGCCTGATGGAAAAGGAGGAGGCCGAGGACATCCACGAGCTGCTCGCCCACGAGGAGGACACCGCGGGGGGCCTCATGATCAACGAGTACCTGGCCTATCCCTCCGGGATCAGCATCGGGGAGGCGATGGAGCGGTTCCGGAAGGACGCGACGGAGCTCGAGGCGTATTACTACATCTATGTCGTCGAAGGGGAGAAGCTTCTGGGGGTGCTCGGCTTGCGCGACCTCATCCTCGAGGACCGGGAGAAGCCCATCGGCGGGGTGATGCATAAAAAAGTGATCACGGTGCACGCCGACGCCGGCCAGGAGACGGTGGCGGAACTGATCTCGAAATACAACCTCCTCGCCCTGCCGGTGGTCGACGAGGAGAACTGCCTGCTGGGCGTCGTCACGGTCGACGACGTCGTGGACCTGCTGCTGCCTCCCGCCTCCCGCCGCAAGCGCCGCAAGATGTAAACCCTGGAAACGGGGACGTTTACGCGAGCCCGATGAGCCTCGGCAGGGTCGGGAAGAGAGTCACGATCACCAGGACGACCGTCAGGGCGATCATGACGAACGTGGTGGTCCACGCGATCCCGTTGAACGTCTTTGTGTTGACGTATTCCCCCATCAACTCCCGGTCGTTGATCAGCTTCAGCATGAAGACGAGGACGAACGGCAGGAGGATGCCGTTGGCCACCTGGGAGAGGTACATGATGAGGATCAGGGGCGCGTTCGGGATGAGCACGAGCAGCGCTCCGGTCACGATGATCCCCGTGTACAGCCAGAAGAAGTGGGGCGCCGTCCGGAAATTCTTGTCGATGCCGGATTCCCACCCCATCCCCTCGCAGACGGAGTAGGCGGTCGCCAGGGGGAGGATCGAAGCGGCGAACAGCGAAGCATTGGCCAGCCCGACCGCGAACAGGATCGACGCGTAGTTCCCTGCAAGCGGGGCAAGGGCCAGGGCGGCGTCCTTGGCGTCCTCGACCCGGATCCCGTTGACGAAAAGCGTAGCCCCGCAGGCGACGATGATGGAAAGGGCCACGATGTCCGTGACGAAACATCCCACGATCACGTCCGTGCGGCAGTACCGGTACTCCTCGACCTGGATGTTCTTCTCGACGACCGCCGACTGCAGGTAGAACTGCATCCACGGCGCGATCGTCGTGCCCACCATCCCGATGAGCAGCATGATGTACGCTCCGTCCATCCGGAGGTCGGGAGTGACCAGCTTCCGGGCCACCGCTCCCCACGAGGGGTGCCCCATCCAGGCCGAAACGGCATAGGTGAAATAGATCGTCGCCGCGATCAGGAAGATTTTTTCCACGATCCGGTACGTCCCCTTGACGACGAGGAACCAGACGGCGATGGCGCCGATCGGAACGGATACGTACTTGCTGACGCCGAAGATCTCCAGCGCGGCCGCCCACCCGGCGAACTCCGCGACGGTGTTTCCCAGGTTGGCCACGAGAAGTGCGGTAAGAAGGAAGAAGGTCGGCCGCACACCGAACTTCTCCCGGATGAGGTCCGCCAGCGTTTTCCCCGTGACGACGCCCATCCGGGCGACCATTTCCTGGACGACGATCAGCGCCGCCGTGATGGGGATGAGGGTCCACAGCAGGGCGTAGCCGTAATGCGCTCCCGCGATCGAATAGGTGGCGATCCCGCCGGCGTCGTTGTCCACCGACGCGGTGATGATCCCCGGACCGAGGACGGCCAGGAAGGTGAGGACGGATTTCTTGTCGGGCCGCCGGAAGCGCAAACGATGTTCCTCTCATCTCCGGGATAACCTTACAAAATTACCATATTCATCGCGGGGTTGGCCATGAAAAGGTGGGGGTTTTCCCTGCTGCGGCGCCGGGCGCGGCCTTCTTCCTCGGTCGGGAGTATAATTAAATTACCGCTTGCAGCTGACGGTTCGCCATCGGTGAATCGTAAGCACCCGCAGCGGAAGCGGAGCAGCAGAAGCGCCGGGCAAGGAATGCTTACGTTTGGTGGAAGCGGTGAACGGGTCTTTGGGAAGGAGGTCGCCCATGGAACTCGCGCTGACCAACATGGAAGTATTGGTGTTGAAGGCGGCATTGCACGCGGACATCTCCGAGCTGATCCATGAGATTGCGAAGACGGACAACCGGGAGATGCGGGAAGGCCTCAAGGTGAACGAGGAGCTTCTCGAATCGATCCTGGAGAAGCTTAACGCCGCCGGAGGGCGCAAGGTGGCGTAACGCCC
>JACRMU010000063.1 GCA_016219515.1 Deltaproteobacteria bacterium
AGAAGGAGCTCCTCCTTCCGGGTGCCGGACTTGTTGATGTCGATCGCCGGGAAGATCCGCTTCTCGGAGATCTTCCGGTCGAGGACGAGCTCCATGTTGCCGGTCCCCTTGAATTCCTCGAAGATCACTTCGTCCATGCGGCTGCCGGTATCCACCAGCGCGGTCGCGATGATGGTGAGAGATCCGCCTTCCTCGATGTTCCGCGCGGCCCCGAAGAAGCGCTTCGGCTTCTGCAGGGCGTTCGCGTCGACGCCGCCGGAGAGGACCTTGCCGGACGGGGGAACGACCGCGTTGTAGGCGCGCGCCAGGCGGGTGATGCTGTCCAGGAGGATCACCACGTCCTTCTTGTGCTCGACGAGGCGCTTCGCCTTCTCCAGCACCATCTCCGCCACCTGCACGTGCCGCTGCGCGGGCTCGTCGAAGGTGGAGGAGATGACCTCCCCCTTCACGCTGCGCTGCATGTCGGTCACTTCCTCGGGCCGTTCGTCGATCAGGAGGACGATGAGGACGACCTCGGGGTGGTTCTTCGCCAGGGCGTTGGCGATGTTCTGCAGGATGATGGTCTTTCCGGCCCGCGGCGGCGACGTGATGAGCGCCCGCTGTCCCTTGCCGATCGGGTCGATCAGGTCGATGATCCGGGTGGCGTAGTTGTCGTGGGCGTACTCCATCGTGAACTTTTCCTGCGGGTACAGGGGGGTCAGGTTGTCGAAGAGGATCTTGTCCTTGCTGGTTTCGGGGTCCTCGGTGTTTATCTTCTCCACCTTGAGGAGAGCGAAGTACCGCTCCTCTCCCTTGGGTGCCCGGATCTGCCCGCTGATGGTGTCCCCGGTGCGAAGCCCGAACCGGCGGATCTGCGAGGGAGAGACGTAGATGTCGTCGGGACCGGGAAGGTAGTTCGAATCGGGGGACCTTAAGAAACCGTAGCCGTCGGGGAGCACTTCCAGCGTGCCCTCGTCTGAGACGATGACCTCCTGGTCGGTCTGCGCCTGGAGTATGGCGAAATTCCTTTCAACTCTTTCAGGTGCATGCACGTTCTCCCGGATGATTGGGGGTTCAAAGGCGATATGGAATAAGCCAAATCGATTATCGGTTTGAAAATCTCCGGCAGGTACTCCCGCTGAAGGTACGATTCATTCTCCGCCCGAGGGTTTCAGGATGTCAAGGGAAATAAGGCGGGCGAAATCCCTTATTCCTTGAATACGGACACGGCGTTCCCGCCCTTCCGCATCGACTCGTGAACCATCGATTCCACGTGAGGGATGAGGACCTTTTCCGAATCCCCGTCCTTGGGGAACACGGCGATCCCGATCGCCAGCTTCAGATAAACGTCCCCCTGCCCCACGGGGGAGGAATTCATCCCCTCGACGATCTTCATCGCCGTCTTCTGCGCATCGGTCTTGGACGTCCCCGGCATGACGACGTAAATGTTCCCCCCCGAGCGGGAAACGTAATCCACGTCGCGCAGGGACGACCGGATCCGGGCCGCCACCTCGGCCAGGGCCTTGTCGGCGGGAACGTGGCCGTAGACCTCGTTCATCTCCCTTAAGTTTCGGACCTTGAGGAACATGAGGGCCGCCGAATGCCCGAACTTTTTCCCCCGGGTCATTTCCCGGTGGAGCACCTCGTGGAAAAACTTGAAGGTGAAAAGCCCGGTCACCATGTCCACGTCGGGGACGCGGGAGACCTTCCCCTTCAGGTTCCGCAGTGCGAGGAACAGTGTGGATATCCGCGCGTAGGCGAGGAAGTCCTGCCGCGTCTCCTGCGTGAGCAGGTCCGGATGCATGGAATCCACGACGAAGACGCCCAGCGTACCGCCCTGCAGGCGGCACGGCACCGCGTAGAGCACCTTGTAGTCGTGCTCGAGACGGAAGCCGGGGCTCTTCGCCCGCGCGTCGTTGCCGGCGACCTCCACTTCTCCCTTAAGGGCGGCGGCGATCAGGGGCTGGTCCTTCCGGGCATACATCTCCTTGATGAAATGGCCCGAGAGCCCCCGCTGGCCGAAGACGGATACCCCGCCCCCTTCCGGGTCGAGCGCGATCACGGAGGCGGAAAGCAGGGGGTAGTTCTCCATGAGGAGATTCATCAGGTGGTTGGCCTGCTCCTCCTCGGAATACTTCCTTTCCTGGCGCGCCAGGATCTCGTTCTCGATGCGCAGGCGGGTCTCGGAAGCGCTCATAAGGTGTCCTGTCCCGGGGTGGATTGGATACTGTCGGTAAAATCCCATTTATAGATAAAACTAAGCTGCCTGCCGGTCAAGGACTTTTCTCGCCGGAACGAATGGAACCGGGGCGAGCATACGGTGCAGGGGCCCACCGCCTCCACGCTCCCCCGGGGAAGGCCCGCCGCAAGGAGAGCATCGACCGCCAGCGCCTGGAGATCGGCGTTCCATTTTCCCGGCATCTTCCCTTTCGTCAGGCGACGGTCTCCGCCGGGGCATCCCCGCAGCGGCTCCGCCGCCTCTTCTCCCACTTCGTAGCAGCAGCCCCTGGCCGACGGTCCCGCCGCCGCCACGAGCCCCGCCGCCGCATCCGGCCCGAACGCGGCCTCGATGCGACGCACCGTCTCCCCGATCACGCCCGCCGCCATCCCCCGCCAGCCCGCATGGATCGCGGCGCACACCGGGAGGGAGCGATGCGCGAGAAGAATCGGCACGCAGTCCGCGGTCCGCACGCCGACCCCTGTTCCCGGAGCGGCCGTCCAGAGGGCGTCCCCCTCGCGCCACCGGTGGCCCGGAACCTCCGCATCCGTCTCCCGCATTTCCAGCGCGTCCGCGGAGTGCACCTGGCGCAAGGTCCCCAGCCGGGAGGGGGGCACGGAGAAGACCTGCCGCAGCTGGTCCCCGAATCGCCTGCCGCCCACCGGGTCGACGCCCGGAAAGGCGTGATACACCCCGGCCACCGCCCGCAGCAGCGGCGACTGAACGAAGAAGGGGATCATCCGGTCGTCTCGAGGACGGCGGCCCGGAACGCGGTGAACTCGGGCGGGTCGGCCACGGTGAACTCCATCCGATCCCCCGTGGCGGGATGGACGAACCCCAGGTGGTACGCGTGGAGGAAAAACCGGTCGAGCGTCACCGTCTCCGCGTTGCGGCCTTTCGAAAGCGCAACCTTCCTCCCGCCGCCGTAGACCTCGTCCCCGACGATCGGGCACGACAGGTGGGCGCAGTGGACGCGCACCTGGTGGGTGCGGCCCGTCTCGAGCCGGAACTCCACGAGGGAGAAGGGGCCGAACGATTCGACGACCCGGTAATGGGTGACCGCCTTCCGCCCCCCGGCGGGGAGCACCGCCATCTTTTTGCGATGCACGGAGTGCCTGCCGATCTGCGTCGTGACGGTCCCGGCGGCCTGCCGCGGCCTCCCCCGGACGATCCCGTGGTAGCGCCGGTCCACCTCCCTGTGGGAGGCGAACTGCGCCGAGAGCTTCGCGTGGGACTCGTCGGTCTTGGCCGCGACCAGGATCCCGGAGGTGTCCCGGTCCAGGCGATGGACGATCCCCGGCCGCGCGACCCCTCCGATCCCCGAGAGCCGGTCGGCGCGGAACAGCAGGACATTCACCAGCGTGCCGCCGGAATGGCCGGGAGCGGGATGCACCACCATCCCCGCCGGCTTCTCCACCACGATCAGGTGATCGTCCTGGAACAGGATCCGCAAGGGGAGGTCGGCGGGGGAAAGATCGAGGGGCCGCGGGGGGGGAACGGAGACCGTCAACACCTCGTTCCCTTTCAAGCGGAAGGAGGCCCGCGCGCAGGCGCCGCCGAGGCGCACGTTTCCTTCGCCGATCAACTGCTGGATGCGGGAGCGGGAAAGGGCCGGCATCGCGTCGGACAGAAAACGGTCCAGCCGCTCCCCCGCCTTTTCCGCCGGGACGGCGATGCGGCGGCTTTCCGTCAAATCGTTACTGACGGCAAGGCAAGGATCGCGTCCTTGCCTACCATGCCTTGGAAGGGACGCGGCCCATCGGCTTGACGAGGACGTCGATCAGCGCGTCGTTGAAATGGTTGGTGTTCCGGGCGATCTCGGGATCGACCCGGCTGTTGTAATAGTTTCTCCCCTCATCGATCTCGTCCCGCAGGAGATCGAAGAGGGAGTCCTTCGCGATCCCCTCCTCCACCTTTTTCGCGTTGTAGAGGGCGATGTCGGAAACCACCGCCCGCGCGATGCGCCGGGCAACTTCCGGATCCTTGACGACCCCCATCTCACCCTCCCCGGGCCGGCCGGCCCGCTTCACCCGCTCCTTTGAAATCCTACCGCACGCGGAACGCGACGTACATCTGGGACCCGTCCCGCAGCAGCAGAACGGACGCCATGCTCCCGCGGGATACGCCCGTCATCGCCCTCCGGTAGGCATCCAGGCCCGGAACGGGTTCCCGGTTGATGCGCAGGAGAACATCTCCCTCCCGGATCCCTCCCTGCCAGGCGGCCCCCGACGCATCGACGAAGTCGACCTCCACTCCGCCCTCGATCCCCAGTTCCCGCAGCGCCCGGGC
>JACRMU010000024.1 GCA_016219515.1 Deltaproteobacteria bacterium
GAGCGGCAGGCGTTGAGCATGGCAAAATGCCGCAGGGGTCTTTGTAGTCGGGAGCGGCAGGGCGTAATAATTGCCAGCCTGTAGCGGAACCCGGCAGGCCGGGAGCGGCAGGCGTTGAGCATGGCAAAATGCCGCAGGGGTCTTTGTAGTCGGGAGCGGCAGCGATGAGTCCTGAATTGAAAACGGACATCGAAAAAATCGAGGCCCTGGTCGCCCAGGTCGCCGAGGAAGAGATGGTGGAGGTCTTCGACCTCAATGTCATGAGGGAAGGCCCGCGGACGCTGATCCGCGTCTTCCTCGACCGCGAGGGCGGGATCCGGCTGGGCGAGTGCGAGTCGTTCAGCCGCAAGCTGGGCGCGGTGCTCGATGTTCACGACCCGATGCCCGGCCCGTACGTTCTCGAAGTTTCCTCGCCGGGTCTCAACCGGAAGCTCGTCAAGCCGGCCCATTTCGCCGCCGTGACGGGAAAGCGGGTCCGGGTGGCCCTCTCCGAGCCGGTCGAGGGGAGCCGGAACTTCACGGGAACCCTCGTTCGGGCGGACGAGGACGGTTTCGAACTCGACAGGGAAGGCACGACCTTCCGGTTCGGCTACGGCGCGGTGCGCAAGGCGAACCTGGAGGTTTCCCAGGAGGAACTTTTCGGGAAGGGAAAGAGAAAACAATGATTCTGGATATCGGGCAGATCATAACGCAGTTGGGCAAGGAAAAGGGGATCGACAAGGGCGTGATCGTCGACGCGATCAAGGAGGCCCTGGAGATCGCCGCCCGGAAGAAGTACGGGATGAACAAGAAGCTGGAGGCCACCTACGACGCCGAGACCGGGGAGTTCGAGATCCTTGAGTTCCGGACCGTCGTGGAGAGCGTCACGGACCCCGAAGCGGAGATCACCCTGGCCGCCGCCCAGGAATACGACCCCGAGGCCGTGATCGACGATAACATCGGCTTCCGGATGAGCACCCGCGACCTGGGCCGCATCGCGGCGCAGACCGCCCGCCAGATCATCATGCAGAAGGTGAAGGACGCGGAGCGGGAGGTGATCTACGGCGAGTTCATCGGCCGCAAGGGGGAGATCATCAACGGGATCGTGCAGCGCTACGAGAGGGACTGCCTGGTCATCGACCTGGGAAAGACGGAGGCGATCATGCCCCTGTCGGAGCAGATCCCGCGCGAGCGGTACCGGCAGGGCGACCGGATCCGGGCCTACATCAAGGATGTTTCGAAGACGCCCCGGGGGCCGGAGATCCTTTTGTCCCGCTCCGACCCGCGGGTGATCCTCAAGCTGTTCGAACAGGAAGTCCCCGAGGTCTACGAGGGGGTGGTCTCCATCCTGAGCGTCGCCCGGGAGCCGGGGTTCCGGACGAAGATCGCCGTGAAGTCCAAGGACCGCGACGTGGATCCGGTGGGGGCATGCGTCGGCATGAAGGGCTCCCGCGTGCAAAGCGTCGTACAGGAGCTGCGCGGCGAGAGGATCGACATCATCGCATGGGACGAGGACCCCGCGAAGTTCGTCTGCAACGCCCTGCAGCCGGCCGAGATCATCCGGGTCCTGGTGAACGAGTCCGAGAAGAACATGGAAGTGATCGTGCCCGAGGAGCAGCTCCTTCTGGCGATCGGGAAGAAGGGCCAGAACGTCAAGCTGGCCTCCAAGCTGGTGGGGTGGCACATCGAGGTCCGGGCGGAAGGTCAGGTGGAGGACGCGCTGAAGCGGGCGGAAGGGCTCTTCGCGCCGAAGAAAGCCCCCGAAGATGCCGTGCAGGCGGCCCCGCAGACAGAGGCTGGTACCGCGCCGGATTCGGGAGAGGGTGCCGGCGAAACTCCGCCGGCGGAAGGGGGGCCTGCGGAGGCCCCGGTCGCGGAAGAGGCGACTGCGGAAGTCCCGCAGCCGCCGGAAGGCCCCGAGGCCGCAACTTCCCCCACGGGGGAACCCCCGGCGGGAGAGCCGGGAGGCGATGCATCGTAACCCGCAAAGGACGTGCGTTCAGTGCGGGAGCAAGACGGATAAGCGGTCCCTGCTGAGGATCGCGGGAAAGGCCGGCGCCGGCTGGAAGCCGGACCCGGAAGGCGGAAGGCCGGGCCGGGGTTTCTATCTTTGCCGGAAGTCGGAATGCGTGGAAGGTTTCGTGCGGCGGATCCGGACTCCCAAGGGAGCCGCGCGGTGGAAGATGGGAACTTCCGGAGCGGCCTTGGGAGAGCAGATTTCCGCCTGGTGGGCGGGAGCAGTAAACGGTTAGGGAGGGTGGATGGAGAAAGTCAGGGTCCGCGATCTGGCGAGGGACCTCGGGATGGAGACGAGCCGGGAGCTTCTCGCGTTTCTCGAACGGATCGGGCATAAGTGCAAGTCGGCATCCAGCAACATCGAAGGCGACGTCATCGAACGGGTGAAGAACCATTTCCGGAAAACCGCCCCTCCGCCTCCCACGAAACAGACGTTGGTGGTGACCCGCGCTGACGGCACGTTGGAGCGGCGCTCCAGCAAGGTCGTCCTGCGCCGCGGCGCACCGGTCGTCGAAAAGCCGCCGGCCCCCGAAGAGCCGGCCGCGCCTCCCGCCGTCCCCCCGGTTCCCTCCTCCTCCGACGCGCTTTCCGCCGACGTCCCTCCTTCCGCGGCCGAGGAAGCGGCCGCCGCCGGAATGCCTGCGCAGGAGGCCGTTCCCGCGGCGGAAGCGCCGGCCCCCGAGGGCGAGACCGCGCCGGCGGCGGAGCCGGACATCCGCGTGGTGGAAAAGACGCCCGCCGAAAAGGCGGCCGAGGAGCGGAAAGAGAAGGAAAAGAAGTGGAAGAAGGCGAAACCCCACGAGAAGAAGGTACAGAAGGGAGTCCTTAAGAGGACCATCATTCAGGAGATCGTAGAGGAGCCGGAGCCGGCGAAGGCGGCGGAGAAGCCGGTCCCGGAAGCCGAACCCGTGGTGGTGCGCCAGTTCCAGCCGACGCGGGCGCAGAAGAGGAGGGGAAAACCCATCCGGGAGAAGAAGGCCCCCTCCACCCTCCCGCCGAAGGCCAGCAAGCGGGTGTTCAAGATCGAGGAGGTGATCACCGTCGGCGATCTCGCACACCGGATGGGGATCAAGGCCGCCGACGTCATCAAGAAGCTGATCGAGATGGGGATGCCGACGACGCTCAACCAGCTCCTCGACGCGGACACGGCGAAGCTCCTCGCGCAGGAGTACGGCTATGAAGTGGAGAACGTCGCTCCCGAGGTGGAAGGGCTGATCGATCAGGAGACGGACCGCGAGGAGGACCTCGTCGCGCGCCCGCCGGTGGTGACCATCATGGGGCACGTGGACCATGGGAAGACCACGCTGCTGGACGCGATCCGGCAGAGCGACGTCATCTCCACGGAAGCCGGCGGGATCACGCAGCACATCGGCGCCTACGAGGTGGAGCACGGCGACCGGAAGCTGGTCCTGCTGGACACTCCGGGGCACGAGGCGTTCACGTCGATGCGCGCCCGGGGAGCGTCGGTCACCGACATCGTGATCCTGGTCGTCGCCGCGGACGACGGAGTGATGCCGCAGACGATCGAGGCGATCGACCATGCCAAGGCCGCCGGAGTGCCCATCGTCGTCGCCGTCAACAAGATCGACAAGCCCGGAGCGCAGCCGGACCGCATCCGGCAGCAGCTTTCCGAATACGCGCTGGTCCCCGAGGAATGGGGCGGCCAGACGCTGTACGCCAACATCTCCGCGAAACGGAAGACCGGGATCGACGGCCTGCTGGAGCTGATCATTCTGCAGGCCGACATCCTCGAGCTCAGGGCCAATCCCGTGAAGATGGCGCGGGGGACGGTCATCGAGTCGCGCCTGGAAAAGGGGCGGGGACCGGTCGCCACCGTCCTTGTCCAGGAGGGGACCCTGCATGTCGGCGACGCCATCGTGACCGGGACCCATTACGGGAGGGTCCGCGCGCTGTCCAACCACAAGGGGAAGCGGTTCCTGGAGGTCCCGCCCGGAACCCCGGCGGAGATCCAGGGGCTGGACGGCCTCCCCGGCGCGGGCCAGAAGTTCGCGGTGCTCAAGGACGAGCGGACCGCCCGCCAGATCGCGATGCACCGGCAGGAGAAGGACCGGGAGAAGTCGGTGGCCAGGCCCCGGTTCAGCCTGGAGGACCTCCACCGGCACATCGAGGAGGGGGAGCTCAAGGAGCTCAAGATCGTCATCAAGGCGGACGTCCAGGGATCGATGGAGGCGCTCCAGTTCTCCCTGGCCAAGCTTTCGGGCGAGAAGGTGAAGGTGAGCGTCATCCACGCCGGCGTCGGCGGGATCTCCGAGTCCGACGTCATGCTGGCCTCGGCCTCCACCGCGGTGATCATCGGCTTCAATGTGAGGCCCGAGGCCAAGGGGGCGGAGCTCGCGGAGCGGGAGCGGGTGGACGTGCGTCTCTACACGGTCATCTACGACGTGGTGGACGACGTCCGGAAGGCGATGGAAGGGCTGCTGGCGCCGACCTTCAAGGAGGCCGTCCAGGGGCGCGCCGAGGTCCGCAACACGTTCCACATCTCCCGGATCGGAACGATCGCCGGCTGCTACGTCCTGTCGGGGAAGATCACCCGGAACTCCAACGTGCGCCTGCTGCGCGACAGCGTCGTCGTGTTCGAGGGGAAGTTGTCGTCGCTGAAGCGCTTCAAGGACGACGTCCGCGAAGTGGTCGAAGGGTACGAGTGCGGCATGGGGATCGAGGGCTTCAACGACATCCAGGTCGGCGACCAGATCGAGGCGTACGTGATGGAGAAGGTCGCGGGGACGCTCGCGTAGCGGTTCCCGCCGCCCGGGGGGAAAACGTTCCATGCTGGTCGCGGTGCTGGTGGCCGATCTTCTCTTTCCCGACGCGGCTTCCTTAAAGGACAAGCGCCGCCGGCTTTCCGGGCTGACCGGAAGGATCCGCGCGGGGTTTCCCGTTTCCGTCGCGGAGGTCGGCTTTCAGGGCCTGTGGCAGCGGGGTCGGATCGGCGTAGCTCTCGTCACGACGGACCAGCGCCTTGCCCAATCGATGCTGGACCGGATCAGCGACCTGGTGGGGCGCGACGGGGAGGTGGAGCTCGTCGGACGAAGGATCGAGTTCCACCGGATCGAGGAGGAAGAGCCATGAAAGGGAGAGGCGACCGCCCCGCCCGGGTGGCCGAACGGATCCGGGAGGAAGTTTCCCTGATTCTCCAGAACCGGGTGAAGGACCCCGGGATGAGGGTGGTGACGGTCACCGACGTGACGATCACGCCCGATCTCAAGACCGCCCGCGTCCATTACTCCGTCCTGGGCGGAGACGAGGAGCGGCTCGCCGTCCGCGACGCGCTGCGGCGCTCCAAGGGGTTCATCCGGAAGGAGCTCGGGCGGTCCCTGCAGCTTCGGTACGCGCCGGAGCTGGCCTTCCTGTACGACGACACCTACGCGAAGGGCGCCAAGATCGACCGGCTGCTGAGGGAGATCCGCACGGAGGGCGAAGGTGAAGAATGACATCGAGGCGATCTGCCGCGTTTTCCGGGAAAAACAGCGGTTCCTGATCGCCTGCCACGAGAACCCCGAGGGAGACGCCATCGGCTCCGAGCTTGCGCTTGCGCTTGCGCTCCGGAAGATGGGGAAGACCGCGACCGTGCTGAACGCCGACCCCGTCCCCGGCAACCTGATGTTCCTTCCGGGGGCCGACACCGTGGTGGGCGAGGAGGACGGCTCCCGCTACGAAGTCGCGGTCGTCGTGGACTGCGGCTCCCCCGAGAGGACCGGGAGCGTGCAGGCGGAGCTGCGCAAGCCCCCCCTCATGGTGAACATCGACCACCACCGGACCAATGGAGGCCGCGGCGACCACTGCATGGTCGACCCGGAGGCGGCGGCGACCGGGATGCTCATCTACCGGGTCCTCGATGCGATGGGCGCCGAGATCGACTACGACGTGGCCGTCAACATCTACGTGGCCATCCTGACCGACACCGGCTCCTTCCACTACTCGAACACATCCCCCGAGGCCTTCCACATCGCCGGCGAGATGGTCCGGCGGGGGATCGACCCGTGGGCGGTGGCGGAAAAGGTCTACGAGAGCCGGAGCGCCGACCGGCTGCGCCTCCTGGGTCGCGTGCTCGCCTCCCTGGAGATCGGGGCCGGCGGGAAAGTGGCGTCCATCACGACCATGAAGAAGGACCTCGCGGACTTCTCCGCGGGCAAGGATGCCCTGGAGGGGTACATCAACTACCCCCGCTCGGTGATCGGGGTGGAAGTGGCCGTGTCGTTCCGCGAGGAAGGCGACCGGGAGTTCCGGGTGAGCTTCCGGTCGAAGGGGCGCGTGGACGTTTCCGCCGTCGCCCAGTCGTTCGGGGGAGGCGGGCACAGGAACGCCGCGGGGTGCACCGTGCAGGGCTCCCTCTCCGAGGTGAAGGAGAAGGTGTTCGGGGCCTTGGAGGCGGCGCTAACCCCCATTTCTCGCCAAGGTTCGTAGCGAGGCGGTGGAGACGGGTATGGACACAAGGCGTCGCGACCGAGGGCGCCGCAGGCGTAGTTTACACTACGTCGAGGAGCCCGACCGAGCGCAACGCAGTAGACATGCCCGTATCCGCCGCCGCAGTAGAAGCTTGGTGAGAAATGGGGGTTAAAGTGACGGACGGCGTGATCGTCCTCGACAAGCCCGGCGGCATCACCTCCTTCCGCGCCGTGGAGATGGTGGGCAGGGCGCTGCGGCAGAAGAAGTGCGGACACGCCGGCACGCTCGATCCGATGGCGACGGGAGTGCTGGTGGTCTGCGCGGGCAAGGCCACCAAGATCGCCGGGTATATCGCCGCCCAGGAAAAGGAATACGAGTCGTTCCTCCGGTTCGGGTCCGCCACGGACACCGGGGATGCCGTCGGCAAGGAGATCGAAAGCCGGCCGGGCGCCTTCGCGCCGGAGAGCGCCGTGGCCGCGGCCGTGGCCGCCCTCGTCGGGACCTGGGAGCAGGTGCCCCCCGCCTTCTCGGCAGTAAAGGTGGCCGGAACCCGCGCATACGTGATGGCCCGCCAGGGGAAGGCCGTCACGCTTTCCCCGCGGCCGGTGACGGTCTCCGAGGCGAGGCTCCTTTCCTGGTCGCCGGAGGGCTTCCGGCTTTTCCTGCGCTGCACGAAGGGGTTTTACGTCCGGGCCCTCCCGCGGGACCTGGGGCCGATCCTGGGAGTTCCGATGACCGTTTCCGCACTGCGACGGCTCCGGTGCGGGCCGTTCCGCATCGAGGAGGCCGTCGGGCTTGCCGAGCTGATGGAAGAAGGGAAGCGCGGCGAGGCATCCGCCCGCCTGTTGCCGATCGGAAAGGCCCTCGCCGGTTTCCCTCAGTGGGAAATCTCCGGGGATGCCGCCGCCGCGGTGCGGCACGGCGGCTCGCCCGGCCCCTGGCTTGCCGGGCGCGATCCCGGCCCCGCCGCGGGCGTGGTCCTTCTGACCCACGGGAAGGAAGGCCCCGTCGCCCTCGTGGAGCGGCTGGCGGGGGGGCAATGGCGGATCCTGCGGGGCATATGAATTTACTTCCCTGCGGGGATATGGTATAAAAAAACGTACATAAATCATCATGATATTCTGATCCGGAGAAAGGGGAAGGGCGAACCGCGATGAGCTTGGAAACGGAGAAGAAGAAAGAGTTGATCGGCAAGTTCAAAGTGCACGATTCGGACACCGGGTCGCCCGAGGTTCAGATCGCTCTCCTGACGGAGAGGATCAACGAGATCACGGAACACCTGAAAACCCACAACAAGGACTTCAACTCCAGGCGAGGGCTCTTGAAGCTGGTCGGCCAGAGGCGACGCCTCCTCGATTACCTGAAATCAAAGGAATCGTTGCGTTACAAGGCCGTGGTGGAAGCGCTCGGCCTGCGCAAGTAAGCCGGAAAAAGCAAGACCACCCACAGAATCGTTGCCGCAGCGGCGGCACAAGAAGGGAAATCGGAAAATTGGGACACGTGTACGAAAAGGAAGTATCGGAAAGAAAGCTGACGATTGAAACGGGCGCGGTGGCCAAGCAGGCGGGAGGATCGGTGGTCGTCCGGTACGGCGACTCCGTGGTCTTGGTGACGGCCTGCGGCACCGAGACCCCCCGGCCGGGGATCGATTTTCTCCCGCTGGTGGTCGACTACGTCGAGAAGACGTTCGCGGTGGGGAAGATCCCCGGCGGCTTCTTCAAGAGGGAGGGGAGACTCTCGGAGCACGAGGTCCTCACGTCGCGGCTCATCGACCGGCCGATCCGGCCCCTCTTCCCGAAAGGGTACTACAACGAGACGCAGGTGATCGCCACCGTGCTTTCGGCGGACAAGGAGAACGACACGGGGATCCTCGCGATGATCGGCGCCTCCGCGGCGCTGTCCCTCTCCGACATCCCGTTCAAGGGCCCGATCGCGGGCGCCCGGGTAGGACGGATCGACGGGAAGCTCGTCATCAATCCCCTCATCCCCGAGCTGGAGAAGAGCGACCTGAACCTCTTCGTGGCGGGGAGCCGCGACGCCATCCTGATGGTGGAAGGGGAGGCCAACGAGGTCGCCGAGGAGGAGGTGCTCGACGCCATCCTTTACGCCCATGAGTCCCTCCGGCCGATTCTCGACATGCAGGAAGCGATGCAGGCCGAGCTCGGCAAGCCGAAGCGGGAATTCGAGAAGAAGGAGCTCCCGGAGGGGGATCTGCGCCGGATCGCCGAAATCGCCGAGAGCGGCCTTCGGGCGGCGTACGCCCTCCAGGTCAAGCAGGAGCGGCGCAAGAGGATCGACGAGATCGCGGAGGCCGTCCGGAATTCCTTCCCGGAGGAGGAGCGCTCCGAAAAGGCCCCCCTCATCGCGGACGCCTTCAAGAACCTGGAAAAGCGGATCGTGCGGGGGAAGATCCTCGCCGAGAAGAAGCGGATCGACGGCCGGGGGCTTGCGGACATCCGCAACATCGACAGCAGCGTGGGAGTGCTTCCGCGGACGCACGGCTCGGCCATCTTCACCCGCGGAGAGACGCAGGTGCTCGTCACCGCCACGCTGGGGACCTCCCAGGACGAGCAGCGGATCGACTCCCTGCTGGGCGACACCACCAAGGCGTTCATGCTGCACTACAACTTCCCCCCGTTCAGCGTGGGGGAGGTGAAGATGCTTCGCGCTCCGGCGCGGCGCGAGGTGGGCCACGGGGCGCTCGCCGAGCGGGCGGTCACCAAGGTGCTTCCCAACGGGCTCGATTTCCCGTATACCGTCCGGATCGTTTCCGAGGTCCTCGAGTCGAACGGCTCCTCCTCGATGGCGACGGTCTGCGGCGCGTCGCTCGCGATGATGGACGCGGGGATCCCCACGTCCGGCGCCGTCTCCGGGATCGCCATGGGGCTCATCAAGGAGGACGGCCAGGTGGCGGTTCTCTCCGACATCCTAGGCGACGAGGACCACCTGGGAGACATGGACTTCAAGGTTGCCGGGACCGCCAAAGGCGTCACCGCCATCCAGATGGACATCAAGATCGGCGGGGTCAGCCGCGAGATCATGCTGTCCGCCCTGCGGCAGGCCCGCGAGGGACGCCTCTACATCCTGGACCGGATGAACGGGACGCTCGGCGTTCCGCGCACCGAGCTGTCGCCGTTCGCACCCCGCATCTACGTGATGACCGTGAAGACCGAGAAGATCCGTGAGATCATCGGCCCGGGAGGGAAGGTCATCCGCGGGATCCAGGAACAGACCGGCGTCAAGATCGACATCGACGACGACGGGACGGTCAAGATCGCCGCGATCGACGCGGAGTCGGCCAAGGCGGCCATCGCCATCATCGAGGGGATCGTCCAGGAGCCGGAAGTGGGGAAAATCTACGACGGGAAGGTGCGCCGCATCATGGAATTCGGCGCCTTCGTGGAGATCTTCCCCGGCACGGAGGGGCTCCTGCACATCTCCCAGATCTCCAAGAACCGCGTCCGTGCCGTGTCCGACTGCTTCAAGGAAGGGGATGCCGTCAAGGTCCGCGTCCTCGAAGTCGACCGGGACGGGAAGATGCGGCTTTCCCACAAGGAGTTCGAGGTGGAAGGGCAATTCCCCGTCGCTCCCCCGGGTGCGCCGGACGAGCGGGATAGCCGCGGCGGCGAGCGCGAAGGCAGGGGAGACCGCGGCGGGCGCGACCGGGACCGCGATCGCGGGGGCCCGAGAGGGAGACGGTAAACCATTCGCCGATGACGGTCGGGAAAACAGTCCTCGACAGCGGCGTCACGATCCTCAGCGAGCAGGTTTCCCACCTGCGTTCGGTCACCGTCGGCATTTGGGTTTCCGTGGGGTCGCGCGCCGAGTCCCCCCGGGACAACGGCATCGGCCATTTCATCGAGCACCTGCTGTTCAAGGGGACCGAGGGCCGGAAGGCCATCGACATCTCCCGCGAGATCGAGTCCGTGGGCGGTTCCATGAACGCCTGCACCGACCGGGAGTACACCTTCTTCTTCGCCAAGGCGCTCGCCAAGGATTTCCCGCTCGTCACCGACCTGCTCTCCGACATCTTCCTCAACTCCCGGTTCGACGGGGAGGAGCTGGAGCGCGAAAAAGGGGTCGTGCTGCAGGAGATCCTCATGGTGGAGGACAACCCCGAGGATTACCTCCACGACTTTTTCCACGAATCGTTCTGGGGAGGGCACCCGCTCGGATTCCCCGTCCAGGGGACGGCGGGAAACGTGGCCGCGTTCGACCGGGAAAGGGTATTGGGGTACTTCGGGGACCGGTTCCGCCGCCAGGGGACGATCGTCTCGGTGGTGGGGAACCTGCCGCACGAACGGGTCGTCGCGGAGTTCTCGAAGGCCATGGGCTCCCTGGACCTCGGATCGCGGCTGCTCCCCGAGGCGCCTCCTCCTCCCCGGCCCGGCGTGTTCCTCAAGAAGCGCCCCCTGGAACAGCTCCACCTGGTCCTCGGAGCGCCGGGCGTTTCCCGCGGGAGCGAGCTCAAGTACGCGGCCCACGTCATGAACATCGTCCTGGGGGGGAGCATGAGCAGCCGTCTCTTCCAGGAGATCCGCGAGAAGCGCGGCCTGGCCTATTCCATCTATTCCTCCCTTTCCTCCTATGCCGACTCGGGGATCCTGAAGATCTACGCGGGGACCTCGCGGGAGAAGGCCCGGGAGGTCCTGTCCGTGACCTCGGACGTGGTCGACGCGGTCCGGGAAGGACGCTTCCGGGACGACGAGGTCGTCCTGGCCAAGGAGCTGATCAAGGGGAGCATGCAGCTCAACCTGGAAAGCGCCGAGTACCGCATGTCGCGGCTGGCGATGAACGAGATGTTCCTGGGGCGGCTGGAATCGCCCGAGGACGTGCTGCGCCGCGTGGACGACGTGACGCCGGAGCATGTCCGCCTCCTTGCCGCCTCGATGCTGCGCCGGGACCGGTTTTCCCTTGCCGCCGTCGGAGACCTGCCGGCGGACGACGGGCTCGCATTTTAGGATGGGCGCCGAACGCACGATCCCCGTTCGTCTCCTCCGGGAGGGGGGCGCGGACCTGCTGCCCGCCTACCAGACCGAGGGGGCCGCGGGGGTGGACCTGCGCGCCGACGTCGAGGGGGAGGTCGTGCTTCCCCCGATGGGGCGGGCGCTGATCCCGACGGGGATCGCGGTGGCGCTTCCCACCGGGGTGGAGGCGCAGGTGCGCCCCCGCAGCGGCCTGGCGGTCCGGCACGGCGTGACCTGCCTGAACTCGCCCGGCACGATCGATTCCGACTACCGCGGAGAGATCCGCGTGGTCCTCGTCAATTTCGGCAGCGAGCCGTTCTCCGTCCGGCGGGGCGACCGCATCGCGCAGATGGTCTTCGCGCCGGTCCTTCGGGCCTCCTTCCAGGTCGTCGACGACCTCGACGCGACCCGGCGCGGGGGAGGCGGGTTCGGCCACACCGGGGTATAGGGAACGGCAAGGAGGGACATCGTGATCGAACGGTACACCAGGCCCGAGATGGCGAAGATATGGGAGCCGGAGAACCGGTTCCGGATCTGGCTGGACATCGAGCTCCTGGCGATGGAGGCGATGGTCGAGAAAGGATGGATCCCCGCCGACGCGCTGGCGAGGGTGCGAAAGCGCGCCGGGTTCGACGTCGCGCGGATCGACGAGATCGAGAAGAAGGTCAAGCACGACGTCATCGCCTTCCTGACCTCCGTGGCGGAGCACATCGGCGACGATTCCCGTTTCCTCCACGTGGGAATGACCAGCTCCGACGTCCTGGACACCGCCTTCGCCATCCAGATGCGGCAGGCCCTGACGCTCCTGATCCGGGAGGCGGAAGGGGTCTACGACGTCCTGAAGGACCGCGCCCTGGAGCATCGGAGCACGGTGATGATCGGCCGGACGCACGGCATCCACGCCGAGCCGGTGA
>JACRMU010000025.1 GCA_016219515.1 Deltaproteobacteria bacterium
CCGACTCCGCCGGGGACTTCCTGAAAAGTCCGTCGAGAAACCCCGCGCGCGCCGTGACGGCGGCCAGGGCAATGAGGGCGATCGCCGCCGCGATCCACGCCCCCGCCTTCAAATTCCGTTTCTTTTCCGTCGCCATATGAAGCAATCCTCCCATTTCAAAACGTTACGCCTCCATAAAGCACTTCCCATGCCGCATTTGACTCAAATATAAATGTCTTTATATTATGGATAGTTACCAGGTGTAATGACTTGGGTCTGCGGCGGAGACGGATACGGCCGAAGAATATTCTTCGGCCGGCTGGAGAGTATTCGGCGGAACGGATGTCACTCGGGGGGCGGCTGCTCCCCCTCGCGGCCGACCACCAGGACCGAGATGTTGAGGCGGTGCCGCAGCTCGTCGATCGTCGAGCCGTAGAGCCAGTCGGAGAACCCCTTGTGCCCGTGGGCGCCGACGACGAGCAGCTCCACGCCGTGACGGTGGATGATCTCCGGGATGACCTGGACGGGGTGCCCGAAGCCCAATTCCGTCTCGACCTCGACGTCGTATTTACCCAGCCCCACGGCGTACCGCTTCAGGCGCTTGAGGTCTTCCTCGCTCTCGGTGTCCCCGGCCTCGCCGCCCAGCGCCTTGGCCCCCGCGCTCTCGACGCAGTGCAGCAACAGCAGCGGACATCGGGCGGACGCCGCCAGCGCGGCGGCCCGGGAGAGCACCTCCCCGTCCGTCGGGCCGAAGTCCAGCGCCGCGGCGACCTTGCGGAACGGGCGCGAAGGCTCTCCGACCTCCGGTTCGGGACCGCGGTGGACGTCCGGCCTGCGCTTCCATCCGCGGCGGAACAGGAAGGGCTCCGCGATGACGTACAACAGAAGCAACCCGATCGAGACGATAACCGGCAGGGCGACGAACTTGGCAACAATTCCTGCCGTCCCCCCCTTTTCCAGCCACCCAGCGACCTCCCCCAACACAAGCTTTATGTTGAGCGCCGCGATGATCCCCGCCGTTGTCCATGCGAGGATCTTCACCCATGTGCGGATGGCGAATGCGCCCATCAGTCCCCTGTCGCTCACCATGTGGATGAGAGGGATGACCGCGAAGGAGAGTTGCAGGCTCAAGACCACCTGGCTCAAGACCAGCAGCTCCCCCGTCGCCCCCTCCCCCCGTAACACGATGATGGCGACGGCAGGAACGATGGCCAACGAGCGGGTCACAAGGCGGCGGAGCCAGGGCCGCAGCCGGATGTTGACGAACCCTTCCATCACGATCTGACCGGCGAGCGTCCCGGTGATGGTGGAGCTCTGGCCGGAACAGATCAGGGCGACGGCGAAGAGCGCCGGGGCGATCTTGCTCCCCACCAGGGGAGCCAGCAGCTTGTGCGCGTCCTGGATCTCGGCCACGTCGAAGTGGCCCGACCTGTGGAAGACCGCGGCGGCCATCACCAGGATGGCGGCGTTGATGAAAAACGCCATGTTGAGCGCGAAAACCGAATCGATGATGTTGAACTTCAGCGACTGGTGGATCCCCTGCGCCGTCTTGACCACCTTGCGCGACTGGACCAGCGCGGAGTGGAGGTAGAGGTTGTGCGGCATCACGGTCGCGCCCAGGATGCCGATGGCGAAATAGAGCGCGTCGGCGTCCGGCAGGCCGGGTATGAATCCCCGCGCGATCCCCGGAAGGTCGGGTCGGGAAACCACGATTTCCACCAGGAAGCACGCGCCGATCGTCGCCACCATGACCAGGATGAACGCCTCCATCTTCCGGATGCCCGCCTGGTGGAGGAAGAGGATGAGGAACGTGTCCAGGGCGGTGACGAGGACGCCGTAGATCAGGGGGATGCCGAAGAGCAGCTGCAACCCGATCGCCGAGCCGAGCACTTCCGCAAGGTCGCAGGCGGCGATCGCCACCTCGCACAGGATCC
>JACRMU010000026.1 GCA_016219515.1 Deltaproteobacteria bacterium
CGCCGGGGTCTATTATTCGCTGGTCTACGTCTTCGAGGTCCTTTCGTGAACGGTTTCCCTTCGGAAGAGGAGATGGAGTCGCCCTCGGAGTTCGTCCCGCACGGCCCCGAACGCATCCTGTCGGGATTCCTCGTTGAGGACGCGGGCAGCCTCGGGACGGACCCTGGAGGGAGCGGATCCGGCGGAAGACACACGGATCCCCTCGGGGGCGAGGGACCGCGCAATTCCTTCGGCCATCTGGCTGCGGGCGGAATTTGCGAGGCAGAGGAACAGGATGTGCCGCGGACTCATCGGGCGGCAGGCGCGTCCCGGTCATATACGGGACGGCACCGCGCGGTTTTCCTGCCGGGGAGAGACATGCCGCGCTCGCAGATGGCGATCGGACCGATCTCCCTTGCCATGGCCGCCCTTTCGCGGTCCTTCAGGACGAGGGGATCGTCGTTCAGCCACTTCCGGAGATTCCGGAGAACCGGGCCGGCGTAAAGATTTACGCTCTTCCCGTCGAGGGAGTAGTGGATCCATTTTTTGTCGCGGCGGTCCTTGATCAATCCGGCGGCGCGAAGAAGAAAGAGATGCTTCGAGATCGTGGATTGGCCCAGGGCGATGACCGCGATGATCTGACAGACGCACATTTCCCCTTCCTCCAGGATCTTGAGGATCCGGACGCGGGTAGGGTCGGCGACGGCCTTCATGACGTCCTCGTGGGAGCGCAGGCTCATATTACCTCCACCATATCGTCAATTAACGAATTGACATCATACCGCGCGGGGCGAATAATATCCATCGTCACCATCCTACCCGTCCTGGGGAGTGGGAAACAAGGAGGAACGGCGGGACGGGAGTTGCCCGGCGATTTTCGGATCCGCGGCGTGAACATGCTTTCCATTTGACGACAGGAGGCGGCATATGACGGCGGAAGAATTCGAGAAGGAGTTCCTGGCGATGCCCGAAAAGGAGCAGATGAACATCATGCGGAGGATCATGCCGGTCCTCTGCCGGAACATGATGCAGGACCCGGCGAAAGTCCGGGAGATGTTTTCCCTGCTGACGGAGGAGTGCGGCGGTCCCATGTCAAACATGATCTCGATGATGGGGATGATGGGCCGCAAGGGTGGAGGCTGCTGCGGATGACAGGGGCCGATTCCGTGCATCCGGCGGAACCGCCGACCAGGAAACGGCTGAACGTGTTCGAGAGGTACTTGAGCCTCTGGGTCGCCCTCTGCATGGGAGTCGGCATCTTCGCCGGGAAGATATTTCCCGCCGCGGTCGATGCCCTGAGGACGATGGAGTTCGGCAAGGACAGCCAGATCAACATCCCGATCGCGGCGCTCATCTGGCTGATGATCTACCCGATGATGCTCAAGGTGGACTTCACCTCCATCCTCGGAGTCCGGAAACGCCCCAGGGGGCTCATCGTCACGCTCGTCGTCAACTGGCTGGTGAAACCGTTTTCGATGGCGCTCTTCGGATATCTCTTTTTCAAGCACCTGTTCCTGCCCTGGATCGGGCCGGAGCTTGCGGACCAGTACCTCGCCGGCACCATTATTCTTGCGGCGGCGCCGTGCACGGCGATGGTCTTCGTCTGGAGCTACCTGACGGACGGGGACCCGGCCTACACCCTGGTCCAGGTCTCCGTGAACGACCTGATCATGCTGGTCCTGTTCGCCCCGGTCGTGAAGTTCCTGATCAGCGGCGCGTCCTCGCTGACGGTGCCGTTCATGGTACTGATCTACGCGGTCATCTTCTTCATCGTCATCCCGCTGGCCGCCGGGGTCGTTTCGAGGACCTGGCTCCTCCGGACCAAGGGGAGCGAATGGTTCGAGAGGTTCCTGTCGGTCCTCCATCCCGTGACGGTCGTGGCGCTGCTGGCCACCTTAGTGTGCATCTTCGCGTTCCAGGCGGACAACATCACGGCGCGATCGTTCCACATTCTCCTGATCGCCGTACCGATATCGATCCAGGTCTACTTCAACTCGTCGCTGACCTACGGCCTGATGAAGTGGCTCAAGGTGCCGCACAGCGTGGCGGCCCCCGGGGCGCTCATCGGAGCGAGCAATTTCTTCGAGCTGGCCGTGGCCACCGCGATCGCCCTCTACGGGCCCGGCTCCGGCGCGGCGCTGGCCACCGTGGTCGGGGTGCTGGTGGAAGTCCCCGTGATGCTCTCGGTCTGCTCGTTCTGCAACCGGACCCGCCACTGGTTCCCCGCGGAAGCCAGCGCCGTATCGGGGCGCACAGGACCGCAGGAACCGCGTAATGCCGTAGAGAACGGAGGATCGGGATGGAAATGAACGGAAAGAGGGGACGCGGCTGCCCGCCGCCGAATGAGGGAGAGGCGGGCGAGAGGACATCGTCCGTCGCCGCCGAGCCGATCGCCGCGGAGTGTCCTCCCGTGTCGAAATACCTTCTGTTCGGGATCCTGATCCTCGGCGCCTGGTGGTCCCTCTACCGGAGCCTGCCGCCTTTTTCGAAGTGGCTGACCTACGAGTTGCTGTCCCTTTCCATGGGATCGCGGCTCGGGTCGGCCGTCGAGTTCTTTGTCTATGACGCCCCCAAGGTCATTCTCCTGCTGACCCTCGTCGTCTTCGGCGTGGGAGTCCTCCGCTCGTTCTTCACGCCGGAACGGGCCCGGCGCATCCTCGCCGGGAACCGGGAATCGGCGGGGAACGTCCTGGCGGCGCTGCTCGGCATCGTCACCCCATTCTGCTCCTGCTCGGCGGTGCCTCTGTTCATCGGATTCGTCACCTCCGGGGTGCCACTCGGGGTGACCTTCTCCTTTCTGATTTCCGCGCCGATGGTGAACGAGATCGCCCTGGTCCTCCTCTACGGGCTGTTCGGGTGGAAGGTCGCCGCGATTTACGCGGGCACGGGGTTGTCGATCGCCATGGTCTCGGGGTGGGTCATCGGCCGGCTTGGGATGGAGCGACACGTGGAACCGTGGGTCTACGCCATTCCCGGCGGCGGCAATGGCGAGGAGCCGGGGAAACGCCTGTCCTGGCTGGATCGGATCGGGTACGGTCTCGACGCGGTCCGGGACATCGTGGGAAAAGTGTGGCCGTACGTGCTGGCAGGGATCGCCGTCGGGGCAGTCATCCACGGGTACGTGCCGGAGAATTTCATGGCCGGGATCATGGGGGCACAGGCGTGGTGGTCGGTCCCCCTGGCGGTCCTCCTGGGCATCCCGATGTATTCGAACGCGGCGGGCATCATCCCGGTCGTCCAGGCCCTGCTCGGCAAGGGGGCGGCGCTGGGGACCGTTCTTGCGTTCATGATGTCCGTCATCGGGCTGTCGTTCCCCGAGATGGTGATCCTCAGGAAGGTGCTGAAGGTCCGCCTGATCGGCACGTTCGTGGGTGTCGTCGGGTTGGGGATCCTGATCGTCGGCTACCTGTTCAACGTCCTGTTGTAATGCTCAGCGCCGCAGAAGCCCCATCACGATCTCCAGGGCGATCAGCAGGATGATGATCACCTCCAGCGTCTCCGCCCGCGATGCGGCTGCGCGGTTGTTGAGGATGGTGTAGACGTCCTCCAGCGCCTTCAGCTGGTCCCGGATCGTCCCCTCCCACGTCTCGGTCCCCGCCTTTCTCCGGGCCTCCTCGTAGACCCGCGCGAGATAGACGTTCCCGGCGAGCTTCAGCGCGTTGTGGATCCGCTCGCGAAGAAGGGAGACGTCCATCTTGATCTCGGAAAGCCTGCGCAGGGAAATCTCGTACGGATCGTGGAGCACCGACAGGATCCCCCGTCTCTTTCGAAGCTCCTCGGCCATTTCGTCGAGGGCCGCGTGCAGGATCCGGTCGAAGAACCGCAGCTCCAGCATCTGCACGTTCAGGAACTCCAGCACCTCCGCGGTGTCCTGGAATTTGGGATCGTAGACGAAGGCGGCGTCCCACTCCGGGATGCAGAAGTCGTTCTCGAAGTACCGGATGGGACTGCGAAGGATCTCCGCGAGCGCCGCGTCGCTGAAGGTCCCCCGCTCCAGCGTCAGCAGCCGGGCGATGTCCTGCGGGAAGCGGGCGAGCGCCTGGCTTCCGCTCATTTCGGGGCGAAACTCCCCCACGTGCCAGAGGTTGTACTCCTCCACGAGGTCGACGAACCCCGCCCGCGTCACGGCCGGCCGGATCTTCTCGAAGAGGCGGGAGGCGATGCCGCGCGCCGTCTCCTCCACCGTTCCCGCGCCGGACAGGGAAAGGGCCGTCGCGGCGAATTCCTCCCACGCCATCTCCCGGACGGGCAGGCAGAGGGCGATCGACAGGGCGCCGAAATCGAAGATTTTCGCGGTGGCCTCCAGCCGGACCGCCGCGTCTCCGTGCCGGACCTCCACGGCGCCGGACGGGACCACCAGCGGCCTGGGGCGGTACTGGAGGTGCGGAGGAGCGGGGCGCAGGCCGGCAAGCCCGGGGGATTCTTCCGCCTCGGCCAGCCGCCTCGCATCGGGCAGGGAGATGTCGAATCCGACGTCGTAGGCGTAGAAGAAGAAGAGGTGGCCCCGTTCCACCAGGATCTCGCTCATTGCAGGCCCCCGGCCGCGAAGGGGAGGAGATTGAACAGCAGATGGAGCAGGACCGGCACGTAGATGTTGCCCGCGCTCTTCCGGCTCCATCCCAGGAGGAGGCCCGGGAAGAAGGTCAGCGCGCGGTACCACGAGGCGAAGAGGAACAGGTGGCCCGCCGCGAACAGGAGGGAGGACGGCAAGACCGGTTCCCACCCCTTTTCCTCGAAGGCGTCGTACAGGTAACCCCGGAAGAACACCTCCTCGGGAAGGGCCACAAGGAGGCCTTCCCGGAACAGGAGATCTTCCAGGGGGGGGACGGGCCCCGCATACGGCGTCAGGAAAGGGGGAAGCGGGAGGCGCGCGTAGACGAGGTAGGCCAGGACTCCTCCCGCGGCCAGCGCCAGCAGGGTCCGGGCGCTTTTCCCCGCGTTTTCCAGGCGGAGCCAGGAGGGGGCCTTGCCGCGCCGGTAGTGGAATACAGGCGCGTAAAGGAAGAGGACCGCAGCCAGGAGGTCCGGCGGGAGAAAGGCGAACGGCGGAGCGTGCCGGGAGGCCAGCCGCACGACGAGGACGATGCCGAGGAACAGGAGGACCGCCGGGACGGGGACGGGGCCGAACTTCTTCAAGGCGGTTCTCCTCGTTCGCGCGGATTTTTCAGGATTTCGGGCGGATGCGGTCGAAAAGTTCCGGGAAGCGGCCGACCGTGAAATCCGGCGGGTGCTCCGCGAATCCGCCGGCCCCGAGACCGTACGTCACCCCGCAGCTCCTGACCCCCGCCCCCCGGCCCGCGAGGATGTCGTTCCTGGAGTCGCCCACCATGAGGGTCTCGCCGGGGTGCGCTTTCCGCTTTTTCATGATGTAAAGGAGCCCTTCGGGGTTCGGCTTCTTGCTGTCGAGGCTGTCTCCTCCGAGGACGTCGACGAAATGGCCGTCGAGGGAGAGGCCCGACAGGATCGCCCGGGTCATGTCGATCGGCTTGTTCGTGAGCACCGCCATCTCGAATCGTCCCGACCATTCCCGCAGGCTCTCCGCCACTCCGGGGTAGGGGAGGGTGGTGTCCAGCAGGCGCCGCCGGTAATCGGCGAGGAACGCTTCCAGGACGGCCGGGAGGGTCCCGTTCCCGTCGTCGCCGACGGCCCTCCGGATGAGCATCGTCGCCCCGTCGCCCACGTAGTAGTATATCCGCTGGTGCGGCAACGCCGGGTAGCCGAACTCCGCAAGCGCATGGTTGACCGAGTTCGCCAGGTCCTCCTTGGAGTCGACGAGCGTCCCGTCCAGGTCGAACACCAGCAGCCGCACCGTTTCCTTCACGATTTCCGCCTCCTCACCGCGATGCCCCTATTTTAGATGAAATCCGTGGCGGAGGGGGAGTGGGCGCTGTAAACCATGCGTTGGGAATGAAGGTTGACAGCGGTATCCGGTTCCGGCAAGAATGGTTCCCTGCGGCGGTTTGCCGGGAGGGATATGGAAGCGTTCTGGAAGAGGATTCGGGAGGACGCGATATCGGGAGAAGGGATTTCCTCCTCCGATGCGCTTACGGTCCTTCGGCTGCCCAGGGAGAAGATGTGGCGGCTGCTCGACGTAACGGAACCCGTCCGGCGTCATTTCAAGGGGGACGGGATCCGGCTCTGCTCCATCGTCAACGCGAAGTCGGGGCTCTGCTCGGAGGACTGCTCGTTCTGCTCCCAGTCCCGCGGGTCGAAGGCGGAAATCCCGAAATACCCCCTGATCGACGAAGAGGAGATCGTCGCGGCGGCGCGGGACGCCAAGGCGCGGGGGGCGAGGGAGTTTTCCATCGTGACGTCCGGGATGGCGATGCGGAACCGGAAGGAACTGGTCCGCGTGGGGAACGCCGTCGAAAGGATCCGGGACGAGGTGGGGCTCGAGACGTGCGTGAGCCTCGGGACGCTCTCCGCGGAAAACGTGGCCTACCTTCTGTCGCGCGGCCTGCGGTCGATCCACCATAATCTGGAGACCTCCCGGAGCTTCTTCCCCTCGATGTGCACCACCCACGAGTACGAAGAGGATGTCCGGGCGGTGCGCGAGGCGAAGGCCGCAGGGGCCTGGGTGTGCTGCGGAGGGATCTTCGGGATCGGCGAGACCGATGAGGATCGCGTCGAGCTTGCGATGACGCTCCGGGAGCTCGCCGTGGATTCGATCCCCGTCAATTTCCTCAACCCCGTCCCCGGGACGCCGCTCGAAGGGAGAAGGGAGCTGACCCCCTTCCTCTGCATCAAGATCATCGCGATGCTGCGGCTGTGCCATCCCGCCCGGGAGATCATCGTGTGCGGCGGCCGCGAGGTGAACCTGCGCGACCTGCAGGCGCTCATGTTCGCGGCGGGGGCGACCGGGACGATGGCCGGCAACTACCTCACGACTTCCGGGCGGCCCGCGGAGGAGGATGTGCGGATGATCCGCGACCTCGGGCTCTCCCTCCGGGAATTGTAAAAGATGGACCTTCCCTTCCTTTCCGAAGAGATCGAGGCCCTCAAGGAGAAGGGCCGCTACCGATTTCTGCGCCGCGTGTCCGGGCCGCAGGATGCGGAGATCGTCATCGAGGGCGCGCGCCGCCTCAACTTCTCCTCCAACAATTACCTGGGGCTGGCCAACCATCCGGCGGTCGTGTCGGCGCTCTCGGAGCACGCGGGACGGTACGGGGTGGGATCGGGGGCCTCCCGCCTGATCAGCGGCCACATGGACGTCCACGCGGAGCTCGAAGACGCGGTGGCGAAATTCAAACGGACCGAGGCGGCGCTGACCTTCAGCGCGGGGTACATGGCCAACCTGGGGATCCTCTCCACGCTTGGCGGCCCCGACGCGACGATTTTCTCCGACGAGCTGAACCATGCCTCGATCGTGGACGGCTGCCGGCTGGCACGCGCCCGCGTGGAGGTCTACCGTCACGGCGACGCGTCGCACCTGGAAGAACTTCTCCGGCGCTCGCGCGCAACGCGCAAGGTCGTAGTGACCGACGGCGTCTTCAGCATGGACGGCGACATCGCCCCCCTTCCCGGCCTGGTGGAGGCGAAGGAGCGGCACGGCGCGATCCTCGTCGTGGACGATGCGCACGCGACGGGGGTGCTCCCGCCGCACGGACGGGGGACCGCGGACCATTTCGGACTGAAGGGCCGCGTGGACGTGCAGATGGGGACGTTCTCGAAGGCGCTGGGGACCTACGGGGCGTACATAGGGGCCTCGCGCGCGATGGTCGACTATTTCATCAACAAGTGCCGCCCCTTCATCTTCAACACGGGCCTCCCACCCGCACTCGCGGGGGCGACGCTGGCTGCGCTCGGCCTCCTCGAAAAGGAGCCGGGAATCATCTCTTCCCTCTGGCGCAACCAGGCGGCCTTCCGGGAGGAAATGGTTTCCCGGGGGAGAATCGTCCATTCTTCGACGGCGATCGTGCCGATCAACGTGGGAGGCGACCGGGAGACGATGGAGGTGTCGAAGGCCCTTTTCGACCGCGGCGTGTTCGTCCACGGGATACGTCCCCCAACGGTGCCGGAGGGGACGGGCCGGCTCCGGCTGACGCTGATGGCCACGCACACGCGGGAGATGATCGCGACCGCGGCGGCCCGGATCGACGAGGCGTTGACGGAGCATGGAATCAGGCGGGTTCCGAAGGACGGGACTTGGAGGGGGGAATGGATATGAACCGGACGGAATCGCTCAGGAAGCGCGACAAGGCGGTCCTCTGGCATCCGTTCACCCAGATGGCCGACTGGGAGAAGGACGAGCCGCTTGTCATCGAGCGCGGCGAGGGGAACTACCTGTTCGATACCGACGGCAACCGGTATTTCGACGGGGTCTCTTCCCTCTGGGTGAACCTTTTCGGCCATCGCAGGAAGGAGATCGACGACGCCGTCCGCGCCCAGCTGGACACGCTTGCCCACTCCACGTTCCTTGGGCTTACCCATCCGCCCGCGATCGAGCTGGCGGAAAAGCTCCTCGCGGCGGCCCCCCCGGGGCTTTCCCGCGTCTTTTACTCCGACAACGGCTCCACGGCGATGGAGATCGCCATCAAGATGGCGTTCCAGTACTGGCGGCAGAAGGAAGGAGGAGGGAAAAAAGCGGCGTTTTTGACCCTCTCCGAGGCGTACCACGGCGACACGATCGGCTCCGTCTCCGCGGGAGGGATCGACCTGTTCCACAGGATCTTCCGGCCGCTGCTGTTCTCCACGCGTCGGCTGCCGACCCCCCATTGCTACCGTTGCCCGTACGGCCTTTCCCGGCCCTCCTGCGGCCTGTATTGCGCCGATCGCATGGAGAAGGAGGTCCGCGATGCGAAGGATCATCTTGCGGCCGCCATCGTGGAACCGCTCGTGCAGGGAGCCGCCGGCATGCTGATGATGCCGGAGGGGTACCTGGCCCGCCTGCGCGCCGTTACGCGGGAGTGCGGCGTCCTTCTTGTCTGCGACGAGGTGGCGACCGGGTTCGGCCGCACGGGTGCGATGTTCGCCTGCGACCACGAAGGTGTCGTTCCGGATATCCTTGCAGTGGCCAAGGGGTTGACGGGAGGGTATCTCCCCCTGGCGGCGACGTTGACGACGGAGGAAATCTACCGGGGCTTTTTGGGGCGATACGAGGAGTTCCGCACCTTCTTTCACGGTCACTCCTACACCGCGAACCCCTTGGGCTGCGCCGCGGCGCTGGGCACCTTGTCCCTCTTCGGGAAGGAGGACGTTCTCGGACGGGTGTCGGGACTTTCCGCGGCGATGGAGAAGTCGCTGGCGTCCCTTGCCGCGCACCCCAATGTGGGCGACATCCGTCAAAAAGGCCTGATGGCCGGAATCGAGATCGTCGCCGACCGGCCGGCGAAGGAGCGTTTTCCGTCCGAGCGGAAGATCGGGCAGAGAGTCGCCCGGAAGGCGAGGGAACGGGGAGTCATCATCCGGCCGCTCGGGGACGTCATCGTGCTCATGCCCCCGTTGTCTTCCACGGAAAAGGAAATCGAGGATCTGGCGGACGCCGCCGGATGGGCGATCCGCGAGGTCCTCTCCGCGGAAGGCCCCCTCCGTTGAAAGAGCCGGCCGCTTCCTCGCGGGGACTACGGCTCCTCGTAACGGGGACGGACACGGGAGCGGGGAAGACGTACTTCGCGTGTCTCCTCGGCCGGCGGCTCGCCGCGGCGGGGATTGCCGTGCACCCCCTCAAGCCCGTCGAATCGGGGTGCGCGGCCGGACCCGGCGGGGAACCGTTTCCCGCCGACGCGGCGGCGCTCCGCGATGCGATGGCCCCGCGCCTGCCCCTCGGGTCGGTCTGCGGGTATGCGTTCTCGGCTCCCCTTTCTCCCCACCTCGCGGCCCGCGGGGAAAGGGTGCGGATCGACACGGAGCGGTTCCGGCGGATGGCGGATGCGGCGGCGGAAGCGTCGGATGCGGTCCTGGTCGAGGGAGCGGGGGGGATCGCCGTGGAAATTCGCGACGGCTACACGTTCGCGGACCTGGCGCGCGACCTCTCCTTTCCCGTGCTGCTCGTCGCCGGGAACCGGCTCGGCGTGCTGAACCACGCAACGCTTACGATCCGGTATCTCCGGTCCGAGGGGATCCCGCTGTTCGGGGTCGTCCTGAACGACCTGTCTCCGGACCCTTCCCCCTCCCGTGAAACCAACGGGGACGAAGTCCGGCGGATCGCCGGAGACCGTTACCTGGGCAGGGTTCCGTTCGGTGCGACGGCCTTGCCGGAAGGTCTGTTCGCCCGCTTCCGCGAAATCGCCCTCTCCCTGCGCCCCTCTCTTCCCATATAATACCGGCATGCCGCCGGAGGAGAAGAACCACGTCTGGCTGAAGCCGCTTGCGTTCCTGGCGGTTCTCGTCGCGATCAGCGTGGCCGCCTACCAGACCGACGCCGTCCGGTTCTTCCTGGACAAGGGGAGGTTGATCCGTTTCATCGACTCCCTCGGCGCCTGGGGGTTCGCCGGCTTCATCTTCCTGCAGGTCGTCCAGGTCGTTGCGGCGCCCGTCCCCGGCGAAGCGACCGGCTTTCTCGGGGGGTTCCTGTACGGTCCTCTCCTGGGCACGCTGCTGTCCACGATCGGGCTGACGATCGGATCGTACATCGCGTTCTCTCTTTCCCGCGCGTTCGGAAGGCCCCTGACGGACCGTTTCGTGGACAAGGCGACCATGGGCCGGTTCGATTATCTCCTCCATCACAAGGGCGTCGTCCTGGTTTTCGTGCTCTTCCTCATCCCGGGATTTCCGAAAGACTTCCTCTGCTACATCCTGGGGCTCGGGCACCTTTCGACACTGGAATTCCTGGCGATCGCGAGCACGGGGAGGTTATTGGGGACGCTGCTGCTGACCTTGAGCGGCCATTACCTGCGGGACGCGCAATACGGCCACCTGTTCTTCATGGCGGGGGTCGCCGTCGTCATCGTCATCCTCACCATCGTCTACAAGGAAAAGCTGGAGCAGGCCCTCCGCAGGTGGCACGAGAAGCACCCCAAGAAGTAAGGGGCGCCGGCGGAAGTTGCTACGCCTCCGGGGGCTTCCGCGTCTTGTCGACGAGGACGACGACGCCGAAGCTCACGAAGTAGAGCCCCAGCAGGGGAAGGACCATCAGGGTCATGTTGTAGAGGTCCGGCGTCGGAGTGATGACCGCCGCCAGGATCGTGCAGAACAGGAGGGCATGGCGCCACCGCTTCCGGAACAGCCCGGGGGTGATCCACCCCGCCCGCGCCAGGAAATAGGAGATCAGGGGGGCTTCGAAAGCCAGCCCCAGGGCGAGGAGCATGGTGCCGCAGAAGGAGATGAACTTCCGCGCCGAGATGAAGGCGGAGACCTTTTCCGTCTCGAAGCTCACCAGGAACCCGATCCCTGAGGGGAGCAGGACGTAATACCCGAGGAGCACGCCGGAGAGAAACAGGCATGTGGCGATGAGGATGACCGGCCCTCCCCACCCCTTCGATGCCGGCATCCAGCGCGACACGGCTCCGCGCCAGATCATCCAGGCGCCCGCGGGCAGCGAGAGCGTGATCCCGCAGTACAGCGACAGGCTGATGAGAGAGAGGAACCCCTCCGCGGGGGAGTAGGCGATCAGCTTGCGGCCCAGGAGCCGGACGAGGAAACGCAGGATCGGTTCGGAGAAGAAGAAGCAGGCGAAGGAAAGGCAGATCACCAGGACGGCATACAGGGCCAGCCCCTTGCGGGACTTCTCCAGCACGTCGAGGATGGTCGCTGCCCGGTTTTGCACGGAACCCCGCACCGAAATTTTGTACCCTATCTTACAGCGGAAGGGCGTTCGCCGGGGAGCGGTTCCGGGCTTGTGGTGTCCGCTACCTGCTGTTCTTGAGGTGCCGCCGGACGTACCATACGATCCCGGCGAGGAGGACGGCGCCGATCAACAGGTCGAACTTGTGGAAGTATTCCCGCAGCGTGGGCCACTTCTCCCCCATGACCATCCCGACATAGGCAAGGCCGAGGCACCACGGCAGGGACCCTGCGAAGGTATAGGCGATGAACCGCTTCATCTCCATCCGCGCCACGCCCGCGGGGAAGGCGATGAAGGTCCGGATGACCGGCAGAAGCCGCGCGAAGAAGACGGTCGCTTCCCCGTGCCGGGCGAACCAGCGGTCCGCAAGGTCCAGGTCATGGTGGGACAGCAGGATGAACTTTCCGTACTTCTCGATGAGCGGACGGCCGCCGTACATCCCCAGGTAGTACGCCGGCACGGAACCCACCACGCATCCGATCGCCCCCGCCAGCCCCACCGACCAGAGGGAGTACTTCCCCAGGAAGACGAGGTACCCGGAAAACGGCATGATCACCTCGGAGGGCAGGGGGATGCAGGCGGACTCGATGGCCATCAGGAGAACGATGCCGGGCAGTCCCATCATCGAAATCACGTAGATGATCAGCGAGGCGAGCGCTTCCAGGATGCGGGTGACCAATGGGCAGACTCCCGGTGCGGAAATATTATCCGGCTCGACAAAGGCGGATTAAGAGGTGCACTGAAGGGCCGGAGCGATTCCGGCCGGAAATCCTAACCCGCATTTCTCCCCGGGGTTCGTCACGAGGTGGTGGAGACGGGCGTGGATACAAGGCGTCGCGACCGAGGGCACCGCAGGCGTAGTTTACACTACGTCGAGGAGCCCGACCGAGCGCAACGCAGCAGACATGCCCGTATCCGCCGCCGCAGTAGAAGCCCGGGGAGAAATGCGGGTTATTGTGCTTTCCCCCGGATGACGCGGACCGAGAGCGCCTTCCGCTCCGGACCGGCCTGCACGCACTTGACGAGGACGAGGCATCCGGGGACGATCTCCTCCTTGGGCACCTTGGTGCCCCCGTAATAGAAGGCGGTCTCCTTGTCCCAGAGGACCTTGACGTCCTTGCGCGGCAGGGTCTCGTCCTTGAAGTTCACGTCTTTCAGCTGGAGCACGCCCGGCTCGATGGACTTGACCGTCCCTTTCAGGACCTCCGGCTCCTCGGCAAGAGCGGGAACGGTCGCGCCGGAGACGAGAAAGCAGGCCAACAGGGCGGCGGGGAGGATGAATCGCAGGAAGATACGCCCGGGATGCATATCGCAACCCTCCTTTTTTCGGCGTACGGCCGGGATCCAAGGAACGGCGGAAAACTGCATACAGTATATACAACAGGAGGCGATTGGGAAGCGGGAATGCGCTACCCCACGGTGATCCAGGGCGGCCCGATGCTCAAGGTGGGCTGCGCGTCCCCCACGGGAACGCCTTGCCCTTCCTTGCCGCAGGTCCCCAGTCCGAACCCGAGGTCGCAACCCACACGGTCGATCATCTTGAGCAGCCCCGGGCCGTCCCCGGTGATCGTCGCGCCGCGCACCGGCTCGATCGTGTTGCTCATCCGGGGGATCGGCTTGTGCCGGTAGGACTCGCGGCGCCCGTTCCCCGTCGGACGCCCCCCCTCCTTCATGGCGGAGAGACGGTCGTGCAGGAACCCCTTCAGCACGCCGTTCTCCACCAGCACGGTCCGTTCGCCCGGCGTCCCTTCGTCGTCGATGCCGAAGGACCCCCGCTTCCACGGCACCGTGGCGTCGTCGACGATCGAAACGAGAGGGCTTGCCACTTCCTTCCCCAGCTCGTCCCTGTACACCGACATCCCCTGCCGCGCCAGGTCCGCTTCCAGCCCGTGCCCGATCGCCTCGTGGACCATCGTCCCGCCCGCCTCCGCGGAGAGGACGACCGGCATCCGGCCCCCGGGAATCCTTCGCGCGGAGAGGCTCCTTGCGGCGCGCAGGGCGGCCTTGCGGGCGAGCGCTTCCGGGTCGAATTCCTCCAGGAACTCCCATCCCGCCGTCCCCCCCCCGGACTCGTAGCCCGCCGCGAGCCCGCCGCCGTCTCCCGCCACGCACTGGACGGTCAGCAGGGAGAACGTCTGCGCATCGGAGGCGAACCCGGACGGGTGCGCCGCCACCTCGATGCGGCGTTCCGCCTCTCCGTACGTGGCGCGGACCTGGCGGATCTCCGGCGACGCCCCCCTCGCCACGCGGTCCATGAGGGTGACCAGCGCGGTTTTTTCGCCGATGCCGCGCGCGGAAGGCGGCACGCGCACCGGGGAGGGGCTTCGGGCGGCCGCCGGAGAGGCCGGCAGGGCGACGGGTGCGCCGCCGCCCTCCGCATACCGGGAGAGATCGGAAGCGAGGGCGGCGAGGGTGCGCGGCTCCATCTCGTTCGTATACGCGTAAAACGTCTTTCCGCGGTGAATCAGCCGGATGCCGATGCCGGCATCCGTCCCCGAAAGGACGCGCTCCACTTTTCCGTCCTCCAGGAGAACCGAGAGGGAGCGGACCTCCTCGTAGAACAGCTCGCCGTACTCCCCCCCGCGGGACAGAAGGGCGGAAAGGATCGGTTCGATGGGCATCTTCGAAAGCATGGTCTTCTCCGGCCACAAGGCGGTCGAATCCGGTTTTGTGTATAATACATCCATCGCAGGTTTTTTTATTGAGGGAGCAGATGAAAAGAAAATTCCTCCTGGGGGCCTTGGCCCTTTTTCTTTTATCCGGAGTGGCGCAGGCATTCCACGGAAGCGGCATGGCGGGCGTCCGGGCGCAGGGGAGGGCCTACTCCCTGTTCCTTTCCGGGTATCTTTTCTACCGGGAAGGAAATCTCGACGCAGCGCTGGACGCGTACCGGAAGGCGCTCCGGTATGCGGAGAACGAGCCGGCGATCCTTTACGAAATCGGCAGCGTCCTCGTCAAGAAGGGGAAGCTGAGGGAGGCGAAGGAGGCGCTGGAAAAAGCGCTGTCGGCCGACGAGGAAAACACCCGGTCGCGGTACCTGCTCGCGGGAATCCTGGCGACGACGGGAGAGAAGGAGAAGGCCGCCGAGCTGTACCGGCGCATCCTTTCGGAAGACCCGGAGAACGACGAGGTCTACGTCCACCTGGCCACGCTTTCCGCGGAGAAGGGGGATTTCGCGAAGGCCGGGGAGTACCTGGGCGAGCTGATCGAAAAAAATCCGGACTCGGTCCTGGGCTATTACTACCGCGGGAGGCTCCTCGCCGCGCAGAGGAAGCTTCCGGACGCCCTCAAGGATTTCGACAAGGCCCTGGAACTGCACCCCGCCTTCGACGGCGCCCTGCTCGATTCGGGCGGGGTCCTGGAGATGATGGGGAAGCACGCGGAAGCCGAGGTGCGGTACAAAAAGGCGCTGGAGATCTCTCCGAACAATCCGTTGATCCGGGAGCGGCTGGGCCGCGTCCTGATCCTGGAGAACAAGCTCGACCAGGCCGTCGGGCAGTACGAGGAGCTCAAGAAGTTCTCCAGCGACAACCTGGAGTTCCGGACGAGGCTGGGCATTCTCTACCTGGAGCGGGACCGGTTCGACGACGCCATCAACGAGTTCCGCTTCGTCCTGTCGGCGAAGCCGGAGAACTTCCAGGTCCGCTTCTTCCTGGGCTCCACCTACCAGGAAAAGGGGATGCTGGCCGAGGCGGAGGAGCAGTTCCGGGGGATCCCCGAATCCGCGACGGTCTACCGGGAGGCGATGCTCCACCTGGCGATGACGCTGGGCCGTGCCAAGAAGCCGGACGAGGCGATCGCGGTGACGCGGAAGCTTCGGGCGAAGTTCCCCGAGGACGTCGCGCTGATGGTGTTCCTGGGCGGGCAGCTCGAGGAGGCGAAGAAGTATAAGGAGGCGGTTGCCCTCCTCACCGAAGCGGTTGCGAAGGACCCCAAGAGCCCCGCGCCCCTCTTTTCCCTGGGCGTCGTCTACGACAAGATGGGGGACTTCGAGAAGATGGCCGCATCGATGGGGAAGGCGATCGAGATCGACCCGCGCCACGCCGTGGCCCTCAACTACCTGGGATATTCGTACGCCGATCGGAACGTGAACCTCAAGGAGGCGGAGGCGCTGATCCTCCGGGCGCTGGAGATCCGGCCCAACGACGGCTATTTCATCGACAGCCTGGCCTGGGTGCACTATCGGCAGGGGGACTTCGCGCGCGCGGAGGCGGAGCTGCGACGGGCGCTTACGCTGGTCCCGGACGACCCGGTGGTGCTCGAGCACCTGGGGGACGTCCTGGTGAGCGAGGGGAAGGGGAGCGAGGCCGCCGCATCCTTCGAGAAGGCGATCGCGAAGGGGCACGAGAAGCCGGAGGAAGTCAGGAATAAGCTCAGCCGGGTCAAAGAGGCGACGCCCGCGAAATAAGGCGGGCCACCACCGGTTCCTCGCCGCGGCAACGGCCTGCTGGGTCGCTTCGGCGCTGATCCTGGCCGCCGGATGCGCTCCGGCCCGCCATCGTATCGCGGGGGAGGAGGCGCGGGGCGCCCATGAGTTCTTCGCGGCGGCCGCCGCGGTTTTCTTTCCCATCGAAGCTTCCTTTTCCGGCGTCGCCGAGGTTTCCGGCCGCGTGTATCCGTTCGTCGCCGGGGTGAGCTCGAGGACTTCCGCCGAGGAGACCGTCGGATTCTACGACTCCCTGGGCGGCCCGGTCCTGTTCCTTCTCAACGACGGAGGGAGCGTGACGATCTTCCGGGGCGATGCCGCAGGCGATTTCCCGGTTCCGAACCTCGCCCAGGCGCCGGCGGGGCCGGTTTCCCTGGGACGGATCCTTTCCGGCGCGCCCGGGTATTCCGTCGAAGGAGGGGAACCGGGCAGGACGCCGGAGGGGGAGTGGGTCCTGGAAGACGAACGGCAAACCCTTTTCTCCGATCCGTCCCGCCGGTTCCTGTCGCGCGCGGAGTACAGGTTCCGGGGAAGGCGGGTGGCGGTTTCCTACCCGGGGCGGGAAGCGCCGGGGCCGCCGCCCGTGGTGAAGATCGAAGTTTCGGGATCGAAGATCGTGTTGCGGAGGGACGTGGAATGAGGCGATCGCTTCTCCTTCTTGCCGTGCTTGCCCTGTCGGCCTTCCTTGCCGCCGGATGTTCCGGGGAGAAAAAGGAGGCCCCCGGTACGGGAGCCGCCGGAGCGCAGGAGGCGCCGGCCCACGGCGATGCGCTCGTGGAGGGGAGCAACGGGGACGTCAGCGGGTTCCTTTCGGCGGTGACGAGCGACTCCGCCTCCCACAGCGCCGCGAACTACATCTTCAACGGCCTCGTCCGGTACGACAAGAACCTCAAGCTGGAGGGGGAACTCGCCGAGTCCTGGGAGGTGTCCCCCAACGGGAAGAAGATCACCTTCCGGCTCCGGAAAAACGTGAAGTGGCACGACAACGTCGCATTCACCTCCGACGACGTTATGTTCACCTACCGGAAGATGATCGACCCGAAGACACCCACCGCGTACGGGGAAGCCTTCAAGCAGGTGCGGCGGGTGACCAACCCGGACCCCTATACCGTCATCGTGGAATACGACAAGCCGTATGCCCCCTCCATGGAATCCTGGGGATTGAACATCCTTCCGAAGCACCTTCTCGAAAAATACCCGGACATCAAGCAGAGCCCCTTGAACAAATCGCGCCCGGTCGGGACGGGGCCGTACAAATTCGTCGAGTGGAAGCCGGGGGAGAAGATCGTCTTCGAGGCGAACCCGGACTACTTCGAGGGGAAGCCGTACATTACCCGGGTCGTCACCCGCGTCATCCCCGACCAGGCCACCATGTTCCTCGAGCTCAAGTCGGGCGGCATCGACCAGATGACGCTCACTCCGCTGCAATATTCCAAGCAGACGGACACGGAGGAGTTCCGGAAGAATTTCCGGAAGTACCGCTATCTTGCGTTCATCTATACCTACCTCGGCTTCCGCCTCGACCATCCTTTCTTCAAGGAGAAGCGGGTTCGGCAGGCGATCGCGCACGCGATCAACAAGAGGGAGCTGATCGACGGCGTCCTCTTCGGGCTGGGGCAGGAGGTCACGGGGCCGTACAAGCCCGGCCACTGGGTGTACAACCCCGACGTGCGGAAGTACCCCCACGATCCGGCGAAGGCGAAGGCGCTCCTCGCGGAGGCGGGATGGAAGCCCGGCGCGGACGGGACGATGGCGAAGGACGGCCGGAAGTTCGTCTTCACCGTCCTCACCAACGCGGGAAACGAGAGCCGTTCCAAGACGGCCGCCATCGTCCAGCAGCAGTTGGCCGCCGTGGGGATCAAGATGGAGATCCGGACGCTGGAGTGGGCCGCCTTCATCAACGAGTTCGTCAAGAAGCGGAAGTTCGACGCCCTGATCCTCGGGTGGTCGACGGGCCCCGAGCCGGACCAGTTCGACATCTGGAGTTCCACCAAGACGGGCCCCGACGAACTGAACCACGTGGGGTTCGCCGACGCCGAGGTGGACCGGCTTCTCGAGGAAGGACGCCGCACCTTCGACATGGAGAAGCGGAAGAAGGCGTATTTCCGGTTCCAGGAGATCCTGGCGGAGGAGCAGCCCTACGTCTTCCTCTACGCCCCGGAGGCGCTGCCGGTCTTCCACAGGCGGTTCCGGGGGATGGAGCCCGCTCCCGCGGGGATCGGATACAACTTCATCAAGTGGTACGTGCCCAGGGCCGAGCAGAAGTACACCTCTTTCCAGTGACGGGGGCGCGATGCTCCGGTACGTCGTACGACGGCTTATCGTAATCCCGGTAATGCTGGTCGGGATCAGCCTCCTGTCGTTCCTCGCCATCCACCTGGCCCCCGGGGGGCCGATCAGCGTCGCCGCCGACCTGAACCCCAAGGCCACGGCGGAGTACCGGGAGCGGATGGTGCGCTACTACGGCCTCGACCAGCCGATCCACGTGCAGTACGGGCGCTGGCTCGTGCGGATGTCGACGCTCGACTTCGGCGAGAGCTTCGCACCCGACGGGAGGCAGGTCTCCGAGAAGATCAAGGAGAGGATCCCGGTCACCCTTACGATCAACGTCCTTTCCATGGGGCTGATCTTCCTTGTCGCCATCCCGCTGGGGATCTACTCCGCGGTCCGGAAGGACTCCTGGTTCGACCGGATCTCGACGGTGACCGTCTTCACCGGTTTCGCCGTCCCCACGTTCTGGCTCGCCCTGCTCCTCATGATCCTGTTCGGAGTGAAGCTGGGCTGGCTTCCCATCTCGGGGCTGGTCTCGCTGGAGCACGATTCGCTCTCCCTTGCCGGGAAGGCGTGGGACAGGGCGAGGCACTTGGTCCTGCCGGTCTTCCTGGCCGGTTTCGGGGGACTCGCCGGCCTCTCCCGATACATGCGCTCCAACATGCTGGAGGTGATCCGGCAGGACTACATCGCCGCCGCGAAGGCGAAGGGGCTGCAGGAGCGCCAGGTGATGTTCCGGCACGCGACGCGGAACGCCCTGCTCCCC
>JACRMU010000027.1 GCA_016219515.1 Deltaproteobacteria bacterium
CCCGTGGCCTGCCGCACCCTCGCCGTGAGCCGCGCAATCCCCTCCGGCGTCGACCCGAACGCCATCCCGCCTTCCTTGACGTTGGGACAGGATGCGTTCACCTCGATCGCGGCCAGGGAGGGAACCTCCGAAAGGCGGCGGGCCACCGCCTCGTACTCCTCCGGCGTCTTTCCGTAGATGTTCGCGACGTACGCGGCGCCCGCATCCTCCAGCCGCGGCACGACGTCCGCCACGAACCGCTCCACTCCGATGTTCTGGAGGCCGATGGCGTTCAGCATGCCGGAGGACGTCTCTACGATGCGTCCCGGCGGGTTGCCCGCCGTCGGCGCCAGCGACAGCCCCTTCACCACGACGGCGCCCAGCCGGGAAATGTCGTAGAAGGGGACATACTCGAGCCCGTAGCCGAAGGTCCCCGAGGCGCTCATCACGGGATTCTTGACCCGCAGGGGACCGAGCGATACGGACAGGTCCGGTTTCACCACACGACCTCCCGGGCGTCGAACACAGGCCCCTCCTTGCACACCCGCCGGTAGGCGGTGCCTTCCCCGTCCCGCAGGGCGACGACGCAGCCCCAGCAGACTCCGAAGCCGCACGCCATGTGGTTTTCCAGCGACGCCTGCATCTCCGCGCCGCGATCGGCCGCGGCGAGAGCAAGCTCCTTGAGCATCTCCCGCGGCCCGCAGGCCAGGATCGTCAGCCGGGAGGCCGCGGCGGCGGAGAGGGACGCCATCCGCTCCCGCACCGCGTCGGTGACCCGTCCGTAAAACCCGGCCGTCCCGTCCTCGGTGCACAGGTGGACGCGGCCCGGCGCCGGGCCGGCGGGCGTCAGCTCCTTCGGGGGAAGCTGCTGGCGGGTGCGGCTCCCCAGGAACATCTCGAACTCCGCCTTTTGCCACGCGAGGGCGGCCGCCGCGGGAAAGACGGTGGAAAAACCGACGCCGCCGCCCACGAGCCAGTAGAGCCGCCCCCCCTTTTTCAGGTCGAAGCCCCGCCCCAAAGGCAGCGTGAGGGAGAGCGGCTCCCCGGGGTGCATTCCGGACAACAGCGCGGTTCCCCTGCCCACGACCTTGTAGACGAACTCGACCGCGCATTTCCCCTTCGGCGCGCTCCTCGAATGGAAGATCGCCAGCGGCCTCGGAAGGAGCGGGTCGTTCCCCGGCCACCCGGAAACCATGGCGAACTGGCCGGGCGTGAACTCGACCGGCCCGGGCACGGAGACCTCCAGGCGATAGAAGATCTCCCCGTGCGGCTCGTTCCGCAGGATCCTGCCCGCCATGAATTGCATTCGGTTATGTGGCATCCGATTCCCGCAGCTCCCTCGAAAGGAGGATGGCGTCCTCCCCCGTGTCCGTGTAGTACCCTCTCCGGATCCCCCGGAAGGAAAATCCGTCCCGCGCGTACAACCGAAGTGCGGCCCGGTTCCCGGCGCGCACTTCCAGGTGGATCAGGTCCGCCCCTGCCCTTGCGCCCCTGCGGATGCATTCCCGGAGGAGCGCCGTTCCCACCCGTTGCACGCGCGCATCCGGCCGGACGGCGATGTTCAGCAGGTGGGACTCGTCCGCGACGATCCAGCAGACAGCATATCCCAGGACCTCCCCGCTTTCCGGAGAGACGGCGACGAGGGCGTCCGAAAACGACCTGCCGATCTCCTCCTCGAAAAGCGTCCGCGACCAAGGAGTGGGAAACGAGACCTCCTCGATGGCCATCACCTCGTCGAGGTCCGCCCGCTCCATTTCCCGGATCGTGACGCGCAGAAGCGTTCTCCCGCTACCAGCGGATCAGCGTGGACGCCCAGGTGAATCCGGACCCGAAGGCCGCCAGGCACACCAGGTCCCCTTTCCGGATCTTCCCCTGCTCGACGCACTCG
>JACRMU010000001.1 GCA_016219515.1 Deltaproteobacteria bacterium
AAGTCTTCCTTGAACAGGAACTTGAGCGCATCGGCGAGCGGATGGAACATGCCGAAAAGCGTTATCCCCAGGATGCGCGCCCGGTTGGGGCCGCGCCGGTCCTGCATGTAGGCGGCGCCCTTGCGCTCCACCCACGTCATGACCACAACGAGCCCGAATACGAAGGCGAAGAACACGGCCACCCGCGCCACGGCCACCCCGATGTCGAAGAGGGGGGTCATTTCAGCCCTCCCGCAACGGCCTGTCCCTCGAACCCCAGGGATTCGTAGCTCATCCCGGAAAACGGCGCCGACGCCGACGCCAGCGCGTTGAAAACGGAGGCCTCCCCGTCGAACTTCCAGTCCGCGCCCAGCCGGTTCGCCAGTGCAACGAGGATCTCGATGTCGTTCTTCGCCTTCCCCCGGGGCGGAAATCCTCCGCGGAACCGCTGCACCCGACCCGCGAAGTTGGTGAAGGTCCCGCCTCTCTCGGCGAAGGAGGCCGACGGCAGGACGGCGTGCGCCGCCCGGGAGATCGCCCCTTCGCAGGTCCCCACCTGGGCGACGAACGGGACGTTGGACAGGATCGCCTCGATCTTTTCATCGGCGAAATCGGCCAAAACGTTCCCGAAGAGGAGCAGCGCCCGGACCTTTCCGTCCGAGATCGCCTTGACGGCGCGGCCGAACCCCTCCTCGGTGAGCCCCAGAAGCTGCGCGCCCCTGGAATTCGGGTTCTTGTCCTCCTTGATGAGGAACTCGTCGGAGAAGCGGTCGCCCGGCGTGCGGGAGGTGAAGCCGACGTTCTCAGTCTTCAGGACCTCCGCGGCCAGCTTCTTCACCAGGAACAGCTCTTCGTTCGAGGACTGGGGAGACGCGATGACCGCCACCGACCCGGCTCCGTGCGCCTCCGCCTCCTCGCGGAACCGCAGGGCCGTCCTGAGGAGGACCGAATCCCACGCGGCGGCGACCGCCTGCCCTCCTTCGCGCAGGATCGGGATCAGCAGCCTCGACTCGTTCGCCTTCCGGTATTCCACCCGCCCGAAGTCGCACATCCAGGTCTGGTTGACGGCGTCGTTGCGGCGCGGCTTCAGGCGGTACAGGATGTCCCCTTTGAAGTAGGTCTCCACGTTGCAGCCGTTGGCGCACCCCGGGCAGACCGACTCGATGCTGCTTAAGAACCAGACCCGGCACTTGAACCGGAAGTCCTTGTTCGTCAGCGCTCCCACCGGGCAGATGTCGGCCAGGTTCCCCGTGTAGTCGTTGGAAAGCTTCCGCCCGGGGAAGATCGAGATCTCGGAGTGGTCGCCCCGCTGAAAGAACTCCATTTCGCCCGTTTTCGTGATTTCCTGCAGGAACCGGACGCAGCGCGAACAGAGGATGCACCGCTCGGCGTCCAGGACGATCTGCCCGCCGATGTCCTGCACCTTCTTCTTGTGGACCTTGTCCTCGAGGTCGTACCGGCTCTTGTGCAGCCCGTATTTCATGTAGTAGTTCTGCAGGCCGCACTCCCCCGCCTGGTCGCAGATGGGGCAGTCGACCGGGTGGTGGATCAGCATGAGCTCGAGGACCCCGGTGACGGCCTTCCGGACCTTCTCCGTGTCGGTGCGGACCACCATCCCCTCGGTCGCCACGGTGTTGCAGGCGATCTGCAGCTTGGGGAACTTCTCCACCTCCACTAAGCACATCCGGCAGTTCCCCGCGATGGAGAGCTTGGGGTGGTAGCAGTAATGGGGGATCTCGACCCCGATTTGGTTCGCGGCGGCATTTCTTGTCCTGGATGTGCCGGTCGAACTCCTCGCGGAACTTCCAGAGGAACGACTGGGCGGGCATCACCGCCGCGTCGGCCAGCGGGCAGATCGTCCTGCCCATCATGTTGTCGCCGACGTCGAGGATGAGCTCCACGTCCCCCTCGCGCCCCTGTCCGTTCTCGATCCGCCGCACGATCTTCGCCAGCCAGCCGGTCCCCTCGCGGCACGGGGTGCATTGACCGCACGACTCGTGCGCGTAAAAGTTCATCAGGACCAGGAGGGCGCGGACCATGCAGGCCCCTTCCGGGATCACGATGACGCCGCCCGATCCCAGCATCGTCCCGATCTTCGCCATCGACTCGATGTCGAACGGCACGTCGATCTCGTCGGGGCGCAGCACCGGAGTGGAGGAGCCCCCGGGGATCACCGCCTTTAGCGCCTTGCCGTCCTTGATCCCTCCCGCGTGCGTGTAGATGATGTCCCGCAGGCTCACGCCCGACGGGAGTTCGTAGACGCCGGGCCGGTTCACGGCGCCGGAGACGCCGACCAGGCGCGTGCCGCCGTTCTTCTCCACCCCCATGGCGGCGAACTTCTCCCCGCCGTGGGTGACGATCCACGGAACGTCGGCGATCGTCTCCACGTTGTTCACGATCGTGGGAAGGCCGAACGCTCCGACAGAGGCCGGGAAGGGGGGCTTGATCCGGGGCCACCCGCGCTTCCCTTCGAGGGAGTTGATGAGGGAGGTCTCCTCGCCGCAGACGTAGGCGCCCGCCCCCCGGTGGACGGTGACGTCGATGTCGAAGCCGGAGCCCAGAATGTTCTTCCCAAGGAATCCTTTCGCGTACGCCTCGGCGATCGCCTCTTCCAGGACGTTCGCCTCGCGGACGAACTCCCCCCGGATGTAGATGTAGCTCGTATGGATCGTCATCGCGAAGGAGGAGATGGCGATCCCCTCGACGAGGAGGTGCGGCGCGTAGGCCATGATCTGGCGGTCCTTGAACGTCCCGGGCTCCCCCTCGTCCGCGTTGACCACCAGGACCCGGGGGCGGGAGAGGTCCTTCGGGAGGAAGCCCCATTTGACCCCGGCCGGGAAGCCCGCGCCGCCGCGGCCGCGCAGGTTCGCCTTCTTCACCTCGTCGACGATCCGGCTTTTCTCCATCGCGAGCGCCTTGCGGAGCGCCGAGTATCCTCCCAGCTCCACGTACGTATCCACGTGGCGGTACCGCTCGTTCGCGAAATGGGTGGTGAGGATCGTTTCCATCGCCGTCTGCGCGTCTTCCCTCGTTACGGGAGCCGGCCGAGGAGGGCGTCGATGCTCTCCTCGGTCAGGTTCTCGTGGTAGTCGTCGTTGACCTGCATCACCGGGGCGGTCCCGCAGCTATCACCGGGGCGGTCCCGCAGCTCCCGAGGCACTCCGCCTTGGTCAGCGTGAACTTCCCGTCCGGCGTCGTCTCGCCGGGCCGGATCCCCAGCTTCTTCGACACGTGCTCGATCAGGTGCTCCGCCCCCAAAAGCGAGCAGGAGATGTTGCGGCAGATCTGCACGTGGTACTTTCCCACCGGCTTCCGGTTGTACATGGTGTAGAAGGTCGCCACCCCTTCGATCCGCGCCGGGGTGACCCCCAAAAGCTCCGCCACGTATACGATCGCATCGTCGGAGACGTACCCGAATTCCCGCTGGGCGATGTAGAGCGTCGGCAGGATCGCCGCCTCCTTGTCCGGATACCGGGTCAGCAGGCGATCGAACTCCCTGCGCGCGCTCTCGGAAAAGGCCACGCTCACCGGTCGAGCTCCCCCGCGATGATGTTGACGCTGCCCAGCGTCGCGATGAGGTCGGCGATCATCTGCCCCTCGCACAAAAGCGGCATCCCCTGGAACATGTTGAAGCAGGGCGGCCGGACCTTGATCTTGTACGGTCCCTTGCCCCCCCTGCTCACGATGTAGTAGCCCAGCTCCCCGTTGGCCGCCTCGGTGGCCGAGTAGACCTCGCCGGCGGGAACCTGGATCCCTTCCATGATGAACTTGAAATGCTGCATCAGCGCTTCGATGGTCGTGTAGACCAGCGTCTTGTCGGGGAGGACGTAGCGCGTGTCGTCGATGTTCACCGGGCCGCCCGGCAGCTGGTCGAGCGCCTGCTCGATGATCCGCACCGATTGCCGCATCTCCTCCATCCGCACCATGTACCGGTCGCACGTGTCGCCCTGCTCCCCGACGGGAACGTCGAAGTCGAACCGGTCGTAGACCAGGTACGGCTCGTCCTTCCGCAGGTCGAGGGGAACGCCCGCCGCCCTCAGGCACGGGCCGGTGAATCCCAGCGCGATCGCGTCCTGCTTCGAGATCGGGCCGACGCCCATCGTCCGGTCGATGAAGATCCGGTTCTTCGTGAGCAAGGCGTTTACGTCCTTGATCGCCGGCAGGAACGAGTTCTTGCAGACGTTGCGGCACTTCTCGACCCACCCCTCCGGCAGGTCGCACATCGCCCCGCCGATCCGCGTGTAGGCGGTCGTGAGCCGCTGCCCGCACAGGGGCTCGATCAGCTGCATGTAGGCCTCTTCGCGGGGCTTCCAGAAGTACCAGAAGTTCGTCAGCGCCCCGAGGTCGACCATGTTCGTGCCGATGCACACCATGTGGTCGATGATCCGGGAGATCTCGCAGATGAGGACGCGGATGTACTTGCTACGCTCCGTGATCTCGATCCCGCACAGCTTCTCCACGGCCATCGCGTACCCGACGTTGTTCATCAAGGGGGAGACGTAGTTCAGCCGGTCGGTGTACGGGACCACCTGCGTCCAGGTGGCGTTCTCCGACTCCTTCTCGAACCCGCGGTGGAGATAGCCGAACTCCGGGGTGAGCTTGAGGAGGGTCTCCCCGTCCAGCTCCGCGACGAAGCGCAGGGTGGCGTGCGTGGCGGGGTGCGACGGGCCGATGTTCAGGATCACCGGCTCGGCCTGCATGTCGAGCTTCCCGCTCCCCTTCGATGTCGTTGCGATATCCGCCATCGCTCCCCTACTCCTGCGGTCCCAGCGTGGGCTGGCGCTTCGCCTTCGGATAGTCCTTGCGCAGCGGGTGGCCGACGAACGCTTCGTACAAAAGAATTCTCTTCAGGTTCGGGTGGTTGCGGAAGACGATGCCGTACATGTCGAACGCTTCCCGCTCGTACCAGTTCAACCCGGGCCACACCGCGGCCACCGAGTCGATCGCCGGGTCCTCCTCGTGGAGGCGGACCTTGATCCGCACCCGTTGCTTCTTCTCCAGCGAATAGAGGTGGTACACGACTTCGAATCGGGGGACCTCGCCCAGGTAGTCCACGCCGGTCAGGTCCATTCCGAAGTCGAAACGGCAGTCCGGGTCGTCGCGCAGGAAGGTGCAGATCTCGACGATTCTCTCCCGCCGGACGAGGGCCGTGTCGTCCCCGAAGTCGGAGTGCGTCGATACGACCGCGTCGCCGAACTTCTCGGCCAGCTTCGAAAGCACGATGCTTTGGCGCGTCTCCGTCATCTACCGTCCGTCTTCAGATTTTGATCGGCCAGCGTTCCGAGGCGCGCGGGGCGCCCGTTTCCATCATCTTCTGCAGGGCCACCACGGCGTCGATGATCCCCTCCGGGTTCGGAGGGCAGCCGGGGATGTACACGTCCACGGGGATGACCTTGTCGATCCCCTGAAGGACGGTGTAGTTGTTGTAGAACCCGCCCGACGACGCGCACGCCCCCATCGCCACGACCCACTTCGGCTCCAGCATCTGCTCGTAGATGCGGACGAGGACCGGCGCCATCTTGTAGTTGATCGTCCCCGCGACGAGCAGCATGTCGGCCTGCCGGGGGGAGAAGCGCACCACCTCGGCGCCGAACCGGGACATGTCGTAGTGCGTGCCGAACGCCCCCATCACCTCGATCCCGCAGCAAGCGGTGGCG
>JACRMU010000002.1 GCA_016219515.1 Deltaproteobacteria bacterium
CCGGCTGGTTTCCATGGGCCACGTGGAGGGGTTCTATTACAAGCCCCGCGTGGACCGGGAGATCCTCCGGGAATACGCGGAGGGGCTGATCGCCACGTCGGCCTGCCTCCAGGGGGAGATCCCGCGGACGCTGATGCAGGAAGGTGCGAAGGCGGCCGCCGAAACCGTCGATGCGTACAAAGAGATCTTCCGGGACGGGAGATTCTTCCTCGAGATCCAGGACAACGGGCTCGCGGAGCAGAACAAGGCGAACAAGGAGCTGGTCGACCTCGCCCGCAGGACGGGGACCCCGCTGGTCGCCACGAACGACTGCCACTACCTCGAGCGCGGGGACGCGCGGGTCCACGACGTCCTCCTCTGCCTGCAGACGGGGAAGACGATCGGGGCGGCCGACCGGATGCGGTTCGGCAGCGACCAGTTCTACGTCAAGTCCGCCGACGAGTTCGACGTCGCGTTCGGGAAGATCGCCCCCGAGGCCCTGAAGAACACGATGGCCATCGCCGAGCGGTGCAAGGTCACGCTCGAACTGGGGGTCAACAAGATCCCCGCGTTCCAGGTCCCGGAGGGGCTGACCTCCGAGGAATATATCCGGAAGCTCTGCGTCGACGGGCTCGCCCGCCGGTTCCAGGAGAAGCGGAAGCGGGGGGAAACGATCTCCGCGGAGGACGAGGCGGTCTACCGGAAACGGCTGGATTTCGAACTTTCGGTCATCGCGAGCAGCGGTTTTTCCGGGTACTTCCTGATCGTCTGGGACTTCATCCGGCACGCCAAGGAGACCGGGATCCCCGTGGGGCCGGGCAGGGGGAGCGCCGCGGGAAGCCTCGCCGCGTACGCCTTGCGGATCACGGAGATCGACCCGATCCCTTACGGGCTGCTCTTCGAGCGGTTCCTCAACCCCGAGCGGATCAGTCTTCCCGACGTGGACTGCGACTTCTGCAAGGAGCGGCGGGACGAGGTCATCCGGTACATCAAGGAGCGGTACGGGGAGGAGAACGTCACCCAGATCATCACCTTCGGGACGATGAAGGCCCGCGCGGCGGTCCGGGACGTGGGGAGAGTCATCGAGATGCCCTACGCGGAAGTCGACCGGATCGCGAAGCTGATCCCGCCGGACCTGGGGATGACGATCGACCGGGCGCTGCAGGTGGAGCCGCGGCTCAAGGAGGCCATCCAGGAAAACCCGAAGGTGGGGGAGCTGTTCGAGTACGCGCGGTCGATCGAGGGGCTCTCGCGGCACGCGTCCACGCACGCCGCGGGGGTGGTGATCGCGAACAGGCCGAGCACGGAATACGTCCCCCTCTACCGGAGCTCCAACGGCGACATCACCGCGCAGTTTTCCATGAAGGACATCGAGCGGGTCGGGCTGGTGAAGTTCGGCGTGCTGGGCCTGCGGACCCTGACGGCGATCCACGACACCCTGGCGCTGCTGCGGGAGCGGGGGGAGGAGCCGGACCTTTCGACCATCCCCATGGACGACGCCGATACGTACGCGATGCTCTCCCGGGGGGACACCCCGGGGGTCTTCCAGTGCGAAAGCGGCGGGTTCACGGACCTTCTCACCCGGCTCAAGCCGGAAGTGTTCGCGCACCTGATCCACGCCGTGGCGCTCTACCGCCCGGGCCCCCTCCAGAGCGGCATGGTGGAAGACTTCATCGAGCGCAGGCACGGGCGGAAAAAGACCGATTACCCCTTCCCGCAGCTGGAGGAGATCCTGCGGGACACCTACGGCGTCATGGTCTACCAGGAACAGGTCATGCAGATCGCCGTGACCCTGGCCGGGTTCTCGATGGGGGAGGCCGACGTCCTCCGGCAGGCGATGGGGAAGAAGGACACCGCCCTCATGGAGAAGCAGAAGGAGCGCTTTCTCAAGGGGGCGGCGAAGAACGGCATCCCGGGGAACAAGGCGCAGGCGCTGTTCGAGCAGATCGCGCAGTTCGGCGAGTACGGGTTCAACAAGTCGCACAGCGCGGCCTACGCCATGGTCGCCTACCAGACCGCGTATCTCAAGGCGCACTACCCGGTGGAATATTTCTGCGCCCTGATGACGTCGGAGTCGGGCGACACCTCCAAGATCATCCGGTACATCAACCACTGCCGCGAGAAGGGGATCCCGATCCTCCCGCCGGACGTCAACGAGTCCCGGTTCGCTTTTTACCCCGCCGGGAAGGCGATCCGGTTCGGCCTTTCGGCGATCAAGGGGATCGGCGAGTCCGCGATCCAGGCGATCCGCGAGGCCAGGGGGGAAGAGCCCTTCGCTTCGTCGGCCGACTTCCTGTCACGCGTGGACCTGAGGAAGGTGAACAAGCGGGCGCTGGAAAGTCTCATCAAGGCGGGAGCGTTCGATTCCCTCGATTCGGACCGGGGGCGTCTGTTCGTGACGCTGCCGTCCCTGATGGAGGACGCCCAGGAAGAGACGCGGCGGAAGGAATCCGGCCAGTTCGCCCTGTTCGGAGGCCCCGGGGAAACGAAGAAGCCCGCGAAGGAAGGGAAGGCGGGCGCGGCGGCGGCCCCCGCGTGGACCCGGAGGGAGCGGCTCGACGCGGAGAAGGAGACGCTGGGATTCTACATCACCGGGCACCCCCTGGACTCCTTCGCGGAAGAGATCGCGCTGTTCGCCAACGTCACCTCCTCCAGGATCGGAACGTTGAGGCCCGGGACCGAGATCAAGATCGGCGGGGTCGTGAGCGACCTTAAGAAAAAAACGACGAAACGGGGCGACGCGATGGCGATCCTTCGCCTCGAGGACCTCGAAGGGATCATCGAGGTGGTCGTCTTTCCGGAGACGTATCGCGCTTCCCTGGGCGCCCTTTCCTCGGACGAGCCGATCTTACTTCTGGGAAGGGTCGATTCGGACGAGAACTCCTCCAAGCTGCTCGCAGAGGAGATCTTCCTCATGAAGAACGTCCGGGAGCGGCTGGCGAAATCGGTCCATTTCCAGGTGAATCTCGAACGGATGGCGCCTTCCGACATTTCCGAGCTGCGACGCATGATCGAGCGGCACAGCGGAGGGAAAAAGGGGTTCCTGCACCTGCTGCGCGACGGGGAGTTCGAGGCCGTGGTCGCGCTGCCGGACGGGACGGGAGTCACCCCCTCCCTGGAACTTGCCCGCGAGCTTCGCTCCCGGTTCGGGTACGACATGCTGCATCTCCACTGATGCCGCCGCCAGGGGGATCCACGGAAAACGCGTGGCTGGTATGGGTGGAGAGGAAGCGGCGGCCGGCGGCCGGGGTACACGCGCCTCCCGACCTGCTGGCGGAGCTGAAAAGCCTCGTCGAGTCGGCCGGAGGCGTCGTGAAGGGCGGGCAGACCCAGGCGGTGGCCTCGGAAAACCCGGCGACCCTCGTCGGAAAGGGGACGCTGGAGCGGCTCAAGGATACGGTGAGGGAGAACGGCGTCGATCTCGTCGTTTTCCAGAACCTGCTCCGGCCGAAGCAGCAGGTGCTCCTGGAGAAGGAACTGGAGGTGAAGGTCCTCGACCGGCGAGAGGTGATCCTGGACATCTTCGCCCAGCGCGCGCGGACGCGGGAAGGAAAGCTGCAGGTGGAGCTGGCGCAGCATTCGTTCCGCTTGGGGCGGCTGATCGGGGGACGAAGGGAGCTGTCCCGCTTGGGCGGAGGGATCGGGACCCGCGGCCCGGGCGAGAAGAAGCTGGAAGAGGACCGGCGGAGGATCCGGACGCAGTTGCGGCAGATCGAGCGCGAGCTCGACGAGGTCCGCCGGACCCGGAAGATCCATTACCAAAGGCGGAAGGAGGTCGGCTTCCCGGTCCTGGCGCTGGTGGGATATACCAACGCGGGGAAATCGACCCTGTTCAACCGCTTGACGGGGGCAAAGGTGTTCGTCGCGGACCGGCTCTTCGCGACGCTGGACCCCACGGCGCGCAAGGTCGTTCTTCCGGGAGGGAAGGAAGCGATCCTGGTGGATACGGTGGGGTTCATCCATGACCTTCCGGACGAGCTGCGCGAGGCGTTTCTCGCCACCCTGGAGGGGATCGGGGAGGCGGACCTGCTGATCCACGTGGTGGACGGCAGCTCGGAGCGGATGGAGGACAATATCGCATCCGTCCACAAGATCCTTGCCGCGCTGAAATTCCATGAGAAGCCCGCCGTCATGGCGGTCAACAAGGCGGACCTTGGAACGGCGGGAGGCCGCATGCCGGAGGGCGGGATCCGCATCTCCGCAAAAACCGGGGTAGGGCTGGAAACGCTGATCCGGGCCGTGGAAGGAGGAATATGCACGCCCCGTTGGGGCGGGAACGGTTTGACGAAGCCCGCCTGATCAACATCGCGAACGCCCTCACCGCGTTCCGGGTTCTTCTCGTGCCCCTGTTCGCCCATTTCCTCATCACGGGGAGGGTACGCCGCTCGCTGATCGTGTTCGCCGTCTGCGGGCTCAGCGACGCGCTGGACGGCCTGCTGGCGCGCAAGCTGCGGCAGCGGACCGTCGTGGGGTTCTACCTGGACCCGATCGCCGACAAGCTGCTGATGGCGACCGCCTTCGTCGTGCTCGCCTACGTGAAGATCCTACCGGTCTGGCTTGCGGTCCTGGTGATCAGCCGCGACCTGTTCATCCTGGTCGGAAGCGTCCTCATCCTCCTGCTTCACGGATCGGGCAGGATCCGGACGACGGTCGCCAGCAAGACGAACACCTTCGTTCAGGTTCTCACCGTGATCTATTTCCTCGCCGTGCGGGCATTCCCGGAGGTCGGGCAGGCCGCGCCGGGAACGGAGGCGGCGGCGACCGCCGTCGTCGTGGGCCTGTGCGCGCTGACCACGACGGTGTCCGGACTTCAATACCTCTTCATCGGCATGCGGAAGATTTCCCATGAATGAGCGCACCGTGGGGGTGCGCGTCGAGTCCGTGGCGGCCGGCAGCATCGCTGCGCGCGCCGGGATCGCGCCGGGCGACCGCATCGTTTCCGTTTCCGGGGAGCCGGTCTTCGACCTTCTGGACCTGCATTTCCATACGAGCCGCAGCCGTTTCCGGCTTCGATGGGCGACTCCCGCGGGAACGGCGGCGGAGAAGGAGTTCCGGCCCGGCGGGGCGGGGTTGGGGATCTTCCCCGAGCCGATCCGGGTAAAGCGTTGCCGGAACAAATGCATCTTTTGTTTCGTCCACCAGCTTCCGCGCGGGCTGCGGCGCAACCTCTACGTCAAGGATGAAGACGTCCGGCTTTCCTTCCTCCACGGGCAGTACGTGACGTTTTCCGACATCTCCGGGGAAGAGCTGCGGAAGATCCTTGCATACCGTCTCTCTCCCCTCTACGTGTCGATCCATACCACGGACGCCGAACTGCGCCGCAGGATGCTGGGGAATCCCGAAATTGCCGATATCATGAGCGTGATGAGGCGGCTCGTCGACGGAGGGATCGTCCTGCACGGACAGATCGTCGTTTGCCCCGGGATCAACGACGGCGAGGAATTGGAGCGGACCATCCGTTCGCTGATGCCTCTTCGTCCGGGGCTTGCCACCGTCGCCGTGGTGCCGGTGGGACTTACCTCGCACCGGGAGGGGCTGCCGCCGCTGCGCCCGGTCGGCCGAAAGGAGGCGGTCGATACGCTCGCCCTGCTGGAGAAGATCCGGCGCGTCGCGGGAAGGTCGGGAGGGGAGCCGTTCGCGGTCGCCGCCGACGAATATTACCTGATCGCGAAGAAGGAGATCCCGGGAAGGAAGTCGTACGGATCGTTCGCGCAGATCGGGAACGGCGTGGGCCTTCTCCGGAGGTTCGAGGACGACGCAAGGGCGGTCTTCCGGCGGAAACGCTGGAAGCCGGCCGGCACGGGAGGGGCGGTCGTCACGGGGTACTCCCCGCGGGGGTATGTTAAGCCCTTCCTGGCGGAGTTTTCGCGGCGAGCCGGCGCGAGGTTCGAGGCGGTCGCCGTCGAGAACCGCCTCATGGGAAGAAGCGTCAACGTGACGGGGCTGCTGGGGGGGAGGGACATCCTGAGGGCGCTCCGGCAAAGGGGAACGATCCGGCGGGTATACCTCCCCTCGGTGACCTTGAGAGACGCCGGGGACCTGTTCCTGGACAACCTTTCGCCCGAAGAACTGGCCCGGGAAACCGGCGCGGAGGTCCGGGTATTCGATCCCACCCCCAGGGGTTTTTTCGACGCGGTGTATAAAACGGAAACATCCATAATATAATTGACATCTTACGGTTAGTTTTGTTATTAATGTTGGTTCGACATCCTGGGGGCGATTAGCTCAGATGGTTAGAGTACCTGCTTGACATGCAGGGGGTCACTGGTTCAAGTCCAGTATCGCCCACCATTTTTTCTCCCCGGCACGGAGGATTCGGATTCGGCGAAGCGCCGCCCGCCGGCGCGTGAAAAGATTGTTGCCTTGAAGAAGGAACGCGGATGACATTGCAGGAACTGGCGAAATCCAGGGGAAAAGCGAAAGTCGCGATCGCCGCCCGGGTGGACGGCGCGCTCGTGGACCTGTCCCGGCCGGCGCCCGAGAACGGGGAGGTCGCGTGGGTCACCCCGGCCGATCCCGACGGGATCGAGATCGTCCGGCACAGCACCGCCCACGTCATGGCCGCCGCCGTCAAGGAGCTGTTTCCCGACGCCCGGATCACGATCGGGCCCTCCATAGAGAACGGCTTCTACTACGATTTCGACGTGGAGTCGCCGTTCACTCCGGAAGACCTTGCCCGCATCGAGGAGAAGATGGCGGAGATCGTCCGGGCCGATCTTCCGTTCACGCGGGAAGTGGTCGGAAAGGAAGAGGCGCGCGGCAGGTTCCCGGGAGAGCCGTACAAGGAGGAGCTCCTGGCGGACATTCCCGACGAGACCGTCTCCCTCTACCGGGTGGGGAATTTCCTCGATCTTTGCCGCGGGCCGCACGTTCCCAGCAGCGGGAAAGTGGGCGTCTTCAAGCTGATGAACACGGCGGGGGCGTACTGGCGCGGCGATTCGAAGAACCGGATGCTCACGCGGATCTACGGCTGCGCCTTCGCGTCGAAAAAGGAGCTCGACGCGCACCTGGCGCTCCTGGAGGAGATCAAGAAGCGCGACCACCGGCGGCTCGGGAAGGAGCTCGACCTCTTCAGCGTGAACGACGACATCGGGGCCGGCCTCATCCTTTGGCACCCCAAGGGATCCGTCGTCCGGCGGATCATGGAGGATTTCTGGCGGAACGAGCACGCACGCGCCGGGTACGACCTGGTCTTCTCCCCTCACATCGCCAAGCTCGATCTGTGGCGGGTGAGCGGGCACCTCGATTACTACCGGCAGAGCATGTTCGGATCGATCGAGGTGGAAGGGCAGGATTATCAGCTCAAGCCGATGAACTGCCCGTTCCACATCCAGATCTATAAGTCGAAATTGCGGTCCTACCGTGACTTGCCGGTCCGGTACGCGGAGCTGGGCACGGTCTACCGGTACGAGCCCTCGGGCACGCTGCACGGCCTGTTGAGGGTGCGGGGCTTCACGCAGGACGACGCCCACCTGTTCCTCCGGCCGGACCAGCTGGACGAGGAGATATTCTCTCTCCTCGATTTCACGCTGTTCGTACTGCAGCGGTTCGGGTTCGACCGCTACGACGTCTTCCTCTCCACACGGCCGGAAAAGTACGCGGGCACGCCGGAGAACTGGGCGAAGGCGGAAGAGGCGCTCAAAAAAGCGCTGGAGCGCAAGGGGCTCCCCTATGAGGTGGACCCCGGCGAGGGGGTTTTTTACGGCCCCAAGATCGACATCAAGATCAAGGACATGCTGGGGCGGTCCTGGCAATGCTCGACGATCCAGGTGGACTTCAACAACCCGGAGCGGTTCGACGCCGTTTTCACCGGAGAGGACGGCACTTCGCACCGGGCGATCATGATCCACCGCGCGCTGATGGGTTCGCTGGAGCGGTTTTTCGGCGTGCTTGTGGAGCACTACGCGGGTGCGTTCCCCGTCTGGCTCGCCCCCGTGCAGGTCGACGTCCTCCCCGTCACCGACCGCCAGTCGGATTACGTGCGGGACGTGGTGAGCCGGCTGCGCGCGGAGGGTTTCCGAACGGAGGGAGACTTCCGGAACGAGAAGCTGGGGTACAAGATCCGCGAATCCCAGTTGCGGAAAGTGCCCTACGCCCTGGTCGTCGGAGACCGGGAAGAGGCGCAGCGCCAGGTGGCGCCGAGAAAACGGGGAGGGGAGCAGCTGCCTCCCATGTCGATAGAGGAATTCCTCGAGAAACTTCGGGGAGAAGCGGAACAAACCACACACTAAAGGAGGGAGCCATCAGCAAGGAATCCAGAATCAACGAGCAGATCCATGTGCCGGAGGTGCGGCTGGTCGGAGCAAACAACGAACAGCTCGGAGTCGTTTCCATCAACGAGGCATTGCAAAGGGCCCGCGCGCTCGACCTCGACCTGGTGGAGGTGGCGCCCGCCGCGGCGCCCCCGGTTTGCCGGATCATGGATTACGGGAAGTTCAAGTACATGCAGAGCAAGCGGGAGCAGGAGGCCAGGAAGAAGCAGACCGTGATCCAGGTCAAGGAGATCAAGGTCCGGCCGAAGACGGACGAGCACGATCTGAACGTAAAGATCAAGCACATCCGCCGGTTCCTGGAAGAAGGCGACAAGGTCAAGGTGACGGTTCGGTTCCGCGGGAGGGAGCTGACCTACGCGTCCCAGAGCGGTTTCGAAGTGCTCAAGCACGTGCTGGAAGCGGTCGGCGACCTTTCCAAGGTCGAATCGCCGCCGAAGATGGAGGGGAAAACGATGATGATGGTCGTTTCCCCCACGGCGCACAAGAAAAAGACAACCGGTCCGCAGGCCGCCGCTTCCGGGCAACGGCCGGCGACGACGGGGGGGGCGCCCAAACCGACGCCGGCAGCGCCTCCCGCACCGGCGGAAAAACAGGAGGGGAAATAATGCCGAAGATGAAATCGAACCGGGGCGCGAAGAAGCGCTTCCGCGCAACGGGGGCGGGCGGGATCAAGCGCGCCAAGGCGGGGAAAAGCCACATCTTGAGCACCAAGAACCGGAAGAGGAAGCGGGGGTTGCGCAAGAGCGCATTGGTCGATTCGGCGAACGAGAAGTCGATCCGCCGCCTGCTGCCTTATCTTTAAGAGAAAAGAGAGAGGAATACCGAGATGCCACGCGTAAAAAGAGCCGTACATTCACACAAGAAGCGACGCAAGATCTTCAAGTTGGCGAAAGGGTTCCGCGGAGGGCACGGAAGTCTGCTGCGCACGGCGAAGGAGACGGTCGCCCGCGCGTTGCGGTACGCCTACCGCGACCGCAGGAACAAGAAGCGGGAGATCCGCTCCCTCTGGATCGTTCGGGTCAACGCCGCGGCCCGGGAAAACGGGCTTTCCTACAGCCAGTTCCTTTTCGGGCTGAAGAAGGCGGGGATCGAGGTCGACCGGAAGATCCTGGCGGACCTCGCGATCAACGACGCCCCCGGGTTCCGCGCACTGGCGGAAGCGGCCAAGGCAGCCATCGCTTGAAAAGGCGGCCATCGGTTGACTGACCCGTCCGACCGGTTGAAGGAGCTGCAGGAAGCGGGATTGCGCGCCATTTCCGCGGCCGCGAGCGAGAGCGATCTCCTCGACGCCAAGGGGAAATATTTCGGGAAGAAGGGCGCGGTTTCCGAGATCCTCAAGACCGTCGCCTACCTCCCGGCCGAGGAGAAAAAACGGATCGGGGGGGCCGCCAACGAGGCGCGCGGGGCGCTCGAGGCCGCATTCAATGCGCGCCTCGATGAAATCCGCGAAAGGGAGCGGCTTGCGAGGGAGGGGAGCGGCCTGCTGGACGTGACGCTCCCCGGCAGGTCGGCGTCCGTCGGGCACCGCCATCCCGTTTCCCGGACCCTTTCCGATATCGTTTCCGTGTTTCAGCGCCTCGGGTTTTCCGTCCGCCTCGGCCCGGAGATCGAAAAAGACTACTACAACTTCGAGGCCCTCAACATCCCCAAGGACCATCCCGCCCGGGACATGCAGGACACGTTCTACATGGACTGGCCGGAGATGGACCTGGTCCTTCGAACGCACACTTCCCCCATCCAGATCCGGACGATGGAGGGGATGCGCCCTCCCGTGCGGGTGATCGCACCGGGCGCGGTGTACCGCTGCGATTCCGACGTCACCCACAGCCCGATGTTCCACCAGGTGGAAGGGTTCGCCGTCGACCGGAGCGTCACCATGGCCGACCTGAAAGGGTTGCTCACCGAGTTCTGCGGGATGATGTTCGGTCCCGGTCTGCCGTTGCGGTTCCGGCCGAGCTTCTTCCCCTTCACCGAGCCGTCGGCGGAAGTGGATATCCGATGCGTCATCTGCCGCGGGGCCGGATGCCGGGTTTGCAAGGATTCCGGGTGGCTGGAGATCCTGGGGTGCGGGATGATCGACCCCTCCGTCTTCGGCTTCGTCGGATACGACCCGGAGGAGTACACCGGATTCGCTTTTGGGATGGGTGTGGAACGGATCGCGATGCTGCGCCACGGCATCAACGACATTCGGCTTTTCTTCGAGAACGACATCCGCTTCATTTCGCAGTTTTAGCCGCAGGAAGAACGATCAGGGGCAGGCGCGAGTGAAAATCCTTTATTCCTGGCTCAAGGAATTCGTGGACACCCGGCTTTCCGCCGCGGAGATCGGGGATGCCCTCACGATGGCGGGGGTCGAGGTCTCCTCCTGCCGGTTCCTTGGAGAAGGATTCGACAACGTCGTCACGGCGAAGATCCTGGCGCAGGGGCCGCACCCCAACGCCGACAAGCTTTCTCTCTGCCGGGTAACCGACGGCTCCCGGGAATACCCGATCGTCTGCGGCGCGAAGAACATGCAGCAAGGAGACGTCGTGGCGCTGGCGCGCACCGGCGCGAAGCTTCCCAACGGGATGGAGATCAAGAAGGCGAAGATCCGGGGCGAGGTGTCGGAGGGGATGCTCTGTTCGGAAATGGAGCTTCGCCTGTCGGAGGAATCGGCGGGGATCATGATCCTCCCTCCCGAGACCGAATTGGGGAAACCCCTGGCGGATGCCATCGGACTTTCGGACTGGCTTCTGGAAGTCGAGATCACGCCGAACCGGGGAGATTGCCTGAGCGTCCTGGGGGTGGCGCGCGAGGTCGCAGCCATCACCGGGGAAAAAGTTTCCGTTCCCGAGGCGCCGATCCGGGAGAGCGACCTGCCCATCGGAGATTTCGCTTCCGTGGCGGTGACGGACGCGGATCTCTGCCCCCGGTATTCCGCCCGCGTGATCTCCGACGTGACGATCGCCCCGTCTCCGGACTGGATGCAGCGGCGCCTTTCGCTCTGCGGCGTCCGGCCGATCAACAACATCGTCGATATCACGAATTACATTTTCCTGGAGCTGGGCCAGCCGATGCACGCCTTCGACCTGGACCGCCTGGGGGGCCGGAAGATCGACGTGAAACGATCGGGCATTCCCCGAAGCTATGTCACCCTGGACGGAGCCGCGCGGGAGATCCTTCCGGAGATGCTGCTCATCTGGGACGGCGAAGGGCCCGTGGCGGTTGCGGGAGTGATGGGAGGGCAGAACACCGAGGTGCTTCCCTCGACGCGCCGCGTCCTCTTCGAAAGCGCGCATTTCGCCCCCGCCTCCATCCGTTGGACATCGCGGCGGCTCGGGCTGTCTACCGAGTCTTCCTATCGTTTCGAACGCGGGGTAGATCCGGGCGGGACGATGTACGCCGCCGACCGCGCGGTGTCCCTTCTCTCACGGTTCGCCTCCTTTGCCGTGGCCCGTGGGGTGTTCGACGTAGGGGGAGGAACGGATTTTTCGCGGTCCGTTCCGTTCCGCCCGGCCAGGGCGGGGCGGATCCTGGGCAGGGAATGCACCGAAGAAGAATGCGCGGATGTTCTTCGCCGGCTCGAATTCCCCGTACGGGACGAGGGGCAGGGACGGTGGAGCGTCACCGTGCCTCCGCACCGGTTCGACATCGAGCGGGAGATCGACCTGGTGGAGGAAGTGGCTCGCATCACGGGGTACGACAAGATCCCCACGACCTACCCTGAATCCGGCGCCCCGGAATTTTCGCCGGACGACCGGTTCGTGAAAATCACGGAGGACGCATCCGAATTCCTGCGGAGCCAGGGGTTCACCCAGGCGATCAACTTCTCCTTCGTGCCAGAAAAGGAATGGAGGCAATACGCACACATGCTGGGGTTCGACCCTTCGGACGCCATGCGGCTTACGAATCCGATCTCGGACGACACGACGATGATGCGTCCCCACCTTCTGATGGGGCTGCTCCATAACCTCGCCTCGAACCTCCGCCGGTTCGTCGAGGACATCCGGCTGTTCGAAGCGGGCAAGGCGTTCGGGAAGTCGTTCACGGAAGGTCATTTCGAGGAGCCGCGACTGGGATTCGTCCTGTATGGAAGACGGCTTCCGGAAAACTGGAGCGGAGGGCCGAACGCCCTTGATTTTTTCGATGCGAAGGGGGTGGCCGAGTCCCTCCTGTCCTTCCTTGGCGCATCGCCCGTCCATTTCGTGCCGACGGTTGCGAAGCCGTTCCTTTCCCGGGGGAAAGCGGCGGAAATATTGAAGGATGGGGAATGCGTGGGATGGCTGGGAGCGGTCCGCCGGGAGCTCGCGGCGGCGCTGGAGATTCCCGGCGCGGTATTTTACGGGGAGATCCGGATCGGAGCGGCGACCCGCTCCAGGCCGCCGGAAGCGCAATATCGGGCCGTGCCGAAATTTCCTCCCGTTATCCGGGACATTGCGTGTATCCTTTCCGAACAGGTTCCCGTCGGGGACATCCTGTCGATGGTGTCCGTCCTTGCGGAAGAAATCGAATCGGCGACGGTCTTCGATATTTTTACGGGGGAAAAGATCGGCCAAGGGCAAAAGAGCGTTGCGATCCGGGTGAAAATCCAGCCGCTGGACAGAACCTTGACGGATGCCGACGTAAATAGTATACATACCAAAATAGTAAATTTATTGGAGAATCGCTTCGGCGGCAAAATTCGCACGTCGTAAGACGAGCCGGGAGGGAGGGCTGCATGACGAAGGCGGAATTGGTCGAGATCGTCTACGAAAAGGTCGGCGGTCTGTCGAAGAAGGAGTCGCAGGATATCGTGGAAGCGATTTTCGATACGATGAAGACCAGCCTGAAAAGCGGAGAGAAAATCAAGATATCCGGCTTCGGCAACTTCATTCTGCGCGACAAGCGTCCGCGGAAGGGCCGTAACCCGCAGACCGGGGACGACATTCAGATCACGGCGCGGCGGGTGCTCACGTTCCGGCCCAGCCAGATACTGAAAGCGCACATCAACGATAAGAAGTCCTGAAACGACCTCCAGGGGCAGGCGTGACGAGGCCCGCGATTCCGGACAAGTTTTACTTTAAGATCGGAGAGGTCGGCGAGATCTTGGGCGTGCAGCCCTACGTCGTGCGTTTCTGGGAATCGGAATTCCGCCTGACCCCAACGAAAAACCGTTCGAAGCACCGCGTCTACAACCGCCAGGAGCTGGATACTCTTCTGGAAATCCGGCGGCTCCTTTACGAGGAGCGGTTTACCATCGAGGGTGCGAAGAAGAAGTTAAAGGATGCGTTGAAGAAAAAGACGAAACAGCTCGATTTGGGTCTGGAAGAAAAGAGCCACAAGGTCCTCCTTCAGCGCGTGAAGAAGGACCTGGGCAAGATCCGGGAGATGCTGCCAACCTGGTCATCATCGAAGTGCAGCGCGGGGAATACTTCGGCGAGGACGACATCGAACGGATCGAGGACGATTTCGGCCGCGCATGATGCTACCATGGACATTGGCCTGCATTTCTCACCACGGTTCGCCGCGAGGCGGATTTCGCGTGACAACGGCAGGGGGTACGGGTAAGATGCTTTCCCTGGGTCGGGGCGTAGCGCAGCCTGGTAGCGCACTTGCATGGGGTGCAAGGGGTCGCTGGTTCAAGTCCAGTCGCCCCGACCATTTTCGTTTTCCGTAGTCCTCACGAATCGTCTTGAAGCATTCTCCGCCCATAATCCTGGTGTGCAACGACGACGGCGTCCGGTCGGAGGGGATCGTTGTCCTCGCCGAAACGCTGCGCGCATTGGGGACGGTGTACGTGGTCGCGCCCGACCGCGAACGGAGCGCCGCCAGCCACGCCTTGACCCTTGCGCATCCGCTTCGCATCGAGAAGTTGGAGAACCGCGTATACGCTGTTGACGGGACCCCGACCGATTGCGTGAACCTCGCGGTAAACCGGATCCTGAGGAAAAAGAAGGTGGCGCTCGTCGCCTCCGGAATCAACAAGGGTGCGAACATGGGGGACGACATCACGTACTCCGGCACGGTGTCGGCGGCGATGGAGGGGACGCTTCTGGGCATCCCGTCGATCGCCGTTTCCCTGGCTTCCCGGAGCCGGTTCCGGTTCGGCGATGCCGCTGCGTTCGCCCTGATCGCCGCCCGGAGAGTGCTGCGGCATGGGCTTCCGAAGGACACGTTCCTGAACATCAACCTTCCCAACATTCCGGCGGAAGAGGTGCGGGGGATACGGATCACCCGGCAGGGGAAGCGGATCTACGGAAACGGAATCGTGGAAAAGAAGGACCCGCGGGGGAGGAAATATTACTGGATCGGCGGGGACATCCCGAGCCGCGAGGATATCCCGGGGTCCGACCTGGAAGCGGTGGAGCAGGGATGCATCTCGGTGACCCCGATCCACCTCGATCTTACGAACTACGCTTCCATGCGCGCGCTCCGCCGCTGGAAATGGTGACGACCCTCGATGAAATATGAAGGGTAAGGATCCGTTCGCGCCGAAGCGCCGCCGAATGGTGGCGGAACAGATCCGGGCCCGTGGGATCCATAACGAGCGGCTCCTCGCCGCGATGGAAGAGATCCCAAGGCACCTTTTCGTCCCGTCCTTCCTGCTGGAGCGGGCCCACGACGACGGGCCGCTTCCCATCGGGGAAGGGCAGACGATTTCCCAGCCGTACATCGTCGCGGAAATGACCGCGGCCCTTGCGCTTATGGGGACGGAGAAGGTGCTGGAAATCGGAACGGGCTCCGGGTACCAGACGGCCATTCTCTGCCGGCTGGCAAAGGAAGTGGTCACCGTCGAGCGGATCGCTTCCCTCCAAACTTCCGCGGAAAGGATCCTTCGGGAACTGGGCGTGGAGAACGTGCGCTTCCGGACGGGGGACGGCACCCTGGGAATACCCGATGAGGCCCCCTTCCACCGGATCCTCGTCACCGCCGCGGCGCCGGGCGTTCCGCCGCCCCTGTTCGAGCAGCTCGCCGAAGGCGGGATCGCGGTGCTTCCGATCGGCGGAAGATGGGAGCAGGAACTGATCCGCGTGACGAAGGAATCGGGAAAGATGCGGAAAGATTTCCTGGGCGGGTGCCGGTTCGTCCCCCTCATCGGGCAATGCGGATTCCCCGACTGATCCGGAATATTTTTCTCCCGTGCGCTTTCGCCGCTCTTATTATCGGATGCGCGGCCGGAACGGGAATCCGACCCCCCGCGGACGCGGACGCCGTGGATTCCGCCCTGCGGCGTTTCCGGTGGCCGGTGGAAGGGAAGATCGTCTCGGGGTTCGGAGGGCGGCAGGGGCGGCAGCATCGCGGCGTGGATATCGTTGCGCCGGAAGGCACGCAGGTTCGCGCGGCGGAATCCGGATTCGTTTTCTACGTCGGAAACCAGTGGAAGGGATACGGGAACGCGGCCGCGCTCGACCACGGGAGAGGGATCACGACGCTGTACGGACATTTGCGGGAAATTCATGTAAAATCCGGTGATGCGGTTCCGGCGGGGGGGCTGATCGGAACCGTCGGGAAAACCGGAAACGCCACCACCCCTCACCTTCATTTCGAGATCCGGGTAGGGGATCGGGCCGTGGATCCGGGAGAATATCTAAAGGAGACGTATACTACGAAATGAAGCAGCTGAAGAAACGGATACGGAACATCCCGGACTTCCCGAAGAAGGGGATCCAGTTCAAGGACATCACCACGCTGTTGTCGGATCCTTCCTCCTTCCAGCGGGCCATCGATCTCATGGCCCACCGGCACTTCCACGAAGGGATCGACGCGGTCGTGGGCGTGGAAGCGAGGGGCTTCATCATGGGAGCGGCGATGGCGTACAAGCTGGGCACGGGCGTCCTCCTGGTGAGGAAGCCGGGGAAGCTGCCGTTCCGCACCGTGTCCGCGACGTACGATCTGGAGTATGGGAAGGACCGGCTGGAGATCCACGCGGACGCCATCCGTCCGGGGATGCGGGTGATCGTTGCGGACGACGTGCTCGCGACGGGGGGAACCATGGCCGCCGTGGCGGGCCTTCTGGACAAGCTGGGGGCGGAAATCGTGGAATGCTGTTTCCTGGCCGAGTTGACGGACTTGAAGGGACGCGAGAAACTGAAAGGGCGGAAGGTGTTTTCCCTGCTGAAGTTCAACGAGTAGGGAAGCGGGACGCAACGTCGGGGATACGCCCCCGTAGCTCAGGCGGATAGAGCAGCGGTTTCCTAAACCGTTTGCCGGGTGTTCGAGTCACCCCGGGGGCGCCATCTTCCTCTGTTCTTTTCCGAGGAACCTCTCGATGTCCCTCCGCCGGAATCGCCACTGGTTGCCGCTTTTGTACCCCTTGAGGAGACCTTTGCGGGCCATGTCGTTCACGGCGTCAGGGCTCATGTCGAGGAGGATCGCCAGGTCGCGGGTTTTGAGGATGTTCGGAAGCGCTTCCAAATGAGGAAGTTCTCCTGCCTATCGATTTTGACAGAAAATAGCATAACGTTATAAAAATGTAAACCAGTCAGATGCGATTAATGAATAGACGGTTTATCCATACGATAAAATACGGTTTCCGTTGGGTTTCGGAGATCCTTTATTGAGAGTTTTTCTCTTTTCTCTCGCAGGGATACCTCTTCTCATCCTGTTCGGCATCCTTCTCTACGGCTTCCCGGCGCAGGCGGCGGTCCTGTACACCAGGGAGGAGGGCTGGATCCTCCTGGGAGGAGCCGCGCTGTACCTCGTCACGCACGCCGTCATCAGGAAGCCCGAAAGGATGTACCTCTGGGCCCACGAGTTTTCCCATCTGATCGCGGCCAAGATTTTCCTGCGGAAGGTCCATTCGTTCCACATCACGTCCCGCGACGGCGGGAAGGTCGTGATCGACCGCACGAACGTGGTCATCGACCTTGCGCCGTACATCTTCCCCCTGTACAGCTTGGCCGCGGGGTGCGCTGCGGTTCTCCTGCGTTCCGCTTCCCCGTGGGTTCCCGACGTCTACCTTGCCCTGGCCTCCTTCCTGTTCTCCATGCACCTCCTGTTCTCGGCGGAAGGATTTTTCAAGGGACAGCCGGACGTGAAGAGGAGCGGCCGCCTCTTTTCCGGAGCGGTCGTGTTCTTGTCGCTTATGTTATGGATCCCCTGCCTGCTGGCCCCGGGAACGGCCGCCGGATGGAAGGGGGCCGTCTCGGCGTACAAGGGGTGGTTTTCCGCGTCGGTGGCCGACGCGCGCAGGCTATTTCTGTACGGACGTTCCTTTTTTTAGACCGGCAACGGCGGCATCGAAGTTCCGGATCATTTCCCGCATCCCTTCCGCAACGTAGACCGCCCGAACCGTCCCGCCCCCGTCCACCAGCACGGCCGTCGGCGTCTTTTCGACTCCATACGGATCCGACGCGATGAAGAAATCGCCGCGGAGATCGTCGTAAAGGACCGGGTAGGCGATGCCGGAATCCCTTGCGAACGCCTGCACCGCATGCGAAAAACGTTTCCCGTCGAGGTTCACGCTCACGACCCGGACCGATCCGCCGTATCGCCGGGCGATGTCGTTCAGGAACGGGGTCAGTTCGCGGCACAGCGGGCAGAAGGCGGACCAGAACACGACCAGCGAGGGCTTCCTGCCTTCCGGCCGAAAGGAGACCCGCTTCCCGTCGATGTCCGAAAGGGCGAATGCGGGCGCCTTTTCCCCGGGACGGAGAAGAGGCCTCAACGCCGTCTGCCGGGAGTCCGACGCGGCGAAGGAGAATGAGCCCGCGGACAGAAGGAGCGCGAGGAGTGCCGCTCCGGCGACCCGGACCGGAGATGTCGGCATCGCTACCTCCCCAGGCGGATCGCCGTGATCACTTCGGCGATGTTATCCTGCGACGCCCAGTAGTAGTTCGGTTCCGCGAAGCGGACCACTCCCTTCTTGTCGAGAATGACGCTGGTCGGGAGGGCATTGATGCAGAAGCCGTTCCATGCCTCCAGGTTCTTGTCGAGGAGCACGGGGAAATCGATTTTCCACTCCTTGAGGGTGCTCCGGATCCGCTCGATATGCGCCCGGGAGATGTTCTGGCTTTCCTGGTTGATGGCGACGACGACGATGTCCGGGCTCGTCTTGTAGACTCCCTGGAGGAAGGTCAGCTCCTCCTCGCAGCGGGGGCACCACGATGCCCAGAAGGCAAGAAGGACGATTTTCCCGCGGAGCTCGGAGAGCGAAAGCGTTCCCCCGTCGAGCTTCGGAAGACGGATGTCCGGAACATCCTTCCCCACCTCCACGCAGAGCGAATGGGCGGTCGGGGCGAAGAACGCCAGCGCAATAATGCAGGCGAGAGATGCCGCGATGCGTTTCATGTCGTCTACGTTCCTTTCGCGGGAGTGGGATGGCACCTGTAACAGATGCTACGGAAATCCGGCGCGGGGAGAAAGTCGTTTTTCGCCATCGATTCCCCGGGAAGGTAGCGATGATCATGGATGGTGACCTCCCCGTTCCGGTCGCGCGCGGGAGGATGGCAGGACAGGCAGGGGGTGCTCTCGATCCCTTGACGGGAATGGCCCCGCGGCGGAGGGAGGACCGTCCCGTCGTGGCAGGAAAGGCAGAATTCCTGCGCCGTCATCTTCTTCGGCCCGTTGCTTGCCGCTTCCTTCCGCCCGACCCGGAAATTCTTGCAGAGGTCGCACGTTTCGCCTTCCACGAGGAGCATCCGGGAGCGCCAGAAGAGATACTGGGCGTGGCGGTCCGCGTAGCTGTCGTTTCCCTTGAAGGAAGCGTCGTCCTGCCCGGGCTTGGGCGTCAGCCCCTGGAAGTACTGCCGCAGGTCCGCCCCGGGGATGAACCCGACGGGGAAGCTGTATTCGCCGGTCGCGTCGTGGCCGGTGGTGTGGCACGACTCGCAGATCATGGAGCGGCGCGGCTCGGAGAGTTTCCCGGGGTGCACGATGTCGGCGGCGCTCGCGGTGGAGGCGTGCTTCTTCCCCGGCCCGTGGCACGCCTCGCAGCCGATTCCCTCCTCCGAATACTTGCGAAGGTAGGGGTTGTACCCGGTGGTATGGCAGCCCGCGCACGATCTCAGCCAGTCCATCTCCCGCCAGTACATGAGATTCCACTTTTTCGAGCGGACCAGCCAGATGGGGGTGCGGACCACCAGCGCGTCCCCCTTGCGGCTGATGAACCTCTGGACGTTCCTGCTTCCTATGACGTAGGCGATTTCGGAGGAGAGCAGGGGAGAGGATTCCGTGAACTGCGCGAGCACGGCGTCCGGGTTCCTGCGCGGATTGCGCAGCATCCTCGCGTGGGCGGTGTGTTCCCACCGGCGGTACGCCTCCGGGTGGCATGATGCGCAGGCCCTTGCCCCGGCATACTGCGCGGGATCGACCGCCGCAACATCGACGCGGGACTTCATGTTCCGGAGCCGGTGGCAGGATTCGCAGATCTCTCCGGCGGGGCTGGGAATCCGCAGGAAGTACGTCCGGTACTTTCCGGGGAGGAACGGGAAGGCGGCATCCCTTGCCTTCTCGAACAGCGTGCGGCCCGTGTGGCGACGGTTGGAGAAGGCGGGTGCGTGGGGGGCATGGCACGTGATGCACGTCATGGTGCCGTCGATGTCCAGTGGGAGGTCCTTCCCCCGGCCGCTTCCCGGTGCGATGTCGACGGGGTGGGCGATCTGCGAAGGATGGCAGGAGACGCACAGGCTGTAAATGTCCTTCCGGAAGTTCATCATCGCGTACGGGCGGCCCGCAGCGGGCCGGTTTTCCATGTGGCATTCGCCGCAGCGGGCGGGATCCTTCATGAAAGCATGCGGATTCGCGGAATTGGAGGCGTCGGTCCGCCACCACGCGAACGCCGCGTAGAATGCGGCATACGCGGCGAACGCCGCAACGACGAGCAGCGCCTTTCGGATCACGCGGTTCCCGGATCGAGGGTCTGCGAGGCCTCGCGGAGGCGGACGACCACCTCCAGCGATTTTTCCAGCGCGGCCCGTTCCTCCGGCGGGAGGGGGATCAGGAGAAACTTCGACTGCAGGTCCTGCGCCAGCAGATCCGCGGAATGGACCAGCTCCTGAACGGCGACGATCCGCTCCCGGTTCGCCTGCAGCGCGGACCGGTACGATTCTCCCAGGCCGTAGAACAGGTCGCCGTTGCGGAAGTGGAAGTCGGTTCCGAAGTATCCGGCCTCGAGGCGGGAAATGAGGACGTTGAACTTATAGATCGGTCCGCCGAGGCGATGCGATTCCCGAAGGGCGAGAAGGAGTGTGGTCCCGATCGTCAGGAAAAAGGAGATCCCGCCGCTGATCAGCACGGCGGGAAAGAGGATCTGCCACGTGTTGCGCAGCCGGAGGTGGACGCTGTAGAAGCTGCGGCCGAGCTCTTCATCCGTAAGGTAGTAGAGGAGAACGCAGAGGAGAAGGGTCCCCACGGCGCAAACGGAGCCGACCTTCAGGAGAAACGGCCCCTGGGTCCGGATGTCGATCAGATACTTTCGCCGTTTTTGATTTCCCATCGATTCCCCCGGGAAGTGTCGATTACCGTTTCGTAACGGATTTTTTTCCCTGTCTTTATAAACTTTTCGGCGGATTTGGCGTAAAATTTACCAGAATGTAACGGAGAATCGTCCAACGTGAAAATGTCGCTCTGGAAAAGACTTAGAGCTCCCGGTCGCAAGAGCGATCTTGTCATGGCCGTCGTCCTCATCCTCATTTTCATTTCCTTCGAGTTTTCCGACCGATCCTCCGCGGAAGCCGTAAGGCATTGCGTGACCGCATTCGGGTTCATCTGGATGTACCTGCGGTACATGAAGCCGGCCGATTACTCCGTGGATCTTCTTTCCGACACGATGAAGAAGCACGGGGAGGCGATTCCGTCCGGATCCGACCCCCTGGCGGCGGCCGATGCGACCAAGGAATGCCTGGAACGTTTCGCGGCGGAGGTCGCGCACCTGCAGCAGGAACGGCAATTGTTGAAGGACCAGCGTCTCATCGAGTTGGCGAAGATGCATCAGGACCTGATCACGCACCACCGGTGCACCAAGAAGATGTTGGGTTCTTTCCGCACCGAGGAGGTGTTCGACGCCCTCCAGAAAGGGGTGAGGGACGGGCTCGGGTTCCAGGGAGCGGCGCTCGGGGTGATCGACCGGGACGGATGTCTCGCGTTCCATGAGGAATTCGATATCGCCACCGGTCCGTCGGTGGCCCGCATCCCCGCATGGGACGAGGGATCGCTGCTCGCGAACGCGTTCTGGAGCGGGAATTCCATCCTGTCCCAGTCGCTGGCGGAGCATGCGTTCTGTCCGGAGGACAAGACCGTGATCGGGGAAGGCCCTTTCTTCCTTCTCCCCGTTTCCCGGAAGTTGGTGGGGAAATGCTCAGAAGTGAAGAGCTGCGGGAACGTCGATTGCACCGCGTTCCTTACAAGGAACAGTCGCTGCTGGGTGGACCATTACGACGACTGCTTCGCCAACGCCGCCCTCCCCGCCACGGAGCGGCGGAAGGCCTGCGTCCTGTGCGAAATGTTCTCGCCGACCGCGCTGCTGGCGGTGCGCACCCGGGAGGAGTCCAGGAAAATATCGAGGGAGACGGTCGTCCCGGTCGTCACCCTCGTGAACGAGGCCTCCATGGCGCTCGAGGTGGTGGAGCTCCACGAAAACATGAGGAAGATGTCGATCACCGACGGCCTGACCGGTTTGTACAACCACCGGGAGTTCTACCAGCAGCTGCGGCGGGAGCTGGAAAGGGCGCGCCGGTACCGCCATTCCGTCTCCCTCCTCCTCATCGACGTCGACGACTTCAAGAGGTTCAACGACAGCTACGGGCACCTCGCGGGCGACCTGGCGCTGCGGAAGATCGCCGACATGCTGCGAAACTGCGCGCGCGCCACGGACGTCGTGGCGCGGTACGGGGGAGAGGAGTTCGGGGTCATCCTTCCGGAATCGACCTCCGCCGGCGCCCTCATGTTGGCGGAGCGCATCAAGACGGAAGTGGGGAAGCACGATTTTCTCCCCCAGGTACCCGGGGAAGTCCATCTCACGGTCAGCATCGGAATCTTCACGGCGGAGGAGGGGGCCGCGACGGAGGACCAGCTCGTCCGCTACGCCGACGAGGCCGCCTACAGCGCGAAGAGCGCCGGGAAGAACCGCGTCGTGGTCAAGTCCCATGCTTGAGCGGGAGGAGCTCGAGCGCCGGGAAGAGGAGCGCCTTGCGCCGTACGCCGTGAAAAGCGGCGGGTCCCGAGGGCGGAAGCATCCCGAGCCGGAAGACCCTTTCCGGTCCGTGTTCCAGAGGGACCGGGACCGAGTGATCCATTCCGCCGCCTTCCGGCGGCTGGAATACAAGACCCAGGTCTTCGTCAACCACGAGGGCGACCATTACCGGACCCGCCTCACGCACACGATCGAGGTTTCCCAGATCGCCCGTTCCGTTTCCCGGGCCCTTCGCCTGAACGAAGACCTGACCGAGGCGATCGTCCTTGCCCACGACCTTGGTCACACCCCGTTCGGGCACGCGGGAGAACGGGTGATGGACGCGCTGATGGAAGGGGAGGGGGGGTTCGAGCACAACCTGCAGAGCCTGCGGGTCGTCGACGTCCTGGAGAAGCGGTATCCCCATTTCGACGGCTTGAACCTTTCCTACGAGGTAAGGGAAGGGATCTGCAAGCACAGCTCGGAGTACGATCACCCGCCCGCGGTGCGTGGATTCGACGAACCGGGGTTCCCCTGCCTCGAAGCGCAGGTGGCGGATATCTCCGACGAGATCGCATATTGCAACCACGACGTGGAGGACGGGTTGCGCTCCGGGATGCTTACCCCTGCTTCCCTCGAATCGGTGGAGTTGTGGCGCGAGGCGCTTCTCGCGGCGTATGGAAAATATAAAGTAATAGATGAAGATGTCCTGTATTCGAGGACGATATCGCACATGATATCCTCTTTAACGCAGAACCTGATCCGGACGAGCCATGCGCTTCTCGGGGAAAACGGCATCCGGACTCCCGACGAAGGACGAACGTGCCGGAGCCGGTGCATTTCCTTCGACGGCGCATTCTCCGCGATGAAGGACGCTCTGAAGGCATTTCTTTTGAAGGAGATGTACGGAAACTACCGCGTGATACGGATGGAGCAGAAGGCGCGGCGCATCATCGGGGACCTATTCCATTCCTACTGCGACCGTCCCGAGCAGCTTCCTCCCCACATCTATTCCCGGGTGAAGATCGACGGGATCCGCAGGGTCGTCTGCGACTACATTGCGGGGATGACGGACCGGTACGCGATGGAGGAGTACCGCAAGCTCTTCGATCCCTTGTCGAAGGTGTAGATTATATAAATGAATGAAAGGGAAGATCCAAGCAGCCGCTTCAAGAGGGCCGTCGAGAAGAACTTCGACGAGAGCGCCGGGATCTACGACGCCTTCGAGGAAAAGCACCACCTGTTCGAAAACCTGACCCGGCGGCTGTGCGAGCTGATCGAGCCGGATGTCCCGGAACGGATTTTGGACGTCGGCTGCGGGACCGGGATTTCCACACTTGCGCTGCACCGGGCGTTTCCCCGTCCTCCGGTCGTCTACGGGATCGACCTTTCCGATGCGATGCTTCTGCGCGCAAGGGACCGCTGCAAGGGGCTTCCCGGGATCTATTTCGTCCGGGGGGACGCGGAACGCCTCTCGAACTATTTCCACGACAATTTCGACGCGGTGTTTTACACCGCATCGATTTTCCTGATCCCGAGGTACGCGGAATCGATCGCCCAGGCATGCGGCCTGATCGTGCCCGGGGGAGTCATTGCCATCAGTTTCTATTCCGGGTTGTTCGACGAGCATCAGAAGGACGCCGTCTCCCGCGCGTTCCCCGAGGTGAAATACCAGTACGGAGCGGTATCGTTTGCGGAGTTGCAGGAATGTCTTTCCGCCCAGGAGGCGGCGTTCCGCAGCACGGAGGTCGATTACCACTTCGAGATCAGCCGGGAATTCCTCTTCGATTTTTTAAGCATCCCGGCGCAGTCGGCCGGCCTGTTTCCGAAAATTCCCTACCTTCAGCGGATCCCGATGGTGCGCGATTTCTGCGACCGGCTGGCGGAGCAGGTGAGTCCCTTGTTCATGGGCTGGAAGTTCGTGCTTTCGAGGAAGCGGTAGATCTTTCTTTTTCCCTGTCGTATTTGACATAATATGTATTACCAGACGTTGTTTTGGACCACCCTCCGAAGGCGGTTCCGGGCACTTTCCTTACATCTATCTGTATTTGCCCCCCCGTGTTACTTAAACGGGTTGATGGACTGCGCGAAAACGGTGTTGTTCACCGGCTCTCTCCCCTCATGGTAATATCGGCCGTGTGGAGACGGACTCGCGGATGACACGATGAAGGAGATGCCATGCAGAACCGAATTGTGATCCGGTATCAGGACGGACGGAAGCTGAAAGGATTCACCGGCGATTTCATCGCAGGAAAAGAGTTTTTCCACATCACCGAAACCGGGGTGTTATCGGAAAAGCCTGTAGAGGTCAGGGTTTCGGAACTGAAGGCGGTCTTCTTCGTCAAGGACCTGGAGGGAAACGCCACCTACGAGGAACAGAAGGCCTTCGATCCGTCAAAGCCGATCGCGGGACGCAAGATCTATGTCCGGTTCAATGACGGGGAACAGATCGTGGGATTCACGCAAGGCTATAAACCAGGCCGCGCGGGTTTTTTCCTCGTCCCGGCCGATCCACTCTCGAACAACGACCGGATATACATCGTCTGCTCGGCCACGCAGGAGATCAAATTCCTGTAATTTATTGAAAGTCCATATACACCCCGCATCCGCTCCTTGAAGCCCTTCCCCGGCAGTCCCGCACCGTAGCAACTCTTGACACGTTTGCGCGGTTATGTAAACGTTGCGCTGCGTGCAGAGTTTTACATATGGATGCAGTAGGAAGGAGAATTCATGAAACGCTTACACCTGATGGCTCTCGCCTGTGCATTCATCCTCATGAGCATGGTCCCTCTCACATCCCCGGCCGAGGAAATCACAAGGTATGCATATAAAAGACATACCTTTGAATTGGGAACCGAAATCTCCTACCGGAAATACCAGGAACCCGATGTGATGCGGCAGAAAGGCTGGATGTACGGATTGTTCGGTTCCTATGCCCACCACAATAAACTGATGTTGAAAGCGGAATTCCGGGGTGATTTCGGAGACATCGATTATGTCGGCGGCACACAGGGGGGAACATATTTGAACTTGAACAATGTGCCTGAATACATGTTGGAGGCCCGGGGTTTGATCGGATACGATTTCCCGGTATGGAAGTCCACGGTACTGACGTATTTCACGGGAATCGGATATCGATACTTGAATAACGACGCACACAAGAAATACAGCGGCGGTTATGAACGGGAATCGAACTATATATACAGCCCGATCGGGATGGTGTTCAAGACCAATATTGGAAACGGCTGGTCGATGGAAGAAACGGCGGAATTCGATTATTTCTGGCGTGGGGAACAGAAAAGCCATTTAACCGATGCCTCGACCGTCTTTCCCGACATTTCCAATACCCAGCGGGACGGATATGGCTTGAGAGGATCCGTTATCGCGAAAAAACAGTGCGGGAAGGTCAATTTCGAAGCAGGAGCTTTCCTCCGGCATTGGAATATAAAGAAGTCGTATATCGAGTACAGGGACATCGGCGGATTGACCTATATGTTCTGGGAGCCGAAAAATGAGACCACGGAAGTCGGGGTTCTGCTGGGAGTGAAATTTTAAGAACCGAATCGGAGGGCTACACCTCCCACATCCGCTCCTCGAAGTCCTTCCCCGGCAGTTCCGCCGTAAAGGTCCCGTACATCGGCCAGCGCTCCCCGATCAGGCCGTTTCCGGAAAGCGTCATGAAGAAATCGATCGTGTCCTCTCCTTCGCAACGAAGCAGCCGGAACGGGATCCCAAGCTCCAGCACCTTCTGAAATGCGGCCGATATCGTTTCCGGGTGTGTCCCGGCATCCTTGTCGTCGGCGGTTTCCTCGATGGTACCCGCGGACAGCGCCAACGTCCTGTCGGAAGGCCCGATGACCATCGAGATCTTCCGGTTTTTCGTCGGGAAGAGGAATTCCACCTCGATCGGCGTTTCGATCTCGCTCACCGCCGGAATGAAATCGGCCCGCAGGTAAAGGAACGATTCATCGAACCCGTAAAAAAGGCAGGCAAGAATGCCGTGGCCGGCACGGTGCATCGTCCCGAAGCCGGGATTCGGGACGTAGCGCGTGGCGCCGCTCCATTCGAAGTAGGAAGTGATATTTCCGCTGATTCGAGGACGCAGATACATCCTCGGGCTTTGCAGGTAGCTGGTCCCCGCGGGCATGCGGTCGGGCCGGATGATGGGAATGTCGAGCGCATCGGGCGATGCCTCCCCCATCTCCCGGTAGGCCGCCTTGAGCTGGTGTCGGAAAAGGCGGTCGAATTCGGGCCCGTGCGGGGTGAAATGCTCATCCCCGTACCACCAGCACCAGTCGGATCCCTCCGCGACGAAAAGATGTTCCCTGGCTTTTTGCAGGTTCGGGGGAAGCTCTTCGCCGGTTTTTCGCGCGTGATCCTGACGCACCTGCCACAGGGACCTCGCCCGTGTCAGCAATTCCCACGCTTTCCGGTCTTCCGGGTGCCCTATCCAGATGTTGAATGTGCCGTCGATCCAGGAACCCGTGGGAATATTTTTTAGTGTATCTATATTATCAGTATGTTGCATGGCTTCGGATAATGTACAGCATGATATATCCGGCCCCATTTTTCCGAGCCGGTCCATGAGCGTCCGCAGGAAGAGGCGCCCGGAGTCGTAGAAATATTCCCAGGCGTTTTCTCCATCCAGGATCACCGGGATCGTGTAGGTCTCTTTCCTTGTCTCGCGAGGCAGGGATGCGAGCCGTTTGTGGATCGATTGGATTTTTTGGACGAAATCGTTTACCGCTTCGAAGGTTCCCCAGCGGGAATATTCGAACCCGATGAGGTCGGAGAGGCGGTGGTCCCGGAAGAAAAGGCGCAGCGGACCGCCCGAGGTTTCCGCCAGGTACGGACGATAGAGCCAGTCGGGATCCACGGGGATCCCCTCGGTGTCCCTCCGGACGGTCTTTCCCAATGCCCTCGCGAGGAGCCCTTCGTCCGTGGCGCTCCAGCGGAAGCCGGCGCGGGCGGAGAGTTCCAGGGATGCGGGACTGATCGATCCTTCGGAGGGCCATACGCCGGCGGGATACGATCCGAACAGGGATCGGAACGCCTCCCTCCCCTCGATCAGCTGGTCGAGGGCGTCTTCGGGATACGCGAAAGGCACCTTGGGAAGCGGCGCACCCGGGAGGGCGTCCTGCGCCGCATGCGTATCGATGAGAAGCGGAAGGATCGGATGATACATCGGCGACGAGGAGAGCTCCCCCCCGTTTTCCTCCGACAGCTTCCGGTATTCCGGGATCACCAGGGCCATGGTTTCGATCTGCCGGTCCAGCACGTAGTTCTTTTCCCTCTCCGTGTATCCCCTCCCCTTCCGCCATAGCCGGGAAAGCTCCTGGTCCTCCTCCCGCAGGAGGGGGTGGAACCACGTCAGGTTGAAGAGGGTCATGAGATCGGTGTATTCGGAAGCGCCGAATCCGCCCGGCTGCCCCGGCTTGCCGACGGAACGGCGGGCGTCTTCCTGCCGCATGTAAAGGTCCGCGTACCGCGTCTGGGGAAGGATCATCGTCGGGGGGAAGGCGGAGAAGAAGTTCCGGAGAAGGAACTCCTCTTCCTCCCGCGTCAGGTCGAGGGCGTTCTTCCGGGAAAGGGTGAGGAAAATGTCCTCCGCCCCGTTCTCCGCGTAATCCTTGAGCTGCACGAGAAGGGACGGGACGAGATTCACGGTGTGGCGGACCTCCGGAAACTGCCGGAAGATCCGGGGGAGCACCAGGTAGTCCTTGATGGCGTGGAGGCGGACCCAGGGAAGAATGTAGGTCCCCGTTTCCGGGTCCTTGTAATACGGCTGGTGCATGTGCCAGAGAAAGCAGACGTGGACTTTCATCCGGCGACGGTTCCCCTATTCCGCCTGGGAAAGCTTGAGTTCGACGAACTCCTTCATCCGGGGATCGGAGGCCTCCGTGAGAATCCGCCGGTACAGCGCGACGGCTTCCTGCTTCCGCCCCGCAAGCTCCAGCGTGCGCGCCTCCCCGAATTGCGCCTGGGCCTTCAGCGTCCCCCCGGCGGCTGCCGCTGCGTCCCGGTAGGCGACGGCCGCCGCCGCATGGTCCCCCTTGGCCTCGAGCGCCTGCGCCAGCCCTTGCCGGAGGAGGAACGGCATGATCTCTTCCGCCTTGCCGGTCTGGATCGCGGCGCGGAAATTCGCCTCGCTCAAGGCGTAGTTCCCCCGAAGGAATGCGATGCTTCCCAGGTAATACCTGGCGTACACCGCCGCCTTGGTTCCCGGGTGCATGTTGACGTGGGAGGCAAGGAACTGCTCCAGGCGCGCGAGCTTTTCGTCGTCCGCCGCGGGGGCCTGCAGGAGCTCCCTCGCCCGGTTCAAGTGGGGCCACAGCTCGCGGGCCGCCTTGTTTTCCTCCCAACGGAAATAGGCCTGGGCGCCGAAGACCCCTCCCAGAAGGAGCAGGATTCCCAGCACCCCGGCCAGCACCTTGGCGCGGTTTTCCTTCGTCCACTCGACCGTCCGCCCGAACGCCGAAAGGAATTCGTCCGGGCCTTTCAGGTCCTTGCGGGTGTACTTGATCTTTTCCGCCATCCGTTTTCCCCTTTATATCCTTCCTTCCAGAAGCTCCAACGCGTTTTTCTGCATCCGGCCCGCGTCCGCCTCGGAAAGGCCCGCGCCCCGGATGATCTTCAAAGCGGCATCCCACGTCGTGAAGTCGCCCGGAGAATGCGAATCGGTATTGTACACCATGCGGGCGCCGTGTTTCGCGGCCAATCGCGCGACATGGCCGTTCGTCAGCGAGTGGCCTCTGCGCGCGGTGATTTCCAGGAGCACGCCGTTTTTCTTCGCCAGCAGGACCTCTTCCTCCGTGATCAGGCCGGGATGCGCCAGGATGTCCGCCTTGGCGCGGATCGCCGCAAGGTTGGTCCCTTTCGGTACGGGCTCCACGATCGTCTCCCCGTGCACGATGACCACCTTTGCGCCTTTCTTCCTCGCCAGCGCCACGAGCGGCGCGATCAGGCGGGGGGGCACGTGCGTGATCTCCACGCCGGGATATACCTTGGCTCCCACCTTCCCCCGCAGTTCGTCGCAGACGTGCGACATCCCTTTCAGGACATGTTCGAGGTTGGAGGGATCCGCGTGGTCCGTGATGGCAAGATGGGTGTATCCGGCAAACAGGGCCCGGGAAACGACCTCGGACGGGATGAGCTCCCCGTCGCTGAACGTGGAATGCATGTGAAGATCGATCATATTCCCTCCCCCTCGAGGAATTGCCGGACGACGCACTCCACCGCATCCCGGATCTCTTCCGGCGACAGCTGCTCCATCTCCTGGACCTTGAGGGAGCATCCGAGCTTCTCGACGCGGCTCTGGAAGAGCCGGAGCGTGTTCTTTCCCAGCCCGAAATTGGTGAACGTCTTCCCCATCACCGCCAGGACGGCCCGCGCGTCGGCGCCCCGGGTGTAGTCGGACACCGCCAGCAGCCCATCGAGGGAACTGGACACCTCGTCCTTGAGAAAGGCGATGATCCCCACGGGCCGGGGAGCGATCGCGTACCAGACGGGCGAAACGGATTGCAGGTAAGGGAACGCGTAGAGGAGCAAAGCGTTCTCCTCGCCCACCCGGATCTTCCCGAACTTGCCGAGCGGAAATCCATCCTTCCTCCGCAGGGCGAAGAATGCGCCGTCCGCTTCGAATTCCCGGAACCGGCCCAGCGCCGTGACGACCCCTTCCAGAAAAAAGGGATCCGGGAGGAAGAGGACGATCCGTCCCGCTTTCCCGTCCCCGAACGGGCCCATCTCCTCCATGCGGCTTTTCAGCCGCGCGATGTCTTCGGGAGGGAGAAACTCGCATTTCGCGGGGAGCGATTCGAACGCTCCGAACCTCGGGAACCCCTGTCCCCCCGGGATGAGATCGGGGAAAAGGATGCGCTGGATCCGGAGGAGAATCTCCTCTTCCTGGAACGGCCTTCGCAAGAATTCGTCCACCCCCGGGAGGAATCCCGGGACGCCCTGTTCCTTGTCGCTCAGGAAAAGGATCGGGACACCCATCGTGTTCGGGTTGGTGCGAAGTATCCGCACGAGCCGGTCGGGCGACAGCAATCCGGCGGAGAGGTCCAGCAGCAGGAGGTCCGGATGGTGGAGAAGCGCCTCGGAGAGCGCTTTACTCCCGTCGGAGGCCTCGATGACCTCCAGCCCCTTCCCCCGCAAGAGGTTTCCCAGGGATCGCCGGGACTCCGAGGAGGGGTCTGCGATCAGGATTTTTTTCGATGCGGAGGTCGCCGTCATGTCCGTCTTTCCCTTTAAAAGTTTCCCTGGAGGCGGTAATGCTCCTGCATCTTCTCCATCATCGCTTCCACCAGCCACTCGTCCGCCGTGTGAAATCCGCACACTTCATCCTGCCGGCCAGCGGCGAAAATCCCGTACGCTCCGTCCTCCTTCAAGTACAAAAGGACCTCCTTTTCCTTCAGGGCTTCCGTCGGGTCGATCTCGCACCCCAAGTTTTTCGCGCCGTCCCGGATGCCCCCCGCCGGCCCGACGACGCAGACGTTTCGGCGCGCCGGCTCGTCGGATTCGAAGGAAAGGAATATTCGCTTGTAGATTTCCGGCCTGGGTCCGGCGGCGATCACGAGCCCCCGGAAATTCCCCTGCAAGGACACGTCCTGGGCCACCGCTTCCACGAGGCGGAGATACGTCTCCCGGGGGAGCGTAAAGTGCCGGTTTTTCCCGAGGTCCTTGTCGACGCGCTCCGGCGTGCCCATGAGGATGTCGAAGGCATCCCAGAAGGTTTTTTCCATGAGGTGCATGCGGTATAGCGGGCTTTTCTTCTGCCGAAGATACTTTTTCTCTCCGGCGCGGTACAGTTCCTCGAAAACCTTGCCGTCCCTCGGATACGTGGCGGACTCCAGCATCCCCATCCCGCGGACCGTCTTCCGAAGCCTGCGCAACGTCAGCAAGGAACCGAAGTGGTCGGTTTCCGGCAGCACGACGCAGAATCGGTCGCGGGAAACGCGTGCGATGAGATCGGAATTCCGAAGCGCCTTCCGCATCCCGTCGACCATCCCGGAAAGCGCCCCGGAGGGCGGCTCCTCACGGAGCTTCTCCGCCGAAGAGGCGCCGTCGCCGAGAAAGAGGAATACGAGAGAGAGCGGACGCCGGAACCGGCCGGCCTTGCTGCATTCCTTTTCCAGGCAATCCGCAAGGAAGTCCGCCGAGTAGGCGCCTGTTTCGGGGTCGCGAAGCGTGGCCTTCTCCATGTGCCCGGTCCTCATGGACCCGCGGCTACATTTTGTACTTGCTGAAATCTTCGGGGTCCATCTTCTCGAGCAGCTCGGTCCACTTGTCCTTGTCGGCACCGGTGGCGGAGGCGTCGATGCGCACGGCTTTTTCGATGACGGCATCGTGGACGAGGATCGGGGCCTCCATGCGAAGCGCGATGGCGATCGCGTCGCTGGGCCGCGTGTCGATCGCCACCGCCTTGCCGCCGGCATCGAGATGGAGCTCCGCGTAATAGGTGTTGTCCTTGATGTCGGTCACCTCAACGCGAAGCAGGCGGACGCCCAACGTATCCATGACGTTCTTGAAGAGGTCGTGGGTCATCGGCCGCGGCATCCGGACCTTCTCCAGCCCGACGGCGATGGCGTTGGCCTCCAGGATGCCGATCCAGATGGGAAGGATGTGCCGGTTCTCCGCATCCCGCAAAATGACGATCGGCGATTGGGTGGCGGGATCGACCGTGATTCCCACGACCTGCATTTCCTTAGGCATCGGGAGCTCCTTCCACGCCC
>JACRMU010000003.1 GCA_016219515.1 Deltaproteobacteria bacterium
CATCTTCCGGAAGGAGCTCCTCAAGGCCGACAACCCGGAGAAGAAGAAGGCGGAGCTCGTCGCCGACTACCGGGAGCGGTTCGCCTCCCCGTACAAGGCGGCGGAAATCGGGTTCATCGACGAGGTCATCATGCCGGAGGAGACGCGCCCCAAGGTGATCAGCGCGCTCGAGATGCTGGCGAACAAAAGGGACTCCAACCCGCCGCGCAAGCACGGCAACATCCCCTTATAGGAGGCCGTCACGTGTTCAAAAAGATACTGATCGCGAACCGGGGGGAGATCGCCGTTCGGGTCGAGCGGGCCTGCCGCGAGATGGGGATCCCCACCGTCGCGGTATATTCCGAGGTCGACCGGCACGCGCTCCACGTGCGGTGCGCCGACGAAGCGGTTCTCATCGGGCCGCCCCCCGCGGCGGAGTCGTACCTCGTCATCGACAAGATCATCGCCGTGGCGAAGAAGAGCGGGGCGGAGGCGATCCACCCCGGATACGGCTTCCTTGCCGAGAACCCCCGCTTCGCCGACCGGTGCGAAAAGGAGAAGATCAAGCTCATCGGCCCGTCCGCGCACGCGATGCGGACGATGGGATCCAAGACCGTCGCCCGCAAGACGGTGCAGGCGGCCGGCGTGCCGGTAGTTCCCGGTACGATCGATCCGATCGCGACCGAGGAGGAAGTGCTGCGGATCGCGAAGGAGATCGGGTTTCCGGTGATGCTGAAGGCCACCTCGGGCGGCGGCGGCAAGGGGATGCGCCTGGTCCGTGAGGAGGGGGAGCTCCATTCCGCCCTCCGGATGGCGAAGTCCGAGGCGAAGTCCGCCTTCAGCGACGACTCCGTCTATCTCGAGAAGTACATAGAGCAGCCGCGGCACGTCGAGATCCAGATCCTGGGCGACCGGCACGGGAACTACGTACATTTGTGCGAACGCGAGTGCTCGATCCAGCGCCGCCACCAGAAGGTGATCGAAGAGTCGCCGTCGGTGATCGTCACCGAGGAGATGCGCGCTGCGATGGGGAAGGTGGCGATCGAGGCGGCCCGTGCGGTGAAGTACGAAGGCGCCGGGACCTGCGAGTTCCTCGTCGACGCGAAGCGCAACTTCTACTTCCTGGAGATGAACACCCGGCTTCAGGTCGAGCACCCGGTCACGGAGATGGTGACGGGCATCGACATCGTCAAGGAGCAGATCCGGATCGCCGCCGGCGAGAAGATCTCCATCCGCCAGGAGGAGATCCGGCAGACCGGGCACGCGATCGAGTGCCGGGTCTACGCGGAAGACCCGGACAGGAACTTCATGCCCTGCCCGGGGCTCGTCACCTCGCTGCGCACCCCCGGCGGCCCCGGCGTACGCGACGATTCCGGCGTCTTCGAGGGGTTCGAGATCCCGATCTACTACGACCCGATCATCTCCAAGCTGGTCGCCTGGGGGAAGGACCGGACCGAAGCGATCGCGCGGATGAAGCGGGCGCTCAACGAATACGTGGTCACCGGCGTGAAGACGACCATCCCGTTCCACATCCGCGTGATGAACAACCGTCATTTCATCGAGGGAAGCTTCGACACGAATTTCATCGACAAAGTCTTCTTCAAGGAAGAGCAGGAGCGCCGGCCGGCCCACGGCGACGTGGCGGTGATCACGGCGGCGATCCAGGTGTTTCTCGAGGAGCGGGAGCGGGCGATCGCGCAGAAGCCCGCGGGGGCCGCCGGCCCGGTCTCGATGTGGAAGTATTCCACCCGGCCCGGCATGCGGAAGATCGGATAGGAGAGGACATGAACTATATCGGGACGATCGGCGAGAAGGAAGTGAAGGTCGGAGTCCGGGAGGTGGGGGTCGCCCGGTACACCGTCACGATCGACGGACAGGAGCACCAGGTGGACGCCCACCAGGTGCAGAGCAGCGTCTGGTCCATCCTTTACGAAGACGCCTCGTTCGAGGTGGACGTCCAGGGGAAGAACGAGGAGTTCGAGGTGCTGATCGCGGGCGACTGCTACAAGTTCTCGCTCATGAACGAACAGCGCAAGGCGATGATGCGCTCCGGCGGGAAGGGGGCGGTGGGGAAGGCGATGGTCACCTCGCCGATGCCGGGGAAGGTGGTGAAGCTCCTGGTGAACGAGGGCGAGGAGGTCAAGGCGGACCAGGGGGTCGTCGTCGTGGAAGCGATGAAGATGGAGAACGAGCTCAAGTCCAACATCGCCGGGAAGGTCAAGGAGATCTTCGTGAAGGAGGGCGAGGTCGTCGAGAGCGGAGCGAAGCTGCTCCTGGTGGAGTAGGGGGGAAGCGATGGCAGCGACGAAGGGAAAAAACGCGGGCGCCGCCCGCGTTCGGGCCGCAAGGGAGGCGTGGGACCGGGAAATGCTCCAGCCGGTCCTGTCGAAGTCGCCGGAGCGGCGGAAGCGGTTCGAGAGCACCTCCGGGGAAGAAATCCTGCGCCTTTACGGTCCCGAGCATGTGGAGGGACTGGATTATCTGCCGGACCTGGGGTTCCCGGGCTCCTATCCGTTCACCCGGGGCGTGCAGCCCACGATGTACCGGGGGCGGTTCTGGACCATGCGGCAGTACGCGGGGTTCGGCGACGCCCGGGAATCCAACAACCGGTACCGGTACCTGCTCGACCACGGGCAGACCGGCCTCTCCGTGGCGTTCGACCTGCCCACACAGATGGGATACGACTCCGACAGCACAATGGCCGGAGGGGAAGTCGGCAAGGTGGGAGTGGCGATCGACTCCCTCGATGACATGGAGGTGCTCTTCGACCGGATCCCGCTGGCGAAGGTGTCCACCTCGATGACGATCAACTCCACCGCCGCGGTGCTCCTGGCCATGTACGTGGCGGTCGGAGAAAAGCAGGGCGTTTCCGCCGACCGGCTCAACGGGACGATCCAGAACGACATCCTCAAGGAGTACATCGCGCGGGGGACCTACATCTTTCCGCCGGCGCCTTCCATGCGGGTGATCACCGACATCTTCGCGTTCTGCAAGGATCGCGTTCCCCGGTGGAACACCATCAGCATCTCCGGCTACCACATCCGGGAAGCCGGCTCCACGGCGGCCCAGGAGATCGCCTTTACTCTCGCCAACGGCATCGCCTACGTCCAGGCGGCGATCGACGCGGGGATGACGGTCGACTCCTTCGCCTCGCGCCTCGCCTTCTTCTTCAACGCGCACAATGCCTTCCTCGAGGAAGTGGCAAAATACCGCGCTGCAAGGCGGCTTTGGGCCAAAATAATGAAGGAAAGGTTCAAGGCGAAAGACCCCCGCTCCTGGATGTTGCGGTTCCATACGCAGACCGCCGGGTCTTCGCTCACCGCGCAGCAGCCGGACAACAACATCGTCCGCGTCACGATCCAGGCGCTCTCCGCCGTCCTGGGAGGGACGCAGTCGCTGCATACCAACTCGCGGGACGAGGCGCTTTCCCTCCCCACGGAGGACTCCGTCCGGATCGCCCTCCGGACCCAGCAGGTGATCGCGCACGAGAGCGGGGTGGGAGACACGGTCGATCCGCTCGGCGGCTCCTACTGCATCGAGGCGCTCACTTCCGCGCTGGAGCGGCAGGCGGAGGAGTACATCGGGAAGATCGACCGGATGGGGGGCGTGATCCGGGCGATCGACGCCGGTTTCATCCAGAAGGAGATCCAGGACGCGGCGTACAGGTACCAGCAGGAGATCGAGCGGAAAGAGCGGATCGTCGTCGGGCTGAACGAGTTCGGGATCCGCGAGGAGAGGCCGGGCAAGCTCCTGACGGTCGATCCGAAGATCGAAAAGAACCAGCGGAAGCGGCTCGCTGGCCTGCGCAGGAAGCGCGACGGCCGGGCGGTTTCCGCCGCACTCGCTTCCCTCGAGAAGGCCTGCCGGGGGAAGGACAACGTCATGCCGCCGATCCTCTCGGCGGTGAAGGCCTACGCCACCATCGGGGAGATCTCCGACGTCATGCGCTCCGTGTTCGGCGCCTACCGGGGGAAAGTCACCGTTTAACCCGCATTTCTCACCAGGCTTCTCGGGAAACACGCGCCCTTCTGTTTGCATCGTAAATAATGGATTTGCGGTGAACCTGCGGAGCGAACAGGAGGGTACGATGGCGGAGATCGCGTGGGAAAGGGATTTCCAAGCCGCCCTTGCGAAGGCGAGGCAGTCCGAGACCCCGGTTTTCCTGGACTTCTGGTTCGACGGCTGAATTGGCTGCGCCAGGATGAATACGGGTCCGTATTCCGACGAGAAGGTCCGGAAGTTTCTCCAGGAACAATTCATTCCTCTCCGAAGCGAATGCTTTTGGGACAAGCCGACCGAGCCGATGCAGCGGTTCGGGATCAAGTGGACTCCCACGTTCCTTGTCCTGGACCCGGACGGCAAGGAACACCACCGGTTCGTGGGGTACGTGCCGTCCGACGACCTCATCGCCAACCTGGGGCTCGGGAAGGGGAAGATTTTCTACGACACCGACCGGATGGCCGAGGCGATCATGCGGTTCCAGGCCGTCATCGACCGGCATCCGAACGCCGGCGCGACCCCGGAGGCCGTGTTCCTCCTGGGTGTGGCCGGCTACAAGCACTCCCATGATCCCAAGGAGCTGCGCCGTGCGTATGAAACCCTGAAAGCGAAATACCCCCAAAGCGAGTGGACGCGGAGGGCCGATCCGTACTCGGCGATCCCCTTGTAAAATGCCCCGATTTCAAAATGCCGCGCCGTTTTTCTCCCCGTCCATCTTTCGGTTGATTTCCGGGCGGTTGAAGGGCTAAATAGAGTGGACGCAAGAAATGGTCTCACGCGAACGGGAGAAGGATGGCGGAACAGCTCCAGCGGATCCTGGAGGAGTGCGAGGGACGTTTCGTTTCCGGACAGGTCATCGGGCGGCGTCTCGGGATGTCGCGCGCCGCGGTCTGGAAGCAGGTCCAAGGGTTGCGACGGCGAGGCTTCGGCATTGAAGGAGCCCTGGGAGCCGGCTACCGGCTTCTCGGGCGACCCGACGCGATCGAGGAACGGGAACTTCTCTCCCTCCTGTCCCACCCCGAATTCTGGAAGGCCTTCCATTTCTTTTCCGTGACGGACAGCACCAACAGCCGGGCCGTGGAGCTCGCCGGGAAGGGCGCCCCCCACGGAACCGTCGTGTGCGCGGATGCCCAGACGGCGGGGCGGGGACGGCTCGGCCGGCGCTGGGAGTCTCCTCCCGGAACGAATCTCTATCTGTCGCTTCTGCTGCGTCCCCCTCTCGATCCGATGCAGGGCCCCCGGCTCACGCTCGTGACGGCCATCGCCCTGGCGATGGCGGTGGACGACGTCACGGCTCTCCGGACGGCGCTGAAATGGCCGAACGACCTCTATCTGGGGGGCCGAAAGACCGCGGGAATCCTGGCGGAGACCGCTGCAGACCTCGACCGGTTGCGGCACGTGGTGATCGGCATCGGCCTGAACGTCAATGCGGACCCGTTCTCGTTTCCCGAGGAGCTGCGGGACAAGGCGACGTCCCTCCGTTTCGCGGCGGGCAGGGCGTTTCCGCGGGCCACGGTCCTTGCGCGGTTCCTCGATTCCTTCGCGGAGTGTTACTCGACCTTCCTCTCGCTGGGCTTCGGGGCGCTGCTGCCCGAGTGGAACCGGCGGGATGTCCTCAAGGGAAAGAACGTCACCCTCCGGCTCGGGGAAAAGGAAGTCCGCGGGAACGTCCTCGGGGTGGACGAGTCCGGCATGCTACTGCTCCGGCGCGAGGGAGAAAGCCGGGCGGAGAAGGTCGCCAGCGGAGAGATACTGGAATTCGAGAGGTGAGGGTTGCTCCTCGTCATTGACGTCGGAAACACGCACATGGTCCTGGGGGTCTACGAAGGGGAGAAGCTCCTCCACCACTGGCGCGTGTGGACCGACCGGGAGAAGACGAGCGACGAGTACGGGATCCTCGTCCGGAACCTTTACGACGGCAGCCATTTCTCCTCCCGCGAGATCCACGCGATCGCCGTCGCTTCCGTCGTCCCCCCGCTCACGCCCACGATCGTCGACCTCTGCCTGCGGTATTTCGGGATCGCCCCCCTCGTCGTCGGCCCGGGCGTGAAGACCGGCATCTCGATCAAGATGGACAACCCCAAGGAGGTCGGGGCGGACCGGATCGTGAACGCCGTGGCCGCGTTCGCCAGGCACCGGAAGTCGTGCATCGTCGTCGACTTCGGGACGGCGACGACGTTCGACTACGTATCGGAGACCGGCGATTACATGGGCGGGGTCATCGCCCCCGGGGCGAACATCTCCGCCGAGGCGCTCTTCCGGCAGGCGTCCAAGCTGCCGCGGGTCGAGATCGCGAAGCCCCCGACGGTGATCGGGAAGAACACGGTGGCGGCGATGCAGTCGGGGATCTTCTTCGGATACATCGCGCTCGTGGAGGGGATCATCGACCGGATGAAGCGGGAGATCCGGCAGGACCCCCTCGTCATCGCCACGGGGGGGCTGGCGGGCACGATCGCCTCGGAATCCTCGAAAATCCACGTCATCGACGAGAATTTGACTCTCGACGGACTGCGGATAATATACGAAAGAAACCTCGCGCCCGGAGTCTGAAAGGGCGGGGAGACGATCGCCAGGGAGGAGGTACCAGGGGAATTGGACATCCATCAACTGAGAAACATCGGCATCATCGCGCACGGAGGCGCGGGAAAGACCACTCTGGCGGAGGCGCTCCTTTTCAACGCGAAAGCCACCGACCGGATGGGGCGCGTGGACGACGGGAGCTCCAACTTCGATTACGACCCCGAGGAAATCCGGCGCAAGATCACCATCAGCACGTCCTACCACCATTACGCGTGGAACAAGGTGGAGGTGACCGTCGCGGACACGCCCGGCTACATCAACTTCGAAGCGGACACGCGCGCCTGCCTGCGCGTGCTGGACGGCGCCGTCCTTCTGGTGAACGCCGTGTCCGGCGTCGAGGTGCAGACGGAGAAGATGTGGAAATTCGCCAGCGACCTGGACGTTCCGGTGCTGGCGTTCATCTCGAAGATGGATCGGGAGCGGGCGGACTTCGACAAGGCGCTGGAGGAGATCGCCGACATCCTCAAGATCAACGCCGTCCCCGTTCAACTGCCCATCGGCAGGGAGGCGGAGTTCCGGGGGGTCGTGGACCTGTTCCGGATGAAGGCGCTCGAGTACCGGGCCGACTCCGGAGAGTACAAGGAAGCCGCCATACCCGCCGATCTCTCGGATGCCGCGGCGAAGGCCCGTGAAAAGCTGGTGGAGGCGTCCGCCGAGTCCGACGACGCCCTGCTGGAGAAGTACCTCGAAGGGGCCGAGCTCTCCGAGGAGGAGATCCGGAACGGGTTTGCGGAAGGGGTGCGGACGAAAAAGTTTCTGCCGGTCCTCTGCGGATCGGCGATGCGCAACATCGCGGTCCAGCCGCTGATGGACATGATCAACTACGCGCTGCCCGATCCTTCCTACCGGAAGGAAGTGACGGGAACCAACCCGAAGGCCAAGGCGGAGGAGGCACGGCCCATTTCGGAGAAGGCCCCTTTTTCCGCTCAGGTGTTCAAGACGCTGGCCGATCCCTACGCGGGGAAGCTCTCCATCTTCAAGATCTTCTCCGGGACCCTGACCCCGGAGATGTCTCCGCTCAACTCCAGCAAGGATGCGACGGAGCGCATCGGGCAGATCCTGCGGCTCGAGGGGAAGAAACAGAAGCCCGTCGGCTCGGCCTCCGCGGGAGAGATCGTCGCGGTGGCGAAGTTCAAGGAAACGTCCACCGGCGACACGCTCTGCGACCCGAAAGCACCGATCGTCTTCCCCCGCCCCTCCGTGGTGGAGCCGGTCATCTCCTTCGCCATCCGGCCGAAGACCCGCAACGACGAGGACAAGTTGGGGACCTCCCTGGCGAGGATGATCGAGGAGGACCCGACGATCCGTTTCCGGAAGGAAGCGCAGACCCGGGAGTTCATCATGGCGGGGATGGGAGAGACGCACCTCGAGGTCGTCGTGGAGAAGCTGAAGCGCCAGTACGGCGTCGAGGTGGAGATGCGGACCCCCAAGATCCCGTACCTCGAAACCATCAAGGGGAAGGCCGAAGCGCAGGGGAAGCACAAGAAGCAGACCGGCGGCCGCGGGCAGTACGGCGACTGCTGGATCCGGATCGAGCCGCTCCCCCGCGGCAAGGGGTTTGAGTACGTCGACGCGATCGTCGGCGGTTCGATCCCCCGCCAGTACATCCCGGCGGTGGAGAAGGGGGTCGTGGAGCGGCTGACCAAGGGGGTCATCGCGGGCTACCCCGTGGTCGACGTCCGGGTGACCGTCTTCGACGGCTCCTTCCACACGGTCGACTCCTCGGAAATGGCGTTCAAGATCGCCGGTTCGATGGCGTTCAAGAAGGCGGCGCTCGACGCGAAGCCGATCCTGCTGGAGCCCATCGTCGAGATGGAGGTCGTCGTTCCCGAGGAGAACGTCGGGGACATCATCGGCGATCTGAACGGCAGGAGGGGCCGCGTGCTGGGGGTGGAGGCCCACGGGAAGAGCCAGTTCGTCAAGGTGCAGGTCCCCCTCGCGGAGGTGCTCCGGTATTCCTCCGACCTGCGCTCGATCACCTCCGGGAGAGGCCAGTTCACCATGGCGGTTTCCCACTACGAGGAAATCCCCGCGGCCATCGCGGAAAAGGTCGTCGCGGAAGCGAAAAAGGAAATGGGCAAGGAAGAAGAAGAGGAGTGATGGAAGGCGAAGGACTGGACGATAAGATCAACCTGACGGAAGACCAGCCGGTCAGCGAAACCGTCCGTCAATCGCTGCAGCTCTACATCTCGGGGCTGGCGGTTCCGAAAAAGGTGGAGCTCGCCATCAAGGGGAACAAGGAGGTCCGGCAGATTCTATCCCGTGATCCGAACAAGATGGTCGCCCGGGCGGTCTTCGGCAGTCCCCGCCTTTCCTCGTCCGACATAATGGAATATGTCCATTCGCCGTTGACGAACGAGGACCTGCTCCGGGAGATCGGCCTGCACAAGGAGTGGACCAACAATCCGCTGGTCCTGAAAGCCATCGTGTCGAACCCGCGGACCCCGGTGCCGGTGGCGATGCGGCATTTGCCCCGCCTTACCATATCGGACCTGAACCTGCTCACCAAGAATCGCAACGTCCATGCGCTGGTCCGCCGTGAGGCGAAGCGGTTGTCCGTGCGCGGGCGCTGACGGGAAATTCGGGGATACGGGATGGCACTTTTCAATTACGCGACCCGGGAACTGAGCGCGAAGATCGTGTACTACGGCCCGGGGCTCTCCGGCAAGACCACCAACATCGAAATGGTGCACCGGATTCTCCGCGCCGACCAGAAGGGGAGGCTCATTTCCCTGCCGACGGAGACCGACCGCACGCTGTTCTTCGATTTTCTTCCGGTGGACCTCGGCCAGATCCGGGGATTCAAGGTGCGGTTCCACCTGTACACCGTTCCCGGACAGGTGTTCTACAACGCCACGCGCAGGCTGGTCCTGCAGGGGGTGGACGGCGTCGTCTTCGTCGCCGATTCCCAGGTGGAGATGGCGCAGAGCAACGAGGAGAGCCTGAAGAACCTGGTGGAGAATCTCGCCGGCTACGGGAAGAAGCTGGAGGAGATCCCCTTCGTGATGCAGTACAACAAGCGCGACCTTCGGAACGTCTCTTCGGTCCAGGAGATGAGCGCGCGGCTCAACACGATGAACGCCCCGGTGTTCGAGGGGATCGCCAAGGACGGCGTGGGGGTTTCGGAGACCCTGGTGGCGGTCTCCCGGCTGGTGTTTTCCCATCTCCGGAAGACGCTCCTCCTTCCGGCGGAGACGGCGGAACGCGAGGATGCCGGAAGGCGGGACGAGGCGAAGGTCGAGAAGCCCGTTCCACCCGTGGAGGAGCCCCTGGAAGAGATCTCCGATCTCGAGGAGATCCAGGAGATCGCGGGAAAACCGGAAGCGGGCGAGGCGCAGGAAGGGATCGGGGTCCAGGAGCCGCAGCCGGCCCAGGAGGAAATCGGAGAAGAGCCGGCAATCGCGGAAGTTGCGGAATCCGCGCCGGAGGAGTTCGGCATTCTTCCGGGCGCGCCGCCCGTCGTCGAAGAGGCGGCCGTTGTCGAGGAGGCGCCCCCGGCCGGCAAAGGGCTTTCCTCCGACCTGGAAGAGATCGAAATCGATATCCCCGAGCGAGCGCCGGAAGCCGCCTCTGCGAAGGAGATGGTGGCCGGTATTTCCGTGGAGCCGGAGGGCGGCCTGCTGACCTTCCTGAAGTTCGAAACGCCCTACCTCTCGCCGGAGGGGCATGCGGTGATCCCTGCCGTGTTCATGACGGACGAGGGGAACATCGTGCGCATGCGCATCCGGGTTACGGTGGAGGAACGGCCGTAGCATGCCGGCGGAATTCGTCAAGAAGGCGGGAGAGATCCTCCGGTCGGGGAAGCCGATCGAGGAACGGCTTCGGGAATTCACGGCGGAGATCGGGGTTTTCCTGTCCGGCGGCGTCTGCTCCGTCCTTCTGTTCGACCGGGACACCGAGGATTTTTACCTGCGCGCGACGACGCTACGCTATTCCCCGTCGCCGGAGATTCTCCATTTCTCGTCGGCGGGCACGATCGAGGACCTGGCCCTTCGCGAACAGCGGGTCGTGTCCCTTTCCGAGAACCAAAGGGATCCCGGCAGCCGCCTCCGGGGCGACATGATGTTTTTCCCCCTGGTATCCGCGGAGGAGCCGCAGGGCGTCCTGGTGATCCAGTCGGCGTCCTCCGACGGGATCGCGCCCGGGCATGCGCAGGCCTTGACCGATGCGGCCGCGCTCCTGGCCGACTCGATCGGGGTGTCGCTGCGGGAAGAATCGACCGCGCTCCGGATGACGAAAATCGCCGCCATCAACGAGGCCGGAATCAACATCATCTCCACGCTGGATCTCCAGCGTCTCCTGAAGCTGGTCGCCACCTCGGCGTGCCTCATCATGGAAGCCGAATCGTGCGTCATCCGTCTCCTGGATTCGCAGAGCGGGAAGTACGCCATCCGGGAGTTCTACGGAATGAAGGCGGAAAGCGACCAGAGGGATCTCTTCCGGATGGATACGAAGGCGGTCACGGAGGTTCTCAAGGGCGCCCCCTCCATCCTCGTCCGGGACGTGGAGGCGGACGGGAAGTGGAAGGAGTTCGCCGGGATCGCCCGCACGATGGTCTGTTTCCCGTTGCGGAGCGAAGGCGAGATCATCGGCACCGTGTCGATCTTCGACAAGTTTCCGCACAAGACGTTCTACCCCGCCTCGTTCAACAACGACGACGCGGGGACGCTGGAGAAGTTCCTGCGGTACGTCGAGAAGGCCATCGGCAACGCGATCGCGTTCGAGCGGAACGACCGGCTGAGGAACCTCGACGAAGCGACGGGGCTCCCGACGCTGAAGTATTTCCAGGAACGGCTCCTCCATGAGCTCTCCCGCGCGAAGCGCTTCAAGCGCCGCCTCGTCCTGATGATCTGCGAAGTGACGCCGCGGGTTCCCGGGAAGGAGCCGGCGGCCCTGGACCGCGGGGATGCCGTCGTCAAGCGGTTGGCCGCCGTCCTCCGGAAGACCCTGCGGGAATACGACGTGGTGGCGCGGATCAGCGAGTGGAAGTTCGCGATGATCCTTCCGGAGGCCGACGACGGGAGAATCAGCGCGATCCCCCGCATCAAGGGCGCCATCCAGGTCGAGGTGGAGGAGATCCGGAAGCGCGTCAAGGACATCCGAGTCGACCTGCGCTTCGGGCACGCCTCGTTCCCCGAGGACGGAGACGACCACGAAAAGCTGATCTTCAAATCGAACCTCCTGAAAATGTGATGGGAGAATTGGGCGGCAAGGTCGTGGCGGTCTCGGTCAGCGCCCGGAAGGGGGAGAAGAAAACCCCCGTACCGTCGGTAACCCTGGTCGAGGAGCACGGCGCGCGGAACGACGCCCATGCCGGTCCGGGGCACCGCCAGGTGAGCCTCCTTTCTTCCGAGAGCATCGGAAAGATGCGGGCGAAGGGACTGTCCGTGGGGCCGGGCGATTTCGCGGAAAACATCACGGTGGAAGGGTTCGACCTGCTCGAAGCGCGGGTGGGCGACCGGATCCGCGTCGGAGAAGCGGTGCTGGAGATCTCCCAGATCGGGAAGGAGTGCCACAGCCGCTGCGCGATTTACTTCCAGGCCGGCGACTGCGTCATGCCCCGCGAGGGGGTGTTCGCCCGCGTGATCCGGGGAGGGAAGGTCGCTCCGGGGGACGCCGTCCTGAAGGAGGAGCCGTGATCCGCGCGGCGGTGGTGACCGTGTCCGACCGTTCCTTCCGGAAGGAGCGGGCCGACGCCTCCGGGCCCGCCGTCGCGGAGCTGCTGGCCGGTTTGCCGGCGGTCGTGGAGCAGCAGATCGTCGTCCCCGACGAGAAACCTCTCATCGGCAGCGCGCTCCGCCATTGCGCCGACGTCCTCGGCGTGGAACTGGTGGTCACCACGGGGGGAACCGGGGTCGACCCCCGCGACGTCACCCCCGAGGCGACCCGGGAAGTGATCGACCGCGAAATCCCCGGGATGGCGGAAGTCATGCGGGCGGAGAGCCAGAAGAAGGTGCCGACGGCGATGCTCTCCCGGGCCGTGGTCGGCGTGCGCGGCAAGACGCTGATCGTCAACCTGCCCGGCAGCCCCCGGGGCGCCAAGGAAAACCTCGAGGCCATCCTCTCCGTACTGCCCCACGCGATCGGGAAGATCCGCGGCGACGGCGGCGACTGCGCAACCTGAGAAACCCCTGCTTGCACAGGTCCCAAAATGGGACTATACTGCGTTCATGCGGGTCATCGCCCTCTCGACGCTGAAGAAGTTCTGGGACGAAACCCCGGCCTTCATGGACGCACGGGAGCCGACGTTGGCGTGGTACCGGCATGTCCTGAAAGCGGACTGGGCCTCCCCGGCGGACGTGAAGAGGGACTTCGCAAATGCGAGCATCCTCAAGGGAGGGCGGGTCGTCTTCAACATCGCCGGGAACAAATACCGGATCGTTGTCTGGATCAACTACCCGTATCGGGTCGTCTATGTACGGTTCATCGGGACGCACGCGCAGTACGATGCGATAGACGCGCAAACAGTGTAAAGGAGAGGAATCCATGGACATCCGGCCGATCAGGACCAAGGCGGACTACCGGCGAACGTTAAAGGAGATAGAGACCCTCATGGACGCCGCTCCGAAGACCACGAAGGGGCAGCGGCTCGATGTGCTTGTCACGTTGGTCGAAGCGTACGAGCGGAAACATTATACGCTCGACCTTCCCGATCCGGTCGAGGCGATCAGATTCCGGATGGAGCAGATGGGGCTTTCCCCCAAGGACCTGGAGCCGATGATCGGCAAGCGCAACCGCGTGTACGAGGTGTTGAACCGGAAACGTCCGCTGACGATGAAGATGGCCTGGCGACTCCACTGCGAGCTCGGCATTCCGGCCGAGAGTCTGATCAGGCCGCCCGCTGATACCAGAGCTGCTTGACGTGACTCTTTGTCTTCCTATACGTCCGGGAGCGATTCGCCGACGAGCCCGCCCTCGTTCATCGATCCGGTCCGGTACCCCTTGAGGTCGACGGAGACGTAGAGAAAGCCGTTCCGCCGAAACCCCTCGTGGATCGCTTCCGAAATTTCCTCCTCGAAGAGCCGCGGGATCTCTTCCTGCCCCACCTCGATGCGCGCGACGGTCCCGTGGACGCGGACCCGGAACTGCCGGAACCCGAATCCCCGCAAGATCTCCTCGCACGCCTCCACGCGGCGCAGCGACTCCTCGGTGATCTCGGTACCGTAGGGGAAGCGGGAAGAGAGGCAGGCGAAGGACCCTTTCGCCGCGGTCGGCAGCGCGAACCGGCGGCTCAAGCTCCGGATCTCCTTCTTCGCGATTCCGTTCTCCAGCAGGGGGCTGCGCACGCCCAGCTCCTTCGCGGCGCGGCGCCCGGGGCGATAGTCGTTGAGGTCATCGGCGTTGGACCCGTCGCACACCGCGGCGAGTCCTTCCTTGCGGGCGATCCCGGCGAGAATCCCGAACAGCTCCTTCTTGCAGTGGTAGCAGCGGTCCGGCGGATTGGAGGAGAAGCCGGGGATGTCGAGCTCGTTCGATTCGACGAACCGGTGGGGGACCCCCCATTCCCGGGCGATGCGTTCCGCCTCGTCCCGCTCCGACTTCGGGTAGGTGGGAGAGGTGGCGGTGACCGCCAAAATACGGTTTCCCAACGCCGTGCGTGCGGCATGCAGGAGGAAGGTGCTGTCTACCCCGCCGCTGAACGCGATCACGGCCGAACCCATCTCCCGCAGGGACGCGAGCAGGGCCTCCCACTTCGCGCCCGGCGGGCCGGGCTGTGCCGATTCCTTCGGAGGGTCAGCAGAGGAACGCACGTTCCACCTCCGAGAAGTCCGGGTCGGCCGGGAGAAGAATCTCCCGCTCCGATCCGCCGGCCAGCTCCCGCACGCGGAACGGCGGCTGCGTGCCGGGCTTGCTGTACCTTGTGAAGATGCGGGAGAGCAGTTCCCGCGGAGTTTCTCCGCCCGTTCCGTTGATCCCCACCGAGGGACCGGAAAACCCCTCCGCGACGTAGACGCGCAGCTTTCCGTGTCCCAGCGCTTCCAGCTTCCGGTTTTCCGCCTCGTCCCTCCCCACGATGACCTTTTCTCCGCCGGGCATCCGGAAGTGGCGACCGACCTTCAGGAGGTTGAGGTCCGTCATGTCCGGCGCAGGGGAGTGCTCGAGCAGGTCCTTCACCTTGACGGAGAAGGTCTTGTCCGTGAGGAGGCAGCCCCCCGCCGGGCAGGGGTAGTCTGAGATGTTCCAATCCTCCGCCAGGCGAATCTGCTCTTTTCGGGAGCGGCCCACGATGTGGAGAAGCTTCTCCCGGTCGACCCACCCTTCGCGCTCCGGCAGCGTCGGCTCGAGATGATGCGCCGAAAGGGGGCGGAGGACGATCCCCGCGCAGCCGCTGTGCTTCTCGATGACCCGCAGGGCGTCGACGCGCTGGGACATCGGCCGCTGTCCCACGACTTCCCCCGTGACCAGGAACGACGCGCCGATCTCCTCCATGTACTCCCGGCTTTTCCAGAAGGTGAAAATGCGGCAGTCGACGCACGGGTTCATCGCCGATCCGCGTCCGTGCTTCGGCCTCCGGACGATCTCGATGTACTCCGTCCCCTTCGAAACGGTCCGCACCGGAATCCCCATCCGGCCGGCGACGATCTGCGCCTGGGAATGGCAGCCGGCCCCCGCCGCTCCCCGCGTGCAGGTGCAGAACGGGGAGGTGAAGTGGATCGCGAAAAGCTCGACCCCCTGGTCGATCATCATCTTCGCGGCGAGCGTGCTGTCCAACCCCCCCGACAGGAGGATCACCGCGCGCACGGATCGTTGACCCACGGCCGGCTTCATGTCGCGCAGCTCCGTTCCAGCGGATATTCGGAGGGAGAGAGCGGGGCGCGGATCCGCGGGGACGCTCCGCACGCCGGGCAGTTCGGGTCCCTCGGTACGGAGAGGGTCGTGACGGTGGCCTCCAGCGTGTCGATGACCAGCAGTCTTCCCGACAGCGGGTCGCCGATCTCCAGCAGGATTTTCACCGCTTCCGCCGCCTGCCAGGAGCCGATGACGCCCGCCGCGGCCCCCAGGATTCCCGCCTCGGAGCAGTTGGGCGCGTCTTTCCGGGGGGGGATTTCGGGAAGGAGGCACCGCAGGCACGGCCCGCGACCCGGGATCACGGAGAGGATCTGGCCGCCGAACCGGAGGGCGCCCGCGTGGACGAACGGGACCTTCGACAGGATGGCCGCGTCGTTGCACAGGTACTTCGTGGAGAAGTTGTCGCTGCCGTCCACGACCAGGTCGTACTTCCGGAAAAGCCCGGCGGCGTTCCCCGCGGTGAGCGCCTCCGCGTAGACGTCGACCTCGAGGTCCGGACGGAACGCCCGCAGTCCCTCGGCGGCGGACTCCGCCTTCCACTGTCCCACCGCGTCGGTTCCTGTCCGGAGGGGCCGATTTCCTTAAGGAGAATGTTCCGGCTGTACCGAAGGATATCTTGGTCTGTCCATGTCATCGGGTTATTATACCTCAACCCTCATTTCTCACCGGGCTCCGTAGCGAGGCGGTGGAGACGGGTGGGAAATGAGGGTTTATATTTCCGGGCGTCCCGGGCAGCGCGCGGGAACCGCCGCCGGAAGGAGGTTCGTTGCCGATCGACGTGGGTCCCATCCGGAAAGCCGAATTTCCGGTGACGGAGAAATTCATCTACCTGAACCATGCCGGGGTTTCCCCGATTCCGGCCCGCGCCGCCGAGGCCGGGGCGCGGATGCTCTTCCAGTTCCGCGACGAGGGGGCGGTCCGCCTCCGCCAGTGGCAGGAGATCGCGCAGGAAGCGCGGGGCCGGTTTGCACGGATGATCGGGGCGTCACCCGAGGAAATTGCGTTTATCAAGAACACTTCCGAGGGGATTTCCTTCATCGCGGCCGGGTTTCCCTGGAAGGAAGGGGACAACCTGGTCACCGCCAACGTCGAGTTCCCCTCGAACGTCTACCCGTGGCTGCGGCTTCGGTCGCGCAGCGTCGAGGTGCGGATGGTCGCGGCCCGCGAGGGGCGCGTCCGCAAGGAGGACCTCTTTGCGGCGTGCGACGGGAAGACCCGGCTGATCGCCCTCTCCTCGGTGGAGTTTGCCAATGGCTACCGGAACGACCTCCCCGCCATCGGGGAGTTCTGCCAGAAAAAGGGGATCTTTTTCTGCGTGGACGCGATCCAGAGCCTGGGCGTCCTTCCGATCGACGTCCAGGCGTACGGGATCGATTCCCTCTCCGCGGACGGGCACAAGTGGCTGCTCTCTCCGGAGGGGATCGGCGGTTTCTACATCTCCAAGGACGTGATGGAGATGGTGGAGCCGGTCGTGCTGGGATGGCACTCGGTCCAGAACCGCTTCGACTTCGAGAACTACGATTTTCGCCTTTCTCCCGATGCGCGCCGCTTCGAGCCGGGGAGCTTCAATACCGTCGGGCTGGCGGCGTTCAACGCGTCGCTCGACCTGCTCCTCTCCGTGGGGACGGACAGGATCTGGGAGCGGGTCCGCCGGCTGACGGAGGGGGCGATCGACGCCGCCCTGAAACGCGGCTACGAGATAATCTCCCCTCGACACCCGGAGGAGCGGTCCGGGATCGTCACCTTCCGGGTTCCCGGGGCCGACCCGCACGCCCTCTGGAAGTCGCTCCTCGCCAGGAACGCGGTCTGCTCCCCGAGGGCGGGGGGGATCCGCGTTTCGCCGCACTTCTACAACACCGCCGAGGAAATTTCCCGGTTCTTCGAGATGCTCCAGGAAGAAACGGCCCACCCGTGAAGCCGCGATACGACGGAGGAGGTGAGCGTCGGACATGAACGGCGATCCCCGCGAAAAGATCCTGATGGTGGACGACGATCCCATAGTGGTCGACTCGATTGGGGGAGTCCTTTCGGAACACGGATTCCGGTTCACCGGGATCTCCAACGGAAAGGAAGGCGTCGAGAAGGCGAAAGAGCTTCGCCCGGACCTCGTCATCCTCGACCTCATGATGCCGGAAATGGACGGGTTCGAGATGTGCCGTTTCCTGAAAAGCGATCCTTCCACCGCCCGGATTCCGGTGATCATGTTCACCGCGTACAACGACAGGGAATCGAGGATACGAGGGCTCCAGGCGGGGGCCGCCGAATTCCTTGGGAAGCCCGTGGATTTCACCGAGCTTCTCGTTCGTGTGGAAAACATTCTGAAGGTGAAAAAATACCAGGATTTCCTCGAGGAGCACAGCCGGATCCTCGAAGCCCAGGTGCAGGAGAGGACGCAGCAGTTCAAGGACGCGATCCTGGATACGGCCCAGCGGCTGACGCTGGCCTCCGAGTACCGGGACGTCGACACGTTCAACCACGTCAAGCGCATCGGCATCTACTCGGAGGTCATCGCCAGGGAGCTCGGGATCGGCGGCGAAGCGGCGGAGATCCTCGCTTACGCCAGCCCGATGCACGACATCGGCAAGGTCGGCATTCCGGACTCGATCCTCCTCAAGTTCGAAATCATAAAGACCCACACGACCATCGGGGCGCGGATCCTCCGGGGATCGAGCAGCCCCTACCTCAAGGCCGCGGAGCTGATCGCCCTGACCCACCACGAACGGTTTGACGGCAGCGGCTACCCGCAAGGGCTGAAAGGGGAGGAGATTCCGATCGAAGGGAGGATCGTAAGCCTCGCCGACCAGTACGACGCCTTGAGGTGCAAGCGTCCCTACAAGCTTCCCTACAACCACGAGAACGCGGTGGACCTGATCTGCGGCAAGGGGAGAATCATCCGGCCCGAGCACTTCGATCCGGAGATATTACGGATCTTCAAGGAATCGGCGGAGAGGTTCCGGGAGATCTTCGAGGCGTATCCGTCCCTTTAGCCCGCATTTCTCACCAAGGTTCGTCGCGAGGCGGTGGAGACGGGTATGGCTACAAGGCGTCGCGACCGAGGGCACCGCAGGCGTAGTTTACACTACGTCGAGGAGCCCGACCGAGCGCAACGCAGTAGACATGCCTGTATCCGCCGCCGCAGCAGAAG
>JACRMU010000004.1 GCA_016219515.1 Deltaproteobacteria bacterium
GTTGTCGATCTCGTTTGCGTCCGGGTCGATGTCGCGCGGAACCGCCATGTCGATGAAGAACATCGGCCGGTTGCGCCGGATCCGGATGACCGCATCCACGTCTTCTCGCTTCAGGATGAAGTGCGGGGCTCCGGTCGAGGAGAGGATGATGTCGGCGCGCTTCAGGTGGGTGGCCAGCTCCTCGAAGCGCACGGGAGTCCCTTCGAACTCCTCGGCGAGGCGGACGGCGCGCTCGAAGGTCCGGTTCGTGACGAGGATCCCCTTGGCGCCGGCGGAGAGCAGGTGCCTCGCCGCCAGCTCGCACATTTCCCCCGCCCCGATCAGCATCACCGTCTTGTCCGGGAGGTCGCCCAGGATCTTCTTCGCAAGTTCGACGGCGGCGTACGAGACCGAGACGGCGCTGTTCGCGACCCGCGGATCGGTGCGCACCCGCTTGGCGACCGAGAACGCCTTGCTGTAGAACTTGTCCAGGATCGGCCCGATCGTGCGAAATTCGGCGGCGTATCCGTAGGCGTCCTTGACCTGCCCCAGGATCTGCGGCTCGCCCAGCACCATCGAGTCGAGGCTGCTCGAAACCCGGAAAAGGTGCTTTACCGCTTCCTCCCCCTCGTGGTGGTAGAGGTATCCGTTCAGCTCGCGCAGCGGGATCCCGTGGTAGGAAGCGAGAAACTCCTTGACGGCCGCGGTCCCCTTGTAGGATTCGCCCGCCAGGACGCACACCTCGACACGGTTGCAGGTGGAGAGGATGACCCCTTCCACGACCTCTTCCCTCTCCACCAGCCCCCGGAGCGCGCGCCCGACCGTTTCCGCCGGAAAGGCGAGCCGCTCGCGGATCTCGACCGGCGCGGTGCGGTGGTTCAATCCCACGATGACGATGTCGCTCATCGGAATTCCGAGGCTACCCGGAGAGACTGGAATAGGTGTGGAGGCCGGGAAGGAGCAGGTTGACCCCCAGGAACGTGAACAGGACCGCGCAGAACCCCACGATCGCCAGGATCGCCGCCTTCCGCCCCCGCCATCCGACCGTCAGCCGCCCGTGGAGCAGCGCCGCGTAGAGCAGCCACGTGATCAGGGACCACGTCTCCTTCGGATCCCAGCTCCAGTAGGACCCCCAGGCGTACTCGGCCCAGATGGAGCCGGTGATGATTCCCAGCGTCAGCAGCGGGAACCCGACGGTCAGGCACTTGTAGTTGATCTCGTCGAGCACGTCCAGCGACGGGAGGCGCTTGAAGATCGCCCCGAGCCGCTTCCGCTTGACCTCCTTTTCCTGAAGGAGGTACATGATCCCCGCGCCGAAGGCGATGGCGAAGACCGCGTTGCCGACGAAGAGCAGCATGACGTGGATGGGGAGCCAGTACGAGTTGAGGGCAGGCGCAAGGCGGGCGACTTCGCCGGACTGGAAGGCGGAGAAGACGCTGAAGACGAAGCCCAGCGGAGCGATGAAGGCGCCCAATACCCGGAGGTTGTACCGCAGCTCGGTGACCAGGAACACGGCGACGATCGCCAGCGCGAAGAACGAAAGCGACTCGAACAGGTTCGTTATGGGGGTATAGCCCGCCGCGACGTACCTCGCGACGAAACCGACCGCGTGGAGGACGACCCCGATGAGGAGGAACATCCTCCCCAGCTTCGCTCCCCTCTCCTTGAGCGTGACGATGAAATACAGGTACAGGAGGGCGCCGACCAGGTAGAAGGCGGTCGTGACCTTCAGCAGGGCAATGTGCATCCGATTATTTTAAACCACGGAACGTGCCGGTAACAAGAACTACTCCATGCCCCCGATCACTCCCAACGGCAGCCGACTCCCAGCGCGAAGATGTCGCTGTCGCGGTGGATGCCGCTCGCCACGCGGTTCCAGTTGCAACGCGTGAACCAGCGAGCCCCGAACCGGTAGCTTGCCGTGAGCGAGACGAGGCCCGAGTCCCGCGCCGACACCGAGCGTGAGGCGGCGGTCGAGAAACGCGTCCACCAGCCAGAGCTGGCTTCCGAGCCCGTAACGCCGGATCTCTTCCCGGTTGTCCTCGTGGATCCACGACAGCGTCCAGTCGAGATTCCGGGAGACCCCTCTGCGGAACTCCACCCCCCCCGCGACGCCCGGACGGCTCTCCAGGCTGTTGTGTACCGTCCCCCCGAGGAAGGGCATCACTTCGGTTCCCGTGGTCTTCGAGGGGGAAGCGCCCTGGCCCGGAAAGCGCCCGGGGGCCTCGCCGCCGGCCTCTTTCCGAAGCCGGTATCCGGCGCCGAAGAGATACTGGCTGGTGACGACATCGTTCGTCGGGTGAACGTGGTTGAATCCGAAACGCACGAACCAGGGGGTTTTCGTGTAATAGGTGGCCGTCAGCCCATAGACCGGCGCCCATCCGTGGACGTTCGCGTGTCCCCCTCCCGGCTGCGACTGCGTGTCGAAATACCGGTAGACCCCTCCCCCGAACGCGATGGAAACCCTGCGATCGAACAACGGGATGCGGCCCCACAGCCGCGCGGCGAAACCGTCCCGGTGGTGGCCGCTGAGCTGCCCCTCGTTGAGCCACGATCCGGACACGGCGAAGTGGCTCGCGAAGTCCTGCCGGAAGTCGATCTGCCATCCGCGGACCGTCTGCCCGACATCTACGGACTCCGTCGCCCCGCCGAGAAGGGAAAGTTCCTGGCCGTGGGAAAGGACCGGCAGGAGAAGGAACGGCAGCAGGAGCACCCACCGAGCGCGCATCGAATCTCCCGCGTCGCGGCAAGAAACCGTCCGCTCCGCATCGAATCGCGATCCCCGGAAACCGGGCAAGCGCGAACGCGTTATCGATTACATGTTTTCAAGGAATGCGAAGGTCGACCGGCAATCAATTCCTTGTAATTCATCATATGGGTTTCCTGCACGCGCGCCCGGATCCCGTTCATTTCCTCGAAATTCTCATCCAGTATCCTGACGATGTTCCCGTCCAGCGACCCTGATTTCACGAGATTGTGAAGGATCGGCATACTTTCGTTGCGCTCCGTGCCGCGTCGATAGGGGCGGTTTTCGGTAATGGCGGTAAACACGTCCGCCACGCACATGATCCGGGAACCCAGCGAGAGCTCGCTCCCGCTGAGGCGAAACGGGTACCCCTTCCCGTCGAGCCGCTCATGATGGAAGGCCGCCCAGGCGGCGATATCTTCGAACCCTCCGATCGTCGACAGGATCTGATAGGTATAGTAGGTGTGCGCCCGGATCACGTCGAATTCCCCCGGGTCGAGCTTCCCCGGCTTGTCCAGGATGGAGTTCGGAACCGCGACCTTTCCCAGATCGTGGAGAAACCCCGCCACATGCATCAACCGGCAGCTTTTTTCGGAAAAATACATTCTTTTCGCCAGTTCCCGGGCCACGGTTCCGACGCCGGCCGAGTGGGTCGCGGTAAACGAGCTGCGGAAATCCACGATCTGGCTGAAGATCATCCCGACCTGCTCGAGTTCCCCCAATTGGAGCTCCACTCGGGGCCACGCGATCATGTCCAGAAGCACCCGGTAGATCCTGGAAGACGAAAAATCGAGCCAGAAAGATTCCTGCACGGCCAGGTCCTGGAAACATTTCACCAGGTCGGGGGAAAACCACGTCCCTTCCAGCCGGGATATTTCGCTTCGGACCCCTTTCACCTGATGCAATATGGGCGCGTCCCTGTCGATGAAGCGATCGACGTAATCGGCGAGGTGGATCGCGTTGCTGGACAACCGGATCTCCTCGGTCGAGTCCCTCCAATCCTCTTCTTCGCCCCAGGAATAGTGATGATACCGGACATATTCCGACGCCTTGGCGAAATGCGTGCAGCCGCCGAGGAGGTCGGAACCGAGTTCCGCATGGTTGCTGTGCCTCTCGAAATCGATTTTCATCATGGAGACCTTCTCCTCCACGGAGAGGGCGCCGATATCGTGCAATACCGCGGCGTACATCAGATCGGCCAGCGCCGCGGGGCCGTATCCCATGGCGCGCCCCAATCGCAGCGCAATGTAGGCGACGCGCTGTTGATGATCCACGACGCTGGAGTGGATCAGGTCCAGCGAATCGGAGAGCGACAAAACGAGGTTGTCGAGCATCACGATCGGATCGCGGATCATGGGTTCCCTCTTCCTCCTTGCCGGCGGAATCAGTACTGCTCGTCTTTCCACATCTCCTTGGTGAACCTCACGACCTTGTTCCTGCCCGTCTCCTTGGCGTTGTAGAGCGCCACGTCGGCGAACTTGATCGCCTGCCAGAAGTTCGTCGCATCCGTGGGATACTCCGCCACGCCGAAGCTGATTTCCTTCCGCACGACTCCCCTGGCCGTTTTGACCTTGTTCTCGCCCACCGCCACGCGGATACGCTCGGCGATCTCCATGGCGGCGTTCTTGCAATCGGGCATAACCACGAGGAACTCCTCCCCTCCGAACCGGATCACCAGGTCGCTCGCGCGCACGCTGCGGGCGATCACGGCCGCGGTTTCGCGGAGGACGGCGTCGCCGGCGTCGTGGCCAAAAGTGTCGTTGACCTGCTTGAAAAAGTCGAGGTCGCCCATGAGAAGGCCGATCGTCGAGCCGTGCCGCTCCGAGGTCGCGATCAGGATATCGGTGTACTCCTCGAGAAAGCGGCGGTTGTGCAGGCCGGTGAGCACGTCGCGCAGCGACGATTCCCGAAGCGTCTCCGTGAGCCGCTTCGCCTCGATCACCGGAAACGTCTCCTGGATGAACCGGCGCACATGGCCGACCTTCGTCCCGCTTCCGTCGCGGTCCTCCCCCCGGAACACGAACTGGGCCACTCCGCCCGTCGCCCCGCCGATGATCATCGGGACGCAGACGTGCTGGACTCCCTCAAGGTTGAAGTGCCGGCACACGCCGGGGAACTCCGCCGACGCGATCGTCTCGCCCGTCTTCTTCGCCCGGCAGAGGTTCGCGTTCACGAAGATCTCCTCCTTGCAGGCGCTTTCCATGTCGCCGCCCGACGTGAGCGCGCACCGGATGCGGTTCTTGTTGCCGTCGACGTCGTAGATGTTGTAGACGTCGAGGCCGTGCAGGACGAACTCGTGCCCAAGGCGCAGGTAGACGTCGTCCACCGTGTCGTCCTCCTCGATCACCTTCTTGAAGGTGCCGATCTCGAGGAGCGACCGGAGCAGGCGGTTCACCTGTTCGGAAAGCGTGCCCACCTCGTCCAGCGAGCGGACGGCGATCGGGGTGCGCAGGTCGATCTCGCCCTCGGCGAGGCCCTTGATGCACCGCGTCAGCTCTCCGAGCGGTCGGATCAGGGAGCGCGTGATGAGGAAGGTGAAGAGAACCAGGGGGGGGATGGCGAGGAGGGTCGCCACGACGACCACGTTCCGGTAGACCGGATCGCGCGCGGCATACGCGCCGAGCGCGCCGATGAGCAGGTACCAGAAGGCGATCGATGTGCAGAAGATCCAGAACTTCTGGCGGATCGGACGCCGGAAAAAGACCAAGGAGCGGACAAAGTCCCACAGCGAGGGTGAGGTTGCCATCGATGGCTCCTATCTGAAATCGTGTATTGCCGCACGTCGGCGTCCCCTATCTTATCGCGGGGACCCGCCGACATATTTAATGAAAATTTCGACGCCGGCAGGGAGACGGCGCATCCGCCGGAGACGCCATGGTAGGATGGGCGCGTGAGAGACGCCGCGCGCATCTTTCTGGCCGCGTCCCTGCTCGCGGCATCGGCCGTCGCGGGGTGCGCGCCGAAGCTCCCCATCGAGGAAGGGACGCTGGTCATCGCCCTCCCCGGGGCGCCCACGAGCATCGATCCCCGGCTGGCCACCGACGCCTACGGCGAGCAGATTCTTCAGATAACTCACGCCTTTCTGGTCAAGAGGGACACGGCGGGGAACCCGGTCCCCGACCTCGCGGAGAGCTGGGAAGAGAGGTCTCCCACGGAGATCGTCTTCCGGCTGCGCAAGGGGGCGCGTTTCCACGACGGGCGGGAGGTCACCTCCGCGGACGTCCGGTACACGTTCGAGTGGATCCTCGACCCGAAGAACCGGTCGCCGCACCGGATGACCTACGACGCGATCTCCCGGATCGAGACCCCCGATCCGCGGACGGTCGTATTTCAACTGAAGGAACCGTTCGCTCCCTTTCTCGTCGGGATGTCCCGCGGGATCGTCCCGGCGGGGTCCGGGGCGCGGGGATACAGCCCCGTCCCGGGAGCGGGACCTTACAAGGTCGACGATTTCCGCCCGGACGAGGCGATTTCGCTCTCCCGGCACGACGGGTATCACGGCCGGACCCCCGCCATCGCGAAGGTCCTGGTGAAGTTCCTTCCGGACAGCAACGTCCGGTTTCTCGAGCTGAAAAAGGGGAGCGTCAACTTCGTGCTGAACGGCGTGGACCCGGATCTCCTTCCCGCCGCCCTGAAAAACCCGAACCTGGCGATGGAAGAAGCGCCGGGGAGCAACGTCTCCTACCTGGGGTTCAACCTGCGGGACCCGATCCTTTCCGACGTCCGGGTGCGGCGCGCCGTCGCGATGGCCATCGACCGGGAGACGATCGTGCGGACGATCTGGAAAGGGCATGCCGACCCGGCCGACTCGATCCTGGCGCCCGGCTTCTGGGCGCATGCGGAAGGCCTCCCCCGGATCCGGCACGATCCCGCGGAGGCGAAGCGTCTCCTCGACCGGGCGGGATACCGCGACCCCGACGGAGACGGCCCGAAGCCCCGTTTCACGCTGACCTTCAAGACGTCGCAGAACGAGCTGCGCCGCAGGATCGCCGCCGTCCTCCAGGAGCAGCTTCGGCAGGCGGGCATCGCGGTGGAGGTGCAGTCCCTCGAGTGGGGAACGTTCTTCTCCGACATCAAGAAGGGAAATTTCCAGCTCTACAGCCTCACGTGGGTGGGGATCGCCGACCCCGACATCTACCATTACGCCTTCCACTCCGCGCAGGTTCCCCCGGACGGCGCAAACCGCGGCCGGTACGCGAACCCGGAGCTCGACCGGCTCGTCCTCGCCGGACGCCGGGAGCCGTCGCGCGCGAAACGGAAGGAAATCTACCGCAAGGTCCAGCATCTCCTTTCGCGGGACCTGCCGGTGTTCCCCCTCTGGATCAACCGAAACCTCCTCCTGCGGGACCGGCGGCTCGCCGGGTTCGCCATAACGCCCGACGAAGACTACACGTCGGTGAAAGACCTCCGGATCGAGGGGAGAACAGCGGCCCCGGCAGGAAAGGGCACCCCATGAGGAGGTACCTCCTCTCGCGCATGGCGCAGCTCGTTCCCGTCGTCTTCGGCGTCGTGACGATCGTCTTCCTCCTCATTCACCTCATCCCCGGCGACCCCGTGGAGATCATGCTCGGCGAAAGCGCGGTGGCGGCGCAGAAGGAGGAACTGCGCAGGGACCTGAAGCTCGACCGCCCGATCGCCGCGCAATACGCGGAATTTCTGGGCGGGCTGGCCACGGGCGACCTGGGCGTCTCCTTCCGGAGCCGCGAGCCGGTGCTGCGCGAGATCCTCTCCCGGTTCCCCGCCACCCTGCTCCTGGCGGCGGCATCGCTCCTCGTGGCGGTTTCGATCGCCGTGCCCCTGGGAATCCTCTCGGCGATGCGCCGGCGTTCATGGCTCGACCATCTCTCCGCATTCCTGGCGATGCTGGGGCTTTCCATGCCCAACTTCTGGCTCGGGCCGCTGCTGATTCTCGTCTTCTCCATCCACCTGGGGCTTTTCCCGGTGGGGGGATACGGCACCGCGAGGCACCTCGTTCTTCCGGCGCTCACGATGGGGACGGGGATGGCGGCGATCCTGATGCGGATGCTGCGGTCCTCGCTCCTCGAGGAGATCCATCGGGAATACGTCCGTGCGGCGTCCGCGAAAGGGCTTTCCCGGCGGGCGGCCGTCCTGCGCCACGCCCTCGGGAACTCGTTGATCCCCGTGCTCACGGTCCTCGGGCTGCAATTCGGCGCCCTGCTCGCCGGCAGCGTCATCACCGAGACGATCTTCTCCTGGCCGGGGATCGGCCGGCTCACCATCCAGGCGATCGACGCCAGGGACTACCCGCTCGTCCAGGGATGCGTCCTGTTCATCGCCCTGTGCACCGTGGCGGTGAACCTTGCGACGGACCTGCTCTATTCCCGCCTCGACCCGAGGATCCGGTATGAGTGAACGGGGCCCGGCCTCCCGCGGGCGCATCGCGGCGCGGTTCCTCCGGCACCGGGGAGCGGCGGCGGGGCTCGCCGTCGTGGCGGCGCTTCTCCTCGTCGCGCTGCTGGCGCCCCTCCTCTCCCCTTTCGACCCCAACGCCCAGGACCTCGACTCCGGGCTGTCCGGCGCCTCCGCCTCCCACTGGCTGGGCCAGGACAAGCTCGGCAGGGACCTGCTCTCCCGCCTGCTCCACGGATCGCGGATCTCGGTCTCCGTCGGTCTCGGCACGGTCGCCGTCTCCCTTTCCATCGGCCTCCTCGCGGGATGCGCATCGGGATTCTACGGAGGACGGACGGACCATCTCTTCATGCGGCTGTGCGACGTGCTGATGGCCTTCCCGGGGATCCTCCTGGCGATCGCGATCACCGCGGTCCTTGGCCCCTCTTTGCGCAACGTGCTGATCGCGCTGTCGCTCCTCGGATGGGTCGGCTACGCCCGGCTCATCCGGGCGCAGGTGATGAAGGTGAAGGAGATGGAGTTCGTGGAATCGGCGCGCGCGTCGGGGAGCCCCCCCGCCAGGATCCTGGTTTCCCACGTTTTGCCGAACGCGCTTTCCCCCATCATCGTGGAATCGACGTTCGGGATCGCCCGCGCCATCGTCGCGGAGGCGGGCTTGAGCTTCCTGGGCCTGGGCGTCGCGCCTCCGGCGCCGTCCTGGGGGGCGATGATCAACGAGGGGAGGCATTTCCTTTTCGTCGCGCCGCACGTCGCCGCCGTGCCCGGGCTGGCGATCATGGCGACGGTGATGGCATTCAACCTGATCGGAGACGGATTGCGGGACGCGATGGACGTGCGGGATTGACCCGGCACGGCGACTCGATGGTATGATATGCGATATTTTTCCTGATGATCCAAAGTCGGAGGAAGGAGGGCACGGTATGGCGAAATCGGGCAAGAAAGGCATGACCCGCAGGGAGTTCGTCAAAGCCGCCGGCATCGGGACGCTCGCGATGGGAGTTGCGCCGGCGATCATCCTCCCCGGACGCAGCCATGCGGCCGGGAAGGAGCTCAAGATCCTCGTCTGGTCCCACTTCGTCCCCCGGTTCGACAAGGAATGGTACGACAATTACGTGAAAGCCTGGGGACAGGCCAACGGCGTGAACGTCACCGTGGACCACATCGGCCTCGCTGAGATCCCCTCCCGCACCGCGGCGGAAATCTCCGCGGGCAAGGGGCACGACCTGATCGAGTGGATCGCTCCGCCGTCCCAGTTCGAGCCGAGCGTGCTCGACCTTTCCGACGTCGTGGCGGCGGCGGAAAAGCGGTTCGGCAAGATGCACCCCCTCTGCAAGAGAACTTCCTACAACCCGAACACGAAGAAGTACTACAGCTTCGTCCCCGGCTGGACCATCGATCCCGGCTGCTACCGGAAAAGCCTGTGGACCAAGGCGGGAAAGCCGAACGGACCGGTGACGTGGGAAGACCTGATCACCTATGGGGGGAAGATCAAGAGGGAACAGGGGATCCAGCTGGGAATCGGCCTGTCCCAGGAGCTCGACTCGAACATGGCGGCCCGGGCGCTGCTCTGGTCCTACGACAGCAGCATCCAGGACGCGAACGAGAACGTCGTACTGAACAACCCAAAGACGGTCGAGGCCGTCGCCTACATGGCACGCCTGTACAAGGAGGCGATGGTTCCCGAAGTCTTCGCCTGGACGGCGGTTTCCAACAACCAGGCGCTCATCGCGGGGAGGGCCGCGTACATCCTCAATTCCATCTCGGCCTATCGCTCCGCGCAGAAAGAAGTGCCGGAGATCGCCAAGGACGTCTACTTCACCCCGGCGCTGAAAGGCCCGAGGGGGACGGGATTCAGCTGCGAGCACGTGATCTACAACTACATCGTTCCCAAGTACTCCCCGAACGCCGACACGGCGAAGAAGTTCCTCCTGGACCTGGTGGCGAACTACGACCAGGCGATGTACGCGAGCGAGCTGTACAACTCTCCGGCCTTCTTCGATGCGCCGATCCCCTCGGGAAGCCGCGGGTACGCAGCGGTGAAGGGAGCGAAGAAGTTCCGGGACCTCCACAACGCATGGTTCAGCAACGACCCCTTCGCGCTTCCGGGGGAGGAGAAAGGGAAGCTGGCGGTGCTCAAGGATGCGGAGAAGTGGAGCACCAACGTGGGGCATCCGGGACCCGCGAACCCGGCGGAGGGCGAGGTCTTCGCCACCTTCATCCTGCCGAACATGATGGCCAACGCAGCAAAGGGCATGAAGCCGGAGCAGGCGGTGGCGGAGGCGGAAAAACAGGTTAAGGCGATCTTCAAGAAATGGCGTGAGAAGGGGCTGGTCGGCGGGAAGACATAAGCGTCAAGGCAAGGACGCGCGGGGGCGGGGAATTTCTCGCCCCCGCCGCATTTCTTTTTAATGTTTCCGATTAGATCATCGTACGGAACAAGCCGAATCGATAATAAATAAAGCACCGGGGGCTGCTGGCGCCATGGCACGGGTCGAAATCCGCGGAGTCTCGAAAACGTTCGGGGAGGTCCGGGCGGTCGACCACGTGGACCTCGAGACCGTCGAGGGGGAATTCCTGGTCCTCCTGGGTCCTTCCGGCTGCGGCAAGACCACGCTCCTCCGGATGGTCGCGGGGATCGAGGAGCCCACCGCCGGCGACATCATCATCGACGAACAGGTCGTGACGAACCTGCCGCCAAGGATGCGGAACATCGCCATGGTGTTCCAGAGCTACGCCCTCTATCCGCACATGTCGGTCTACCGGAACATCGCCTTCCCCCTCCGCACCCGTGGAGTGGACAAGGCGACCATCCGGAAGAAGGTCGAGTGGGCGGCGGGGATGTTCGGGATCGGGCGCCTGCTCGACCGCAAGCCCCGCGAGCTCTCCGGGGGAGAGCGCCAGCGCGTCGCCCTGGCCCGCGCGATGGTGCGGGAGCCGAGCGTGTTCCTCCTCGACGAGCCCCTCTCCAATCTCGACGCCCTTCTGCGCGCTTCGGCGCGTGAGGAGCTGCGGCAGTTCCAGAAGCGCGCGGGAGTCACCACGATCTACGTCACGCACGACCAGGTGGAGGCCATGGGCCTCGGGGACCGGATCGTGGTGATGAGCAAGGGGAAGATCCGGCAGGTGGGGACCCCCATGGAGATCTACCATTGGCCCGCCGACACCTTCGTGGCCACCTTCGTGGGCTCCCCCCCCATGAACCTGCTGGGGGAGGACGACATCCTGACCGGGTTCCGTCCCGAGACGTTCCTTCCGGCCGACCTGGTGTACGGAACCGAAGGAATCGCCACCTACCCCTTTGAAGTGACCTGGATGGAGTACCTGGGGGCGGAGAGACTCCTCTATGGAAACGTCGGGGAGAAGTCCCACGCACGACACGTCGTTTCCCGGCTTCCTGGCAGCGTGAGCCTTCCCATCGAGGCGGGGAAGACGTACCCCTTCGCCGTATCCCGCACCGATCTCCGGTTCTTCGACCGGAAGAGCGGGCTGCGGACGGACCGGAGCCCGGCGTGAGCGGAACCGTCGGGGAACAGGCCGTGAACGGGACGATCGAGGATCGCGGCGTGAACGGCGGCGAGCGGGGAGCCATCCGGGACCGGGTGGGGCTTCTCTCCAAGCTGATGATCGCTCCCGCGGTCTTTTACGTCGCGGCGATGATCGGCTTCCCCTTCGTCCTGGCCCTCCTGTACAGCATGAGCGACGTGACGACCGGCGACCCCGCTCTCCACCTCGTTGGCCTTCGGAACTTCCGGGCCATCCTCGAAGACCCCGTCTTCCTGCTCTCCATGAAAAACACCTTCTTCTTCGCTATCGTCTCGCAGGTGCTGGTCATCCTCCTTTCGAGGGTGATCGCCACCGCCCTGATGAAGGAGTTCCGCGGGAAGTGGCTGGCGCGCTTCCTCATCATGCTCCCCTGGACGGCGCCGATTTCGCTCGGGACGATCGGATGGCTCTGGATGCTCGATTCCATCTTCAGCCCCTTCGACTGGGTCCTCCGCTATGCGGGGCTGCTCGGCACGCCTGGCGCGCTGCTGGGGCCGGACCTGAACCTGTATTGGCTGGGCGTGCCCGCTCTCGCGATGGCCTCCGTGGTGCTCGTCCACGTGTGGAGGATCCTGCCGCTGGCGACCGTGATCCAGCTGGCGGGCCTCTCTTCCATCCCCCGGGACCTCCTCGAGGCCGCGGAAGTCGACGGGGCCACACCGTGGCGCAGGACGCTGGAGATCACGATCCCGCTGACGCTCCCCATCATCAGCATCGCCTTCCTCTTCGGTCTCGTCTTCACCTTCACCGACGTGACCGTCGTCTACGTCCTGACCCGGGGCGGTCCGATCCACAGCACGCAGGTGCTCTCGACATGGACCTTCTTCAAGGGGATCGAGGGGGGGGACCTCGCCCAGGGGGCGGCCATCTCCCTCTTTCTCTTCCCCGTCCTTGCGGGGATCGCGGCGGATGGCCCGGAAGAGCGAGGTGGTGTGATGAAGAGCGTGCGGAAGATGCTGGGCCGCGGCGGCCTCTACACGGTGGTGGGATCCTTCGCGTTCTTCGGAGCGTTCCCGTTCTATTGGATGGTCATCGCGACGTTCAAGCGGGACCACGACCTGTTCAACCCCGTGGCCAACCCGTTCCTGTTCAACGAGCCCCCCACCCTGGACCACCTGAAACTCCTGCTGTTCGACACGCACTTCGTGACGTACCTCGCGAACACCTTCTGGGTCGGCGCGGCCGTCGTCGTGATCACGCTCGCGGCCGCGGTCCCCGCGGCTTACAGCCTGGCGCGGTGGGCGAGGGGGTGGGGGGAGACGCTGGGGATCGGGATCTTCCTCACCTACCTCGTTCCGCCCACGATCCTGTTCATCCCTCTTTCCCGGTTCGCCGGCGCCCTGGGGCTGCAAGAATCGCTCTGGTCGCTCATCCTCATCTACCCCACCTTCACGATCCCCTTCTGCACCTGGCTCCTCATGGGGTTCTTCAAGACGATCCCCAAAGACATCGAGGAGCAGGCGATGATCGACGGGCTCTCCCGGCTCGGGGCGATGACGAGGGTCGTTCTGCCGCTGGGGATCTCGGGGATCCTGACGGTCGTCGTGTTCGCCTTCACCCTCTCCATGCACGAGTTCATCTACGCCCTCACCTTCATCTCCGTGTCGGTGAAGAAGACCGTATCGATCGGCGTCCCCACGGAGCTCGTGCGCGGGGACGTGTTCCAGTGGGGGCCGCTGATGGCCGGCGAACTCATCGCCAGCATCCCCGTGGCCGTCGTCTACCCCTTCTTCCTGGACCGGTTCATCGCCGGTTTCACCATGGGGGCCGTGAAGTAGGCGAAGGACGGGAGGACCCGGCATGGTAGAGTGCTGACGGAATGAGTCCTTTGCGGAAACAAGCCGGGTGCACACCGTTCCTGATGGCAGGGTTCGAGGGGACGTCCGTCCCGCATGGGCTGGCCGCACGGCTGCGCGACGGCACGGCGGGAGGCGTCGTCCTCTTCTCCCGGAACCTGGAAGGACCGAAGCAGGTGAAGGAGATGTGCCGGGAGATCCGCGCCGCGGCGGGCAGGAGCCGCCCCGCCCCGCTGATCGCCATCGATCAGGAAGGGGGACGGGTCGCAAGGCTCAAGGATCCGGGCTTCACGCAGTTCCCCCCCGCGCGAAGCTACTCCCTGTTCTGCTGCCACGCCGAACGGGCGGCCGAGTCGGCGGGCGCGGCGATCGCCCTGGAACTTTCGGCCGTCGGGATCGACGTCAACTTCGCGCCCGTGCTGGACGTGGACAGCAACCCGAAAAACCCCGTGATCGGCGACCGGGCTCTCGGAAGCGACCCGGAAACCGCGGCGCGCCTTGGAATTGCGTTCCAGCGCGGTTCCCTGTGCGCCGGGATCCTCCCCGTCGGGAAGCATTTCCCCGGCCACGGCCACACGGATGCGGACTCCCACGAGGAGTTGCCCGTCGTGCGCAGCTCCCGCGGGACGCTTTTTCGCCGGGACCTTCTCCCTTTCCGGAGGGCCATCCGCGCCGGCATCCCCGCGCTTATGACCGCCCACGTCCTCTACCCGGCGCTCGACAGGGAGTACCCCGCCACTCTTTCCCGGAAAATTCTTAAAAATCTCCTGAGGGAAAATCTTCGGTTCCGCGGGGTGGTGTTCTCCGACGCGCTGGAGATGAAGGCCGTCTCCCTGCGGTATGGAACCGGGCCGGCGGCCGTGCGGGCCCTCTACGCGGGATGCGACGCGGTCCTGGTGTGCCGGGGGGAAAAGGAGCAGTCGGAAGCGGCGGAGGCGCTCTCCCGCGAATGGCGCGACAAGGCGGATTTCAGGATTGCGGTTTCGCGGGCTGCCCGCCGCCTTGCCCGTTTTCGGGCGCTGGCATCGGCATCGGGGGCCCGGCGGGCGTCCCTTCGGTTGGCGGGGGCGAAGAAGCATCGGGAACTGGCGGCGCTTCTTTGGGAACGATGGGAAAGTATTGGGCGAACATCTGCGGCCTATATATCGAATAATATTGGAGAACGTTGAGGAAAACCCTCCGTAGATAGAAACGGGTCTCCCGGTAGGTCACGCTTTCCAGGAAGAGCGCGGGATCTTTCTTCCCCTCCCCCCACCACTTCGCCACCGCCGCCTCCCCCGCGTTGTAGGCGGCCACCGCGCGGAGGTAATCTCCCCCGTACCCCCGCACCAGGCGAGACAGGTACGCGGCCCCCAACGTCACGTTCAGCTGCGGCTTCAGGAGATCCTTGCGCCGCGGCTTCTTCAATTTCTCCTTGCGGGCGACCTCGGCGGCCGTGCGGGGCAGGAGCTGCATCAGCCCCACGGCACCCGCGGGAGACAGGGCGTTGTGCTGGAACTGGGACTCCTGGCGGATTATGGAATGGAGCAGGAGGGGATCCATGCCCGACCTCTTCCGGTCGCAGTCCCCGACGATCTCGGGAGCGAGGGGAAACTGGATCCGGTCGATCAGCTCCACCGTCGCCGCATTGTTGGGGACGTTCGTCGTCTCCCGGATGGCGCCCCGCAGGTCCCCCGAGAGGTAACGGATGAGCCCCGACGTCCCTCCTTCCGCCAGCCCGATGGCCTTCCGCACCACCTGCCGGTCGATGCAGGACGCCTCGAGGACCGCGTATTCCGGGATCCCCAGGTGGACCAGCCGGTCGACCCGCCGGATCCTTTCCGCGTCCTCCTTCCCCCACCCGGCCTTCCGGACCTTCTCCCAGAGCCGACCCTTTTCCTTGTCGCACGTCCCGGTCTCGCCGGAAGACGGGGCATTCATCATCCCGTACGGGTCCCGTCCTGAAATCCTGACGGCGAACAGCGCATACGGGCCCGCCCCGGGATCCCCCGCGAGCGCGGCGAATCCTTCTTTCGCCTCGTCCTTCCTGCCCGCATCGAAGAGCGATTTCGCCTTCCAGTAGGAATGCCGCGCCTTCTCCACGGAGGAAAACCCCGTCTTCTCTCCCGCCGCGAACAGGGCGGCGGCTTCCTCGAACCGATTCCGCCGGTAGTGGCCGAAGGCGTAACGGAAGATCGCCTCCTGGCGGATCGCCTCGTCCTTCGCTTCGCGCAGCGCGCCGAAGAGCCCGGTCGCGGCGGCCTCGTCCCCCTCTTCCTCGGCGAGCCACGCCGCGAGATACCTGGCGCGCTCCGCGGTTCCGGGCCGGACGCTCCCCTCTCTCGCGATCGCAAGAAACGCGGCCCGCGCATCTCCCAGCTTCCCCGCCTTCCAGTCGACCCGGGCCCGCAGGAACCTCACCTCGTTGCGGAAGGCCGGCGGCGCTCCGGGCAACGCCCGGTCCAGCAGCGCTCTCGACCCCGCCGTGTCCCCCAGCTTCCGGAGGAGCTCCGCGGAATCGAGGAGGACCGTGTAATACTCCTCGGACGGGGAAAACTTCCGGAGGGCGTCCGAGTAGACCTCCTTCGCCGCCTCGCTCTCCGCCGCGCGGGAGAGCGCTTTCCCGAACCTTCCGTAAAACGAGACCGGAAGCCCCCATTCCGTCCACTTCCCTTCCGTCCGCCACCGCTGGAGCCGTTCCATGGACAGGATCGCCGCCTCCTGGGCGGTGTAGGCGAAGAAGTTCTCCAGGTGCGCTTCCGCGGCGCGGACGGAGGGGCCGTCCGCCTCGAGAAGGCGGGCCGCGACGTACCCTTCCTCCGCCTTGCGGCCGTTCCCCGCCACGTTTCCGTGCGAGTGCTCGAAATGGACGCGGGCAGCGGGAAGGTCGTTGTCGGCGACGGCGGCGTAGGCCAGCGCATGGGAAAGGTACGGAAGGAGCGGAGAGGCGGGGAACGCCTTCGAGAGGTTGTCGAAAACCGACGCCGCTTCCCCGCGGAGCCCCTCCCTTGCGAGGGACAGGCCCGTGAAGTACAGGACATAGTCTCCCAGGTCGTACTCCGCGGGCTCGATGTTCCGGAACGACGCTCTCGCCTCGGCGTTCTTCTCTTCCGAAAGAAGGTTCCACCCTTTCAGGAACGCGGCGTCGAAAGGAGAGGCGGCGGCAACGGGGAGCGGGGGAACCAGAAACAGGACCGCAAGGATCGACACGGCGCCGAGGCGGCGTGCAAGGGACCGGGTTTTTCGCGTCACGCCTGTACGGGTCCTCCTCCGGAGAGCAATGATGATATTATCGCGTTATGCGCCGTCTTTCACAAGGAACCGCGCCCTGATGGAGCTGTCGCTATCGACCCACCTGTTCGTCTTCCGTCCGCTCGACGAAGCGATCGCCTCCCTCTTTCCGCGGTACGGCTTCCCGGGAGCGGAACTTTGGGCCATGCCCCCGCACTTTCCGTACGACGACCCCGTCGAAACCGAACGGATCGCGGATCGGCTGGCGTCGAACGGAGTCCGGATCCGAAGCGTCCACGCTCCGCTCTACCCCGACGTCCGGACGTACCGGGAAGACCGGTGGTACTCCCTCTCTTCCGAAGAGGAGGAGCACCGGCAGTCTTCGGTGGCCGCCACCGCCCGCGCGGCGGGCTGGCTCGCAAACCATGGAGGCGGGACGATCGTCGTGCACACCACCTTCCCCTCCGAAAACTGGTACCCAAGGCGCTGGGCCGCCTGCCTCTCTTCCCTGAACGAGCTTCTCGCGCTGGTCCCCGAAAACGTCCGGTTTGCCGTGGAGAACACCCCTCTGGCCTCCGGGAGGGTGGAGACCATCCTGGACATCGTGCACCGATATCCCCCCGAGCGTGTCGGCGTCTGTCTCGACCTTGGGCACGCCCACATCCAGGAAAACGTCCTCAACGCGATCCGCGCCTGCGCCGGCCGGCTGATCCACGTGCACGCATCCGACAACCATGCGATCCGCGACGACCACTTCGTCCCGGGGCGCGGGTCGGTGCCCTGGGACCGCGCCATCCCCGCCCTTCGGGAGATCGGCTTCGGCGGGCCGTTCACGATCGAACTGCGCGATTACACCCGCGGGGAGAACGCGCCGTACCGGAACTTCGAGGAGATCCTGTCCGAATGCCGCGACGCGCTCGACGGGATGTTCGGCGGGAGGACATAAGTGCTCGCTTGCAACCATTCGGCGGCGTCTCCGATCGGCCGTCCCGAAAGGCGCTGCGCCTCCGGGCGTCATGCCGATCGGTGTCCGTAATCATGTGTCGGGACACCAAGTGACTCTTCCCGTGGACGAGCGGACGGTGGCGGCGGCGCTTTCCACCCTCTTCCGCGCCCCGACGCGGCCGGTCCGCATCTCCGAGCTTGCCGGCGACGCCTCCACGCGCCGATATTTCCGAATCGCCCTTCCCGCGGGCACACCGATTTCCTCCCTCGTGCTGATGCTGTACCCGGACGAGATCCCGCCCGGAGAGGAGCTTCCGTTCGTCAACGTCCACCGGTACCTGAAGGGCGCAGGGGTTCCCGTCCCCGCAAGCCACCTGGCGGTCCCGGAGGCCAGGCTTCTTTTCCTGGAGGACGCAGGCGATACGATGCTCGAGGGTGCGGTGCAATCGGCAACGTCCGAGGAAGAGGTTCTCCCCCTTTACGAGGACTGCGTGGAAACCCTCGTCCGCATCCAGCGGGATGGAACGAAGGCTCTCGACGGGAACGCCATCCCGTCGCGGCTCGCCTTCGACGTAAAGAAATTTTCCGAGGAGATCGACTTCTTCTTCGAGCACGCCGTCCGCGAGTACGGGGAAATCCCCCTTTCCGATTCGGAAGAGCGGGCGATCGAAGACCGGTTCCTGCCGTTCCTGGAAGAGATGGCGGCGCTCCCCCGCGTCCTCGCCCACCGCGACTACCACAGCCGCAACGTGATGGTGATGGACCGTTCGCCCGGCGGCCGACGCGGTCTGCGGATCCTCGACTTCCAGGACGCCCGGATGGGGAACGCCTTCTACGATTTGTGCTCGCTCCTTCGCGACTCCTACGTGGTTTTATCGGAAAACGCGGTCGCCCGCCTCGGTTACGCGTACCGGCACGCATCGACTTCGGAGCTGAGGACGGCATGGGGAGATCCCGCGGCCTTCGAATTCCGGCTGGATGCCGCGGCGCTCCAGAGAAACGTGAAGGCGATCGGGACGTTCGGCAACCAGGCGCGCAACCGCGGGAAACGCTTCTACCTCCGCTTCATCCCGCCGACGGTGGCGCACCTTGCGGCGAATTTCGAAAGGAACCCCCGGATGCGCCCGCTGGCGAGGAAGCTTCGCCCCATCCTCGACGCTCTCTCGTCGAAGGCCGCGGAGGAGGCACCCCCTTGAAAGGTATGATCCTGGCCGCGGGGCTCGGGACGCGCCTGCGCCCTCTTTCCTACGAACTGCCCAAGCCGATCGTGCCGGTCCTGGGCCGCCCCCTCTGTTCCTACAACATGGAGTTCCTCTCGCGTTCCGGCGTCAAGGCGTTCGTCATGAACCTCCACCGTCAGCCGAAACTGATCCAGCAGCGGGTGGCGGGCTGGGCGGGGAGGAAACTCCCGGTGGATTACACCGCCGGGGACTTTCTCAAGGAGGGGACGTTCGTCACGGCGAACTCGGACACCGTCGTCCGCTTCCCCTTCGCCTCCGCCCTCGCTTTCCACCGGGAGAAGCGCGCCCTTGCCACCCTCGTGCTCTTTCCCGACCCCGACCGGCGATACACCCCGGTGCGGATCGACGAGGAGGGCCGGATCGCCGGCTTCGGGGCCGCCGCGGGAGGCAGCCGATCCGGCTTCTACACGGGGTTCCAGATCGTAGAGCCGGATCTCCTCCGGGAAATCCCCCCGGGCCCGTCGTGCATCGTCCGGGAGACGTACCGGCGGCTCGCAGCCGGCGGAGCTCCCCTCTTCGGCTTCCTCTCCTCCGGCACCTTCCGGGAGTTCGGCTCTCCGTCGGACTACCTGCGGGAGACGCTCGCGCTCCTTTCCGAGAATCCGGGGGGAAAGGCGGGGCGTTCTCCCGGTCCGTCCGAATTCGCGATCGATCCCCCCGTCTTCGTCTCTCCGAGGGCGAAGATCGCCGCCGGAGCCCGGATCGGTCCCGAGGCGGTGATCGAGGAGGGCGCCGTCGTGAAGGAAGGGGCCTCCGTCACCCGGGCCATCCTCTGGCCGGAAGCCGTCCTCGGCCAAGGGCAGGAAATCCGCCAGGCCATCCTCACCCCGCGGCGCCGTATCGATATTTCCTGAGAATCCCCCCGTGCCCGAAGGAAAGCATATCGGCCTGCAGGCCCTGTTGTTCTGGCTCGTGGCGTCCGCCTTCTCCACGATCTACATCACCCAGCCCGTTCTCCCGGTGCTCCGCGCGGAGTTCGGGGTGAGCGCGTCGACGGCCTCCCTCACCATTTCCGCGGTCATCCTGGGGATCGCACTGGCGAACCTTCCGTTCGGAATGCTGGTGGACCGCTACCCGATACGCCCCATCATCCTTCTTGGGGGTTCGGTCATCGCGGCATGCGGGTTTTTCTGCGCCGCCTCCACGGACCTGTCGCTCCTGATCGCCGCGAGGTTCGTTCAGGGGCTCTTCGTTCCCTCCCTCACCACGTGCCTGGTCGTGCACCTGGTCCGCAGCCTTCCGCCGGACCGGCTGAACGTGGTGACGGGCTCGTACGTCTCGGCCACGGTGGTGGGCGGGCTCGGAGGGCGGCTCCTGGGAGGATGGATCCACCCCCCGCTGCATTGGCGGTACGCCTTCGTCACCGCGTCCGTCCTTCTGCTGGCGGCGACCGCGGCCGCGGCCCGCTGGCTGCCGGAAGGCGAAGGAGAACGGGAGACGCCGCGGGAGATCGAGGGGTTCGAGCGCCTGATCCGCCGCCCCGAGCTGCTGCGCATCTTCTTCGTGGCCTTCGGGGCGTTCTTCGTCTTCTCGTCCGTGTTCAACTACCTGCCGTTCTATCTTGCCGCGCCGCCCTTCAACGCATCCACGCAGGTCATCACCCTTGCCTATCTCTCCTACCTGGTCGGGGCGTTGACCGGTCCCGCCGCGGGGACCTTGAGCAACCGGATCGGCAACGGCGCCACCATGGCCCTGGGCTCCGCGGTGTTCGCCGGGTCGATCCTGTTGACGTTCGTCCCTTCGCTGCCGGTGATCGCCGCAAGCCTCGCGGGGGTGTGCGCAGGTTTCTTCGCGATCCACTCGGCGGCCGCGGGCTCCCTGAACCTGCGGCTCTCCTCCGGCAGGGGGCGGGCCAACTCCCTCTACGTGCTGTTCTATTACCTGGGGGGCTCGGCCGGGATCACCGCGAGCGGGTACGCATATCATTCCGCCGGCTGGCGGGGCGTCGCGTCGCTGGGGATCCTCGTTCTCCTCCTCCCTTTCGCCACGGGTCTCGCGGAGATGCGGGAGAGAAAACTGTTGTAGGATAAACATTCGGCCGCGGACGCTTCGGCGGCTTCCCCAAGCGGGAGAGATCCGACGAGGAAGGAGCCGGCGGGAATGGAGAAGGAAGGAAGAAACGGCGCTTCGGGCCCCGGCAGGGGAATTCCCATCGACCGGAGAAGCGCCCTTCGGCTCCTCGCCGCGGCTGCTGCAGCCATCGCGGCCAGGCCCGCGGTCCGCGGGGCGGAGACGTTCGCCGCGGCCGCCGCCCCCTCCCGCGGAGCCGGGGAAACCAGGCCTTTGGGCAGGACGGGGATCGCGGTATCCACCGTCGGCATGGGAGCGATGATCACCCGGGAATCCGACGTGATCCGGTACGCCGTCGACCATGGGGTGAACTATGTCGACACCGCGGACTGCTACATGGGGGGAGAGAACGAACGGATCGTGGGACGCGCCCTCAAGGGAATCCGCAACAAGGTGATCCTTGCGTCGAAGGTCCACATCGCCCCCGTCGACCGGATGATCCAGTCCGTCGAGAAAAGTCTGAAGTCCCTCAACACCGACGTCATCGACATCATGCAGCTTCACGGGATCGGCACCGAGGGGGAGGTCGTCAACGGATATGCGCGCGAAGCCCTTCGGAAACTGATCGACCAGGGAAAGGTCCGCGTCCCAGGGGTGACCACCCACAGCGGACAGGAAACGGTCGTACGGGCCGTGATGAAGCACGGATTCTACAAGACCGTCCTTGTCGCGTACAACTTCCGCTCCGATGCGGGGCTGAAGGCGGCCCTGCGCAAGGTCTTCGCCGGAGCGACCGGACTTTCCGCCGCGATCCGCGATGCCGGCGCCGCGGGGCTCGGGGTGATCGCCATGAAAACTCAAGCGGGGGGGTACACGATGGAACGGGGAGCGTTGAGCCCCCACCAGGCCGCTCTCGCGTGGGTCCTTGAAAACCCCGGGGTCGCAACCACGATCCCGAGCATGGTCAGTTACGCCCAGGTAGACGAGAACCTTTCCGCGAGCGGGAAGCGGCTCGGCTGGGGAGGGAAGAAAGCTCTGGAACTGTACTCCCGGGCCATCGGGGACCGGCACTGCGGGCTTTGCGGACAGTGCAAGGGCTCCTGCCCCTCGGGGGTCGACGTCCAGGACGTCCTGCGGTCCCTGGCCTATTACGATGGGTACGGGCAGGCGGACCTTGCGAACCGGTCGTATCGGGAGCTTGCGGACGGCCGGAACGCTCTTCCCTGCTTCTCCTGCGGCACCTGCGCGGTCCAATGCCGGCTGGGGCTTCCGGTGGGACGGCTTGCCCGCAGGGCGCACGGCCTGTTGTCGCGGACGGCGTGACGTTCCGCGTGGGAGGACGAATGCGGCTCTACCGCGTTGCCGCCTTCGGCGCTTCGCTTCTCATCGCGTCCTTCGCTGCGCAGGCGGCCGCGGGGAACGGAAACGATCCGCTGTTTTCACGGCTTGCGGAGCGATCGTGGATCCTCGCGGAGCCCGTGCGAACGTTCTCCTCCGCCAACCTCTACGAGGAGATCGATGGGGAGGCCGAGCTTTTTCTCCCCTACGGGTTCCGGGAGCTTGCGGTCGCATATCTCTCCGGGAAAGCCGGGGCCGGCGCCCAGCTCCGCCTCGAGATCTACCGGCACGGCTCGCCGCGGGACGCTTTCGGAATCTACAGCCAGCACCGCTTCCCCGGACAGGAGACGATTCCGGTCGGCCCTTCGGAGGCGATCGTGTCCGACGCTTCTCTCGATTTCTTCCGGGGGGAATTCTTCGTTCGCATCCGCGCCGCTTCTCCCGCAACCACGCGGAAGGACATCGCCGATCTCGCGCGCGAAGCATCGGGGCTGATCGAAGGCACCGGCGCTCCGCCGCCGGAGGCCGGATCGCTCCTCGTAAAGAGTTTCGTCCCCGGGACTCTCGTCTACCAGAAGAGAGCCGTCCTTGGGGACGATGCGCTCGCTCCCGGGTTCGAGGCGAAGTTCTCCGCCGGGAACATATCCGGAAGTCTGTTATTGCTGTTGCCGCGCGACGGCGATCCCCCCGCGGTCTCCTCGAAACGAATTGCCGGCAGGATTCCGGGAATCGAACGGACCTCCGAAGGCCTGTATCGCGCGCCGATTCCCGGCGGAACGCTGTGGCTTAAGGAGTCCGGCCCCTACCTGTTGGGGGTGTCGGGGAAACTCTCCAGGGAGAATGCGGAACCGGTCCTTTCCGAAATGGCGGAAAACCTCTCCTTGAGACGGCGGAAAGAATCGCCGTAGATCCAAAGGGGGCGACCGATGGGGTACGAGCTGCGCCACAGGACCGACCGGAAGATCTCCAAAGGAAATTTCTACCCCCTCGGGGCCACCCTCTCCGGCGACGGGGTCAACTTCTGTCTCTACTCCCAGAACGCCATGGAGGTATTCCTCCTTCTCTTCGACCGGCCGGACGGCGATCCCACCGACATCATCAAGATGGAAAACCGTACCCGGTTCGTGTGGCACGCCTTCGTCCACGGATTGAACGCAGGGCAGCTTTACGGATACAAGGTCCGGGGGGCGTTCGACCCGGCGCGCGGCCTGCGGTTCAACGAGAACAAGCTCCTGATCGACCCCTACGCCAGGGCGCTCTCGGGAAAATTCCGGAACATGGAAAATCTCCTCCTCGCCTACGATCCGCTCTCCCCGGCGCGCGACCTTTCCCTCGACGGAAGGGACAACACCGCCTTCGTCCCGAAGTGCATCGTTGCCGACGGCCGCTTCGATTGGCAGGGCGACTCTCCTCCGGAGATCCCGTTCGAGAAGCTGATCGTTTACGAGACGCACGTAAAAGGGTTCACCGCGCACCCCTCCTCCGGGGTGTCGGCGCCCGGGACCTACCTGGGTTTCATCGAAAAGATCCCCTACCTTAAGGCCCTCGGCATCAATGCCGTGGAGCTTCTCCCCGTTCACGAGGTTTACGTCGAGGATTTCCTGTCGGCAAGGGGCCTCACCAACTACTGGGGATACAACACGATCGGGTTCTTCGCGCCGGAATCGTCCTACGGCTCGAAACGCTATCCGGGCTGCCAGGTGAACGAGTTCAAGACGCTCGTCCGCGAGTTCCATCGGGCCGGGATCGAGATCATCCTGGACGTTGTGTACAACCACACCGGCGAGGGGAGCGAGCTGGGACCGACGCTGTGTTTCCGGGGGATCGACAACCCGACGTACTACTCCCTCACGGGAGGCCCTTCGGACCCCTTCCGCTACTACATGAACTACACGGGTTGCGGCAACAGTCTGAACTTCTTCAACGCGCATGTCATCCGGCTTGTGATGGACTCCCTGCGGTACTGGGTCGAGGAGATGCACGTCGACGGCTTCCGGTTCGACCTTGCCTCCGTCCTGGGGCGCGAGGAAGGCGCCTTCCACGGAACCGCAGCTTTTTTCGACGCGATTTCCCAGGATCCCGTCCTGCACAGGGTCAAGCTGATCGCAGAGCCCTGGGACCTGGGCACCTACCAGGTCGGCAATTTCCCCGTCGACTGGTCGGAGTGGAACGGGCGGTTCCGGGACACCGTGCGGAAGTTCGTCAAGGGGGACGGGGGCCAGGTCCGGGACCTCGGCTGGCGCCTGACCGGCTCCGCCGACCTGTACGGCGACGACGGCAGGTCCGCCTGCAACAGCGTCAACTTCGTCACCTGCCACGACGGCTTCACCCTGTACGACCTCGTCTCCCACAACGGCAAGCACAACGACGCCAACATGGAGAACAACCAGGACGGCTCCATCGACAACAACTCGTGGAACTGCGGCGTGGAGGGAGAAACGGACGACCCCGGAGTCGTCCGGCTTCGGAAGCAGCTCGCGAAGAACTTCGCCTGCTGCCTCCTGTTCGCTTCCGGCACGCCGATGCTGCAGGGCGGCGACGAGTTCCTCCGGACCCAGAGGGGCAACAACAACGCATACTGCCAGGACAACGAGATCGCCTGGCTGAACTGGGGGGACGCGGAGAAGCACCGGGACATCCTCGAGTTTTTCCGGAAGGCGATCGCATTCACGAAACGGTATCCCATCCTCCAGAGGAGAAGGTTTTTCACGGGAACGGACCGGGACGGGGACCTGATCCCCGACATCGAGTGGTTCGGGGGGAATTTGGATCGACCCGCCTGGGACGACCCCGAACTCCGCACTCTTTGCTGTCTCCTCGACGGGGGAGAGGAACCGTCGGAAACCGGGGAGTACAGACTTTTCGTCATCCTGAACGCCGACTACAGGGCGCAGCCCATCCGGATCCCCCGCCCCGCCGAAGGAAAAAAGTGGCTTCGCGTCATCGATACAAGCCTTCCCCCCGGGGAGGATTTCGCACCCGAGGGGGAAGCGATACCGGTCGACCCCCCCGAACGTTACCTCGCCAACCCACGGAGCACCGTCGTTTTGCTCGTGGAATAAGTCCCTCGAACCATTAAAGAAACAGGCCCGGACCGCCGAAGAATACCTCATCAGGGCCGTAATCGGGCGGGGTGGTGGAATAATGTCAAAGCGTATCGGAAGTTTATGCTTACTGGCGATCCTGGCGGCAGGCATCGTCGTAGCCGGCGAAGCCTTCGCGGAAAATACGGGCGGGAAGAAGCCCGTTTTGATCGGCGGGTCGCTTCCCCTGACGGGGAAATTCGCCGAAATGGGGCGGATGCAGGAGAGGGGCTATCGCCTCTGGGCAACCGAGATCAACCGGAAGGGGGGACTCCTTGGCCGGCCGGTCAAGCTCCTCATCACGGACGACGAAAGCAGCGTCAAAAAGGTTGTCGAGGTCTATACGGATCTAATGCGACGACAGAAGGTCGAATTCGTGTTCAGCCCCTACTCCTCCGAACTGACGCTCGCCGCCGCGGACCTGGCCGAAAAATCCAGGTATCCCTTCCTGGTGGCGGGGGCGGCATCGGAAAAAATATGGGAAACTCACCGCCGGTACGTCATCGGCCTGTACAGCACGACGGACCGGTACTTCATCGGGTTCCTGGAGCTCTGCGCCATCCAGAAGAAGAAGACGGTATCCATCACCGGCTTCCCCGACTCCTTCTCGCTGTACACCGCGAAGGGGGCGAAGAAATGGGCCGAGAAATTCGGACTGAAGGTCGTACGCTACGCCATCCTCGACGGCAAGGAGGAGAAGGACCTTGCCGCGGAGGCGGACGGAATCGCCTCCGCGAAGCCGGACGTCGTCATCGTCGCGGGCCATCTCAAGGAAAGCATCCTCCTCCGAAGGGCGCTGGACCGAACCGGCGCGAAACACAGCGTGTTCGCCGGATCGGTGGGCCCGGCGATGCAGGAGTTCCAGAAAGCGCTCGGACCGCTGGCGGAATCGGCCTTCGGCGCTTCCCAGTGGGAACCCGACGAGCGGATCCCCTATCCGGGCTCCCGGATGTTCATTCAATCCTTTCTGAAAACCTACGGTGAAAATCCTTCCTATCATGCGGCCGCCGCCTATGCCGCCATGAAAACCCTGGAGGGGGCGGTGCAGAAGACCGGTTCCCTCAACCGCGAGAAAATCCGGCAGCATCTCGTCACGGGAGAACACAAGACCATCCTGGGACCCTTCAAGATCCGGAAGGACGGCACGCAGATCGGCCACAAGAGCCTCATCATCCAGTGGCAGCGAGGGAAAAAGGAGATCGTCTGGCCGGAAAACATGAGGACGGCCTTCCCGGTCTTCCCCAAATGAGGGCGCACCGAAGAGTTCGATGAGAAAAGACAGCATCTTCCTGCAGTTCATCTTCGTCGTCGCCGTGGTCGGCACCTTCCTGGCGGCCGCGGCCGGCTACATCATCTCGGTGCCTTTGATCAAGACCCTCACCGAGTCCGAGGAACGTTCCCTGCGCCTGGTATCGAACGAGATTTTCAGCATCGCCTCGGACAGCTTCCACGACCTTCTGGACGAAAGGAAGGAAGAGGATCCGGTGGACGTGGAGACCGCGAAAGAGGACCTGCTCGCGCGGATCGTAAAATACAAATCGTCGATTTTATCCGCGGATTACCATTTCCTCGTCATCGACCGCGATAACCGGATCCTCGCGGATTCGGGGAATCTTTTCGAAACTCCCTTTCGCCAATCCCTCTCCGAAGGGCCGGCGGAGAGGGAGATCCGGATCGAGGACAGGAGCGGGGAAATGCTGATCGGATACCTGCGGTACTTTCCCGCCTGGCAATGGCGGCTGATCACATTGATCCACGAGAAAGATCTGAGGAAGGAGACGCGCCAGATCCAGGCATGGATCTATTCCTCCGGCATTGCGGGTTTTCTCCTGTTGATCGCGCTGTTCCACATGGTCCTGAAAAAGCGGGTCCAGGAGCCGCTGGAACAACTGGTCCGGTACGCAAGCCATCTGGAAGAGGGGCACTACGAGGTCCCGCCGGATGCGGGCAAGGGCGAGGTGGGCAAGCTGTCCGCCGCCTTCCACCGGATGGCGGCGGCCATCCGGGAACGGGAACGGAAGCTTTCGGATCTGGCCAAATTTCCCGAATCGAACCCCAACCTGCTGATGAAGGTCTCCCCCGAGGGAAACGTGCTGTACTCCAACCCGGCCGTTTCGAAAATGCTCGCGGAAATGGGGCTTCCGGCAGACCATGCGGTCTTGCTGCTCCCATCCGACCTGCGGGAAACCACCCGCGGCCTTCTCCTCGAGGAAGAACACAGGAAGGAACTCATCTGGAAGGTGAGGGACCGGACGATCGAATACACCGTCTTCGGTTTCGCCGACGAGGACGCGGTCGTCTTCCACGGCATCGACATCACGGAAAAGAAGCGGATGGAGGAGCAGCTCTTCCACGCCCACAAGATGGAGACACTGGGGAGGATCGCCGGGGGGGTCGCCCACGATTTCAACAACCTGCTGACGGGAATCCTCGGTTATGCCTCCCTGATGAAAGGACGCCCCATCCTGGACGAAGGGGTGGCGAAGGCCCTGGAGAGCATCGAGCGGGCGGCCGAGCGGGGGACGCAGCTGACCCGCCAGCTCCTCGGGTTCGCGCGGAAGGGGACGCTCGAATATCACCCGCTCGACCTGAACCGGATCGTGGACGAAATCGCCGACATGATTTCGCAGACGTTCATCCGGACCATCGGGATCCGTCTCGACAAGGCCGCGGAGCTGCCCGCCGTGAGCGGGGACAGCACCCAATTGCACCAGTGCCTGATGAACCTGTGCATCAACGCGCGGGACGCCATGCCCGAGGGAGGGACCCTTACCATCGCGACACGCCGCAGGACCGTGGCCCTGGAGCGGCTGGAGCAATATTCACGCATCCCCGCCGGCAATTACATCGAGGTGGTCGTGACGGACGAAGGGCAAGGGATGGACGAAGCGACCCAGCAGACGATCTTCGACCAGTTCTTCACCACCAAGGTGCGGGAAAAGGGCACCGGGCTGGGGATGTCCATGGTGTACGGCATCGTCAAGAACCACGGCGGCTTCATCACGGTGAGAAGCGTCCTCGGGAAGGGAACGTCGGTCGAGCTTCTCATCCCCGTGGCGGAATCGGCCCGGCCCGTTGCGGTGGACCAGGAACTCCTGCCGGAGATCGACTCCCGCGCCAACGGCGACGGAAGCACGGTGCTGCTCGTGGACGACGAAGAGTTCGTCCGGGACGTGGGAAAGGCGATGCTCAATACACTCGGTTATGAAGTCCTCACCGCCGAAAACGGCCAGGAAGGGGTCGATACCTTCCGGCGAAACCGGGAGAAGATCTCCATCGTCATCCTGGACCTGATCATGCCGGTGATGGACGGAAGGAAGGCGTTCGAGGAGATCCGCCGGATCGATCCCGGAGCGCGCGTCGTCATCTCGACGGGATTCAGCGGCAACGAGGACGTGGACCGGCTGAAGGAGTTGGGGGCCAGCGCGATCCTGACCAAGCCGTACTCCTACAACACGATGACGAGCGTCGTCACCCTCCTCGAAAGCCGGTAGAAGAAGCGCCCCCAGACGCGCAGGAAGGGTCTCCGGGCAAACAAGCGGTTCCGCGACTCCCTTTCCCGTATTCCAGGAGAGCGCTTCCGTAAGGGGCCCCGAAAGCCGCCCGGGCGCCGAACTCCGCCGACAGTCCCTTCAGCGTCAGCTCCGCGACCGCGTAGAGGTCGGTCCGTTCCGCCGCGCGGGAATACCTCAACAGGGCGCACGCCATCCGGGCGTTCAGGGAAAAGGGGACAATGGGGAGATGGAGAGTCCCCGCGTCCCCCGCGCGCGGCAGCCGGTCGAGGAAACCGAATGCCTTCGGCGAGAAGAAGCGCCGCACCGACCCGTCCAGGGCCTCTCCCGCCCAGGCAAGGTATTTCTCCCCGCCGCCCGCTTCCCAGAGATCCAGGTGCGCCTCCGCAACCGACACGTTGTCCGCCAGGTGGCCCGACTCGGCCGCGCCGTTTTCACGAAAGCGGACCTGTCCTTCCCCGGCATCCCACAGATTCGCGCGGAGGAACTCCCCCAGTTTCCCGGCGAGTTCCAGAAGCGTCCTCCCCGCCGCCGCAGGAATTTCCAGGTCCCCGCCGAAGGCCCGGTGCGCCGATACGAGCCCCGAGACGGCCCTGCCGTTGTACTCGGAAATCACCGTCCGGTCGACGGAGGGGGCGGGTCGCCTCGCCCGCCCCTCCGCGTCCCCCAGGTAATATTCCTCGTCCGCGTCCTGGCTGGGGAAGAAGGCGCCGGTCCTGGGATCGCGCAGGCGGGAAAAGAGGAACGACGCGGTCCGCCTCGCAATCCCGGCGAACCATTCCTCCCCGGTCCGCTCGAAGGCGAAGGCGTAAAGGGATAGCATCTCCGCGTTGTCGGCCAGCAGTTTCTCGTAGTGGGGCGCCGTCCAGTCCCGTCTCGTCGCATACCGGAAGAATCCTCCCTCCACCGCGTCGAACAACGGACTCGAACCCATCGTGCGGAGCACCTTCAAGAAGACATCCTTCGCTTCCCGGTTCCCCTCGAGCACCCAGGCGTCCCGGAGGAAGGACAGGATCTCCGGCACCGGGAACTTCGGCTCCCGGAAAAAACCCGGATGCAGGGGATCGTACCGGGCGAGCACGGAATGCTTCACGAGGGAAAGGTCATCGGGGTGCGGCCCGCCGGGAGGCGCGGAGGCCGGCTCCTCCTCATCCGCCGCCGGCGCGGACGGCGCTGCCGTTTCCGCCAGGTACCGTTCGATCCGGCCGCGGTCCTGCCGGTAGAAATCCGCGCACTTTCTCAGGACCTCGAACAGGGAGTCGGGAGGAAGATAGGTCGCTCCCGTCAGGAGCTGCCCATTCGGCAGCAGGACCGCGGTGGTCGGCCATCCCCCCTGGTTGTACCGCTCGTTGATATCGGGACGCCGGTCCGTATCCACGCGGACGGGGAGGAACGAGTCGTTCAGCAGCCCGACGACCCTCGGGTCGGACAGCGAGGTCCTGTCCAGGACGTGGCACCAGTGGCACCACGTCGCCGAGATGTCGAGGAAGACGAGCTTCCCCTCGGTCTCCGCCTGGGTGAAGACTCCGGGATCCCACTCGCGCCAACGTATCGGTCCGGTCTCCGCCATCTCACACTCCCTCTTTCATGAGATGAGGCGCGGATACGACGAGTTCCTTGCAACGGGGATGTCCCCCGCGAGCCCGGAGTCCGATTGCCGTAGTTACGAATCGGAGGGCTCAGCCGCGCCAGTTGAGGTAGAAGCAGAGCGTCGCCAGCAGGAAGGTGTAGGGAGCGAAGCGGATGAACTTCCCCCGGGTCACCAGCCGCTCGACAACCAGCAGCGAAAGATATCCGGTGACAAGCGAGAAGAGGAAACCGGCCGCACAGGATCCGATCGGCGGCAGGACCGATACCCCCGTTTTCAGGTTTACCACGGCCGCACCCAGGATGGCGGGAACGGAGATGAGGAAGGAATATTTCGCACTGCGTCCAGGGGAAATTCCCAGAACGAGCGCCAGCGCGATCGTCGATCCGGAGCGGGACAGCCCCGGGAACACGGCGGCCCCCTGCATCATCCCGATGGCGATCGCCTCCCAGGCCATCATCCGGTCGGGGTCCCACTTGTGCCGGAACCGGAGGTTGCTGATCAGCAGGAAGCAGGTCAGGACCAGGTAACGCGCGCCGACGCCCCATACCGTGATCCCGGTCTCCACCGTGTCGTGGAAGGCAAGGCCGATCACTCCGGTCGGTATCGTGGAAAGGACCATCAGCCAGAGCTCCCTCCGCCCCCAGCCGTCCGCGGCTTCCCTCTCCCGCCGGAAGAGGGAAGACAGGATGGCGAGGATCTCCCTGCGGAGGAAGAACAGGACGGCGAAGAGCGTCCCGAGGTGGAGAAGAAGATCGAAGGCGAGCTCCGGCTCCCGGATCCCCAACAACCGCTGCGCGAGAAAGAGGTGGCCGGAACTGCTGACGGGCAGGAACTCGGTGGCCCCCTGAAGAATGCCGAGGAGTATCGCCTGGAGGAAGCTCAAACGATGGCCTGCGCCTTTTTCACCGCGTCTTCCATGATGGCGCGGATCCTTCCGACGGTGGCTTCATCCTTCCCTTCGAACCGGAGCACCAGGACGGGCTGGGTATTCGAGGCGCGGACGAGTCCCCATCCCCCGTCGAAAAGGGCACGGACGCCGTCCACGTCGATCACTTCCCGCGCCTGCGGCCGGACGATCGCCGCCACCCGCTCCACGACCCGGAACTTGCGGTCGTCGGGGCACTCCACGCGGATCTCGGGAGTCGCCACGACGGGAGGCAGGTCGGAGAGCATGGCGCTCAAGGGACGTTCGGACCGGGCCAGGATCTCGAACAGCCGCGCGGAAGCGTAGATCGCGTCGTCGAATCCCAGGTAGCGGTCCGCAAAGAAGATGTGTCCGCTCATCTCCCCCGCCACTTCCGCCGCCTCTTCCTTCATCTTCTGCTTGATGAGGGAATGGCCCGCCTTCCACATGACCGGCCTGCCGCCGTGCCGGGCGATGTCGTCGTATAGGTTCTGGGAGGCCTTGACCTCGGAGATGATCGCCGCCCCGGGCTTCCGGGAGAGGATCTCCCGCGCGAAGAGGAGCAGCAGGTAATCTCCGTAGATGACGTTCCCCTTCTCGTCGACCGCGCCGATCCGGTCGGCGTCGCCGTCGTACCCCACCCCCACGTCCGCGCCGTGCTTCCGGACCGCCTCGATCAGGAACCGGAGGTTCTCCGGCACGGTCGGGTCGGGGAAATGGTTCGGGAACCGGCCGTCCATCTCGCAGAACAGCTCGATGACCTCCATCCCCATGTCGCGGAACAGCCCCGGAGCGACCTGCGACGCGGTTCCGTTCCCGGCGTCCACCACGACCTTCAGTTTCCGCGGTATGGAGAGATTCGAACGGACATACTGCAGATATTCGGGGATCACGCTCCGGCTTGTCACCTTGCCGGCCCCCTCGGCGAATTTCCCGGCCTCGATGATCCGCCGCACCTCCTGGATCTTCTCTCCGTAAAGGGTCGACGGTCCGACGCACAGCTTGAAGCCGTTGAACTCGGGCGGATTGTGGCTCCCCGTGATCATCACTCCGCCGTCGGCCGAATACCGGATGATGGAAAAGTAGAGGAGCGGGGAGGGGCAGATCCCCACGTCGACGATGGAAAGCCCCGTCGAAGCAAGCCCCTGGGCCATCGCATCGCGGAACTCGGGAGAGGAGAGCCGGCAATCCCTGCCCAGCATGACGGTCCTAACGCCCTTTCCGATGGCGTAGGTCCCGAACCCCTTACCGAGTGCCATCACAGTGTCCGGCGTAAGGTCCCGTCCCACGACTCCGCGGACGTCGTACTCCCGGAAAATGTGCGGATTGATCATTTTTCCCTATGCCCCTATTCCAGGTTGATCTCCGAAAAGGTCCTCGAGGTCCGCCTCGCGACCTTGGTCCGGTGTGCGGCGCGGGAGACCTCCCGGGCGACCGCCGGGGACACCTTCCGGTTGAAGACCGACGGGATGATGTAGTCCTCCGACAGCTCCTCCTTCCCAACGCACGAGGCGATCGCGTACGCCGCCGCATCCAGGGCGCCGCGGAAGATCCCAGGAAAGCACAGAACGTTGTTGATCTGGTTCGGATAGTCCGAACGGCCCGTCGCCATGATCCGAACGTACGGAGCCGCCTCCTCCGGCATGATCTCCGGGTCCGGGTTCGCCATCGCAAAAACAATGGGGTCCTTCGCCATCTTCTTCAGGTCGTTCACCGTGATCAGCCCCGGGCCCGCCAGCCCAAGGAACATGTCCGCGCCCGCGATCACGTCCGAGATCTTCCCCTTCTCGTTGTGCGGATTGGTATGCTCCGCGTACCAGTCCTTCATGAAGTTCATGTGCTGCTTCCGACCCTTGAAAATCGCGCCCACCCGGTCCACCCCGATGATGTTCCTCGCCCCCGCGTTCATGATGATCTTGCTGCACGCCACCCCGGAGGCCCCCACCCCCGCCACCACGATCTTCATGTCCTCGATCCGCTTCTTCACGATCTTCAAGGCGTTCAAAAGAGCCGCCAGAACCACCACCGCCGTCCCGTGCTGGTCGTCGTGGAACACCGGAATGTCCATCTCCGCCTTCAGGCGCTCCTCGATCTCGAAGCACCGGGGAGCCGAGATGTCCTCCAGGTTGATCCCCCCGAACGTCGGAGCCAGCGCCTTCACGATCTTGATGATCTCCTCCGTGTCCTTCGTCGCAACGCAGATCGGCCACGCGTCGATCCCCGCGAACTCCTTGAACAGCATCGCCTTCCCTTCCATCACCGGCATCGCCGCCTCGGGACCGATGTCCCCAAGACCCAACACCGCCGTGCCGTCGGAGACCACCGCCACCGTGTTCCGGCGGATCGTCAGCGTGTACGACTTCTTCACGTCCTTCGCGATCGCCATGCACACCCGGGCCACCCCGGGGGTGTACGCCATCGACAGGTCGTTCCGCGTTTTCACCGGGATCTTGTTGCTGATCTCGATCTTCCCGCCCAGGTGCTTCAGAAACGTCCGGTCCGACACGTTGACGATTTTCACCCCCTGGACCTGGCGCACCGCGGTGATGATCTCCTGCGCATGATCGATCCCGCGGGCGCGCACCGTGATGTCACGGACCACCGTGCCCTTCCCGTGGCCGCTCAAGTCCACCGCGCCGATGTCCCCGCCCACTTCGCCGATGGCCGTCGTCACCTTCCCCAGCATTCCCGGCTTGTTTTGGATCTCCACACGAATCGTGATGCTGTAGCTTTCGCTGGGCGACAGAATGGTTGCCATGAAATCCTCCCCTGCCCTGAAAGAGTGTGGAATCGGGTGGAGCGTAAGCGGTTATTCTATTGAATAGGGCGCGTTTAATACAAGGAAATTCACTTGCCGTCAATGCGCAGTCATTTCTTCGGAATCTTTCGCCAGTTTCGTGGAATCTTAGCTATATGCAAATGATTCCAATAATCTGTTATAGTTAATGGGAGCCCATATATGTAACGGTTTCAATTATGTAGAGCGTGTTTCAGGAATTATTGTCATTCCTAAAGGAGATCAAGCCGTGGAAACGATGAACGTGGGAAAAAATATCAAGAGCATGAGGAAGAAGAAGGGGCTGACCCTTCAGGAACTTGCCGAAAAAAGCGGGATCTCCGCCACGGCCATCAGCGCCATCGAGAGGAACGTCTCGTCTCCGACGGTCAACACGCTGGCCGCCATCGGCCAGGCTCTCGGCGAGTCGTTGTCTTCTCTCCTGGGGGAAAGCGAAATCTCCTACGTCCTGACGCGCGCCGACAAGAGGGCGCATCTCGCCTCCGAGGTGCGGAACGCGGACTTCCTCAGTCTCGCGTCGGGGATCCCGGGCCAGCGGTTTTTGCCCATGATGAGCGTCCTGAAGTCCGGTTCGACCAGCGGGGAGGACTACATCACTCATCGCGGAGAGGAGTTCTTTCTCGTGGTGAGGGGATCCCTGGATGTCGAGTTGAACGGGGAAACCATGCGGTTGGAGGAGGGAGACAGCCTCTACTTCCGCGGCAACACGCCCTACCGGTGGAAGAACGTCGCGGAGCGGGAAACGCACATCCTGATCGTGACGGCTGCCTGATCCCTGATAAGCCACGGGGGATCGAGGGTAGGCCGCCCATGAGGCAAGGTGAGGGGCAAGCTGCTTAAATTCCTTCGTGGAGCGGCCGCCCCCCAGACGCAAGGGTGTGGGCAGCCGCCTGATCCCCGCCGGGGCGCCTCGCTATCGCACGCCGTTTTTGGGGCAAACCGATGCGAGGCCGCACTCGGAACATTTCGGTCTGCGCGCGACGCAGATCCGGCGTCCGTGCCACCCCAGCCGCGTGGCGAATTCCCACCACTTCTCTTTCGGAACGGCCGCGGCGAGGTCCTGCTCGATCTTCACGGGATCCTTCGACGCGGTAAGGCCCAGCCGGTAGGACACCCTTCCGACGTGGGTATCCACCGGCAGCGCGCACGCGCCGAAGCAGGCGCCCAGAAGAATCGACGCGGTCTTCCTGCCCACGCCCGGAAGCTCCGTAAGGGATTCCATCGTCCCCGGGACCGATCCCCCGTGGCGCGCCTCGATCGCCGCGGCAAGCCCCCGGATCGCCTTCGCCTTGTTCCTGTAAAAGCCCGTCGGACGGACGACCTCCTCCACCGCTTCCTGCGGCGCCGCGGCCAGCGCACGCGGATCGGGGTAATCGCGGAACAGCCCGGGCGTCACCCGGTTGACGCGCTCATCGGTGCACTGGGCGGCCAGGACCGTCGCAACGAGCAATTGAAAGGGATTGCGGTACGCCAGGAGGATCCCCGCCTCCGGGTAGGCGCGGCCCAGGAAATCCAGCACGAAAGGTACCTTCGCCGCCGGCCTGCGCGCCGTCAAATCACTCGCTCCTGCGGAATACGATCACTTCGAACCCATGGACGTCCACGTTGAAAGTGACGTTCTCTACGACGCAGGCGAACAATTTCCCGGGTCCCGTCTCCTCGCCATCCGGGGCAAGCGCGAAGGCGCCGCGTTCGTCCAGCCAGGAAAGCATCGCATGCACCTCCGAAAACGTCATATCGAACGGGGTGACGATGTTGTACACTTTCCCGTCGTGGAGGATGGGGTACGTTTCGAACTCCTCGGGTTCCATAACAAGTCCTTTCGCGCTTTGCGGAAACCGCCCGTTTAGTATACGCTGTTAACCCGCACCACTCACAAGGCTTCTGCTGCTGCGGCGGAGGTTTTCGTCTTGCACATCCGCGACATCCTGGCCCGGAACGCCCGGATCTATCCCGAACGCGTCGCCCTCGCCATGGGACGGGAAACCGTCACCTACCGGGAGCTGGCGGTCCGCGTGGCGCGGCGCGCATCGGAACTGAAGGCCCAGGGCATCGGGAAAGGCGACCGGATCGCGGTCCTGATGCGCAACTCCCCCCTGTATGTGGAATTGCTGTACGCGATCACCTGCACCGGGGCCGTGATGCTGCCGCTCAACGAACAGCTGATCGCCCGGGAGCTTTCGGAGATCCTTCGCCACGCGGACGCCAAGGCCGTGCTTTTCTCCGAGGAGTTCCGCCGCGTGGCCGACCGGGTTCATGCCGGCCTGGCCTCCGATACCCGCTTCGTCGCCGTGGATGCGCAGCCCGCGGGAGCCGGATCCGGGGAGAAGGAGCCCGTTTGCTTCGGACTCCCGGCGGATGCCGCACCCTTTTCGGAATCCGACATCGCTCTCGTGGTCTACACCGGCGGCGTCTCCGGAACCCCCCGGGGGGCGATGCTGTCCCACAGGAACCTGTCGGCCGCTTCCGCCTCCGCGGCGATGGAGCTCGGCCTGTCCCGCAACGACGTGTACCTCTCCTGCACGCCGCTGCCGTTCATGGCCGGGACGGGACGCCTGCTCCGGTTTCAGTACCTGGGGGGAACGGTCGTCATCCTGCCGGACTTCGAACCCGACCGGATGCATCCCGGTTCAACCTCGCAACCCTGCGCATGGTCCTCTATGGCGGAACGGCGGTCCCCATCGAGCTGCAGAAACGGGCGATCCGGTTCTTCCGGTGCGGGCTGGTCCAGGCGTATGGAATGGTCGAATCGGCGGGAATCCTGACATTCCTGCATCCCGAAGACCACTCCCTGGAGGAGAGCGCCCCCTACATGAGGAAGCTGATGTCGGTGGGCAAGGAGGCGATCGGGGTCGAGGTCCGGGTCGTCGACGAGGAGGGCGGGCAGATCTCCCCCCATCAGGTGGGCGAGATCGTCGCGCGCGGCCCGAACGTCTTCGAGGGGTATTTCCGCGACCCGGCGTACACCGCGTACGTGTTGCGGAACGGGTGGCTCTACACCGGCGACGTGGCTTCCGTGGACGAGGACGGGTACATCTACATCGTCGACCGGAAGCGGGACTCGCTATCGGTCGGCGGGATCTGGGTCTATCCCCGGGAAATCGAGAACGTCATCGCGGAGCATCCCGCCGTGAAGGAGGCGGCCGTGATCGGGCGGTCCGACTATCTCCTGGGAGAGGTCCCCGTCGCCGTCGTCGCCCTGAAGGAGGGGGTGAAGGCCGACCCCGCCGACATCCTCTCCCATTGCCGGGACAACATGGCTCCCTTCAAGGTTCCCCGGTCGGTGGAGTTCATCTCCTCCCTTCCCAGGAACAGCCAGGGAAAGGTCCTGAAGGTGAAACTGAAGGAAAAAGCGGTTTCCGGGGCCAGCCCGCATTTCTAACCATGGTTCGTCGCGAGGCGGTGGAGACGGGTATGGATACAAGGCGTCGCGGCGGTTAGAAATGCGGGCTACTCGCCGAACACCTCCGCGCTGAACGAGAACAGCTCGGCCCCCTTCTCCCATTCGTCGGCGGGAAGCCCCGCCTTGCGGCACGTGTTGGAAAGAAACGCCCGCCGGTCCCATCCGTACTCGGTGGCCACTTGCGGGAGCAGGAGGCCGCGCCGGCCTCCTTTCCTGACCATCAGCCCGTGGACGCCTACCTCGACCTCTTCCGGCCGCACCGGAATCAGCGGGGTGAGCACGGAGATCTCGATCCGGAGCGTTTCGACCTCTCCCGGCTTCACCGGGGAGAACCGCGGATCCTCCGTGGCCGCCGCGACCGCGCACTCCTGCACCGTCCGGTAAAGGGGAGCCGCCGCTTCCGTATACCCGATGCACCCCCGAAGCTGCCCCCGGTGGGTGAGCGTCACGAATGCCGCGCCCGGCGCTGCGAGCTTGGGGGAGCCGGGACGTTCCTCGGGAACTTTTCCCTCGTTGACGTACGAAGTCGCCGCGCGGCGGGCGATCGCCAGCAGCTCCCGTCGTTCCTCTTCCGTCAGGTAGGCGCCCATCAGCCCGAATGGGCGAAGATTTCGTCGATGTGGCCGTCGGGCAGGATCAGGTCGTCCAAGTCGCCCAGGATCTCGATCTTCCCCTGCACTCCGAGGAAGAAGGGGACGATCTCCGGGTCGAACTGCGTCCCCGAACACCGGAGTATCTCCGCGTTGGCGGTCTCCAGCGAGAGCGCCTTCCGGTAGGCGCGGGTCGAGGTCATGGAGTCGAACGTGTCGGCGACCGCCATGATGCGGGACTCCAGCGGAATGTCGCACCCCTTGAGACGATCCGGGTAGCCCTTTCCGTCGAATCGCTCGTGATGATGCAGGATCGCCGGGAGGAGCGGACGGAAATACGGGATCGGTTCGAGGATCTTGGTCGCGACCTCCGGATGGAGGGTGATCTCGTTGTACTCGTCGTCGGTCAGCTTCCCCGGCTTGTTGAGGACCGCCTCGCGGACCCCGATCTTCCCCAGGTCGTGGAGAATGGATGCCTGGCGGAGGATTTCGATCTGCTCCGGAGACAACCGCATCTCCTTCCCGATCGCCACGGAGTACATGGTCACCCGCTGGGAATGGCCGCGCGTGTAAAAATCCTTCGCTTCCAGCGCCTTGATGAGGGAATCGATCGACCGGATGTACATCTGGTTGATGAGGTCGGTCTGTTCCTTGACCTTCTTCTCCAGGTTCACCTGGTAGTCCTGGAGCTCCCTCTCGAGCGCCTTTTTCCGGATGGAGTTCTCGATCGTGATGAGCAGGACGTCGAAGTTGAACGGCTTCGTGATGTAATCGCAGGCGCCGATCTTCAAAGCGGATACCGCCGTGTCGAGCTCGGCGTGGGCGGACATCACGATCCCGGCCACTTCGGGGAACCGGCTGGTCGCTTCCCTGAGAAGGGCGATTCCGTCCATTTCGGGCATCCGGATGTCGGTCAGGAGAACGGTGTGGCGCCCGGCGCTCAGCTTGGCCAGCGCTTCCTTCCCGTTGCACGCCTCATCCACGGAATACCCTGCGATTTCAAGGCGTTCCCGCACAAGGGTGCGGATGAACTCTTCGTCGTCGACGACCAGGATCGTCACGCCTTTCCCGACGGTGCGGATCGAGGGGATCGTCATATCAACAATATTCCTCATGTTCGCAATATTCCTCATCAGTTTCTTGATCGGCAATCACGGGAAAATATTTAGTCTTTTTTTCCCGGTGGCGCACCACCGGCATCAAATGTTGAAGCGGACGTGGAAAATGTCCCCGTCCCGGACAACGTATTCCTTCCCTTCCAGCCTCAGCTTCCCCTCGGCTTTCGCTTTCGCCATCGTCCCGCACCGGAGAAAATCTTCGCATTGGATGACCTCCGCCCGGATGAACCCCTTCTCCAGGTCGGAGTGGATTTTTCCGGCGGCGCCCAGCGCGGCGGTCCCCCGCTTGATGTTCCACGCGCGGACCTCGTCCTCCCCCACCGTCAGGAAACAGATAAAGTCCATGGCATCGAAGGCCCCGCGGACCAGCCGGTCGCGCACGCTCTCCTCGACCCCCATTTCCTTCAGGAAATCGATCTGCTCCGGGGGGGAAAGCTGGGAAATTTCCTCCTCGATCTTCGCCGATAGCCGAAGGAGCGGGATCCCCCGATCTTTCGCTACGGCATCCAGCTCCGGGTACGTTCCGGCGGAGAGGTCCCCTTCCCCCACGTTCAGAACGATGAGGAAGGGGAGCTGGCTCACAAACCGGAATCCGGAAAGCACCCGGGTCTCCTCCGCCGAAAATTCAACCCGCCGAAGGGGCACTTCCCTTTCGAGAGAGGCGACGGCCTTCTGAAGGGACGTCCATTCGATGTCGCGGCGGGCCTCCTTCGTCATCCGCTCGATCCGCTTCTGGGCAATCAGGTAATCCGACAGCGTCAGCTCCGATTCGATCGCCCGGAACTCCCTGACGGGGTCGAGACCCTCCGGCGGCGGCGGGTGAAAATCGTCCGAGAACCCCCGCAATACGATGGCCAGGACCTCCACCCCCTTGATCTTCGCCAGGGTATCGGGGGGGAGAAGCTCGTCCTCCTTCGTTCCGATATCCTCGAACGTGATGGACACGTGCGTGGTTTTTTTCGGATGGAATATTTCGGCCAGCCGGTCGACCCGGCTGTCGGGCACGCGGATCGTGCAGATTCCCGTCGAAGGGCCTTTCGGCGCGGCATCGCCCGCTCCCCCGGCCAGGGCGCGGAAGAGCGTGCTCTTGCCGGCGCCGGAGACCCCGAAGATCCCCACTTTCATGGCTTCTTACGCCTCCTCTTCCGGAATCCCGCCGAACAGGTCGCTCTCGGGCAGGCTCGTCCCGGACAGCCGGCTCTTCGCAAGCACGTAGGTTTCCAGGCGCGCGAACTCCCGGTATCCCTCGCGGGAAAGGATCCTTTGGGAATCCTTCGACTGGGTGCGATGGCATTGGAACGCTTCGACCTTTTTTTCCACGTAGGCCGAGGTGTCCACGACGGTCGTGATCTTTTCCCTGGGAACGCCGGCGAGAGGCACGTTCCACAGGTCGAGCACCTCCCGGGCGATCTCGAACTGGTACAGCTTGAGCGGCGCCCACGGGGCAATGCCGTTCTCCAATTGATGCGGGAAACGGGACGGATCCGCGGCGGCTTCGAACGCCTCCAGCGCCACGCGCGACATCACCATGTGATCGGGGTGACGCGATACCCCCTCCGGGCCGAACCCGACGAGGACGTGCGGGCGGAGCCAGCGGATCTGCTCGACCGATTTCTCCACGATCTTCTCCCGGGGGGTTTGGAGGAGCTGCCCGTCCATGAACCCCAGGAAAACGACCTTCCGTATGCCGAGGACCCCGGCGGCGCAGAGAAGCTCCGCAGCGCGGACTTCCCCCAGGTGCTCCCGGTCGGTGACGGGCGGGTCCCCCACCATCCCGGCCTGCCCCTTCGTCGCCGTCGCCAGGTACACGTCAGCCCCCTCGGCCGAATATTTCGCAATGGTCCCGCCCGGGCCGAACGTTTCGTCGTCGGGATGGGCCAAAAGAAACAGCATCCTTCGCTTCATTTCCCGCAAAACTCCTTCGTGCATCCTCTCCGCTCAGGGAAAGTAAAACATAGCATAAAGGATTGGACGAATCGGACTCTTTCGCGATGTGCGGGATGGAAGTAACCGGATGCTCTACGGGAATGCGCAGATCGTGTGGGATCTGCCCGTGGTCGTCCGGGGAGGCAGCACGGTGGTCGAGCTGTCGAACCGGAGCGCCGCGCTGACGCAGTGACCCCCGGCCGCCTCCCGCGGGGCGAACGTACCGTCAGGTGTTGTATCCCGCTTCTCCGTGCTGCGAAAGGTCCAGCCCCATGATCTCGTTCTCGGCCCCCACGCGAAGCCCCATGACCTTGTCCAGGACCTTCAACAGGCCATAGCTCACGACGAAGGAGTAGACGAGGATCGTCCCCGCCGCCAGCGCCTGGATGGCGAGCAGTTTGGGATTGCCGTAGAGCAAGCCGTTCGCGCCCCCGGCGTTGACCGCCGTCGTGGCGAACAGCCCCGTGGCCAGGGTGCCGAGCGTCCCTCCCACGCAGTGGACGCCGACGACGTCCAGCGAATCGTCGTAGCCAAGCCTCCCTTTCATCATCACGGCGACGTAGCAGACGAGGCCCGCCGTCAGGCCGATGGCGAGGGCGGCTGCCGGCTGCACGAACCCGGAAGCCGGGGTGATCGTGCCGAGCCCCGCGATGCACCCCGAAGCCGCGCCGAGCACGGTCGGCTTCCCGCGGTGGAACCATTCGACGAACACCCAGGAAAGCGTCGCGGCGGCCGCGGCCATATGGGTGTTGACGAAGGCGCTCGTGGAGAGATCGCCTGCCGCAAGGGCGCTCCCCGCGTTGAACCCGAACCAGCCGAACCAGAGGATCGCCGCGCCGAGAACCGTCATGGGAAGGTTGTGCGGGGCCATGTTTTCCATGCCGAACCCCTTCCGCTTCCCCACGGCGATAGCGGCCGCGAGGGCGCTGACCCCCGCGGTGATGTGGACCACCGTGCCGCCGGCGAAATCCAGCACCCCCAGGTTGCGCAGCCATCCGCCGGTGCCCCATACCCAATGGGCGACGGGGTTGTAGACCAACAACGCCCACAAAAGAGTGAACACGAGATACGTGGAAAACTTGAACCGCTCGGCGAACGCGCCGCTGATCAGCGCCGGGGTGATGACCGCGAACATCATCTGGTAGATCATGAACGCCTGGTGGGGAACGGTGGCGGCGTACTCCTTGAAGGGAGCAAGCCCCACGCCGTTCAGCGCGAACCAGGAGAGGTCGCCGATCACGCCGCCGCAGTCGGGACCGAAGGAGAAGCTGTACCCGACGAGCATCCATTCCACGCTGATCAATCCGAGTACGATAAACGACTGCATGACGGTACCCAGGATGTTCTTCTGCCGGACCATTCCACCATAGAAGAGCGCCAACCCGGGGGTCATGAGCATGACGAGCGCTGCGGAGACGAGCAGCCAGGCGGTGTCGCCGGTGTTCATACCGATATCCTCCTCCAGCCGAGGTGATGTGGGGCCGATGGCCGAAAGGAAGCGCAATCCTCATGCCGGGGACAAACCCAAGGATTTTGAAGGAGATTCGCGGAACGGACGAGAGGGAAGACAGACGTATACGTCTTTATGGTAACATTTATGAATAATTATTTACATAAAAGTACGACTACGGGAGACACCCCCGCACCGTGGAACCACCCGGCGCCCAACCCGTCGTCAAGTGAAACGGGGGCGCCGGGACAGGTCCCGGCGCCCCCCCTCCGAAAGGCATGGTCGGCCCCATCACCTCCCCGGAGGACCCGTGGGCGTCCCGATGGACGCTACCAGTTGTAACCCGCCTCCCCGTGCACCGAAAGGTCGAGGCCCTGGATTTCGTCCTCCTTCGCGACCCGGAGCCCCATGGTCTTGTCGAGCACCTTCAGCAGCAGGAAGGTGACGGTGAAGGAGTATGCGAGGGTGACGACGACCGCCAGGGCCTGGATGGCGAGCAGCTTCGGGTTTCCGTAGAGCAAGCCGTTGGCGCCCCCGGCGTTGACCGCCGTCGTGGCGAACACTCCCGTCGCCAGCGCTCCGAGCGTGCCTCCCACGCAGTGGACGCCGACGACGTCCAGCGAATCGTCGTAGCCGAACTTCCCCTTCATCATCACCGCGCCGTAGCAGACCGCGCCCGCCAGCAGGCCGATGGCGAGGGCTCCCATCGGCTGCACGAACCCCGCCGCGGGGGTGATCCCCACCAGGCCCGCGACGCACCCGGAGGCGGCGCCGAGCACGGTCGGCTTCCCGCGGTGGATCCACTCCGCGAACACCCAGGAAAGCGTCGCCATCGCCGCCGCCGAGTGGGTATTGACGAACGCGCTGGTGGCCAGGTCGCCCGCCGCAAGAGCGCTCCCCGCGTTGAACCCGAACCAGCCGAACCAGAGGATCGCCGCGCCGAGAACCGTCATGGGAAGGTTGTGCGGGGACATGTTGTCGGTTCCGAACCCCTTCCGCTTCCCGATGACGAGCGCCGCCGCGAGGGCGCTGACCCCCGAAGTGATGTGGACCACCGTGCCGCCGGCGAAGTCCAGCGCTCCCAGGTTGCGGATCCATCCGCCGATCCCCCACACCCAGTGGGCGACGGGGTTGTAGACCAGAAGGGCCCATAAAAGGGTGAACACGAGGAAGGTGGAAAACTTGAACCGCTCGGCGAACGCCCCGGTGATCAGCGCCGGGGTGATGACCGCGAACATCATCTGGTAGATCATGAATGCCTGGTGGGGGACGGTGGCGGCGTAGTCCTTGAAGGGGGCAAGCCCCACGCCGTTCAGCGCGAACCAGGAGAGGTCGCCGATGATCCCGCCCCGGTCCGGCCCGAAGGAGAAGCTGTATCCGACGAGGATCCACTCCACGCTGATCAGCCCCAGGATGATGAAGGACTGCATGATCGTCCCCAGGATGTTCTTCCTTCTGACCATTCCTCCGTAGAAGAGCGCCAACCCCGGGGTCATGAGCATGACGAGCGCTGCGGAGACGAGCAGCCACGCCGTGTCGCCGGTATTCATGGGAAACCTCCTCGCTTCCAGGTGATGTGCCGACCGCATCGGAAGAGGGCAACCGCCGTGCCAATCCTCTCTCCGCGTTATTCCCGGGGATTTCCCTCATGTCCGCCGAATGACAGCAACACTATTGTCGCAAACACGACATTTACCGTTCTCCGCGCACCATCGGGATTTCCGGCGATCCGTGGGCCGGAACCTTCTCGCCCGATGGATTCGCGGGACATCGCAATCCCCCGAGGCGCAAGCGGGACCGTTTCTTGCGGATGGGATGCCGCCGAGCCCTTCGCTGTTTCTGACCCGGTCCCGGCGGATGCCGGGAAGGGTGCGCCCGATTTCCCTTGGTATGGAAGAAACGCATGCATTACAATTTTTCATGCGACAAACGACCTCCGTTTCTTCCCGCAAGGAGCCGCGATGACCGAATCGTTCCACTCTTCCTGCATACAGGGGGCGAAAAGCGTCCTCTCCCTGGCCCGGGCATCCTTGTCCCACCAGCTCGCCGGGCGGGGAGGAAGCGCCCATCTCGGATACCCCGACACGGCGTACGAACTGCCGGTCGCGTTCGGCCTGACGGACCTGAAAGTGTCGACGCTCGCCGACGGGGAGAAGGTCCTCGATCTCGCGGAAGGGCTCCTTCGCAACGCTCCCACCCTGGAGAACGCTCTCGAGGCCGGCGCCGCCACCCTGCTGGCCGCCGACGTGCTCGGAGCTCTCTCCCACAAGGACGGGAACCCCTTTTCGCCGCCGTCGGTCGGGTTCGTCCCCGACTCCATCCTGCGCAAGCTGGGCATCTTCATGGTGGACGGAACCGTGCCGGGAGTCGCGGTGGCGATCGGCAGGGCCACCGACCCGGCGGCCGCCGCCGCCATGGTCCGCCAGTTCCAGGAAATCGGCCTCCTCGTCTTCCTGGCGGGGGACGTGGCCCAGCAGATGGAGAAGGCCGGCGTGAAGCTGGGAGACGATTTCAAGACGTTTCCGCTGGGCCCCCTCCCCGCGGTCATCCACGCCGTCAATTTCGCCGTCCGGGCGGGCCTCACCTTCGGCGGCATCGGCCGCGGCCAGACGCAGGCGATGTACAACTATCTCTCCCAGCGGGTGAAGGCGTTCGTCTGCGCGCTGGGCCCCATGGACGAGATCGGGCTGGCGGTGATCGCGGGGGCGATGAAGGCCGGATTCCCGGTCCTTGCCGACCGGAACCTTCCGGAGATCCCCGGCGCGCTCCTGCGGAGCCCCGCGGGCGAGGAGATGGTCCGGGCCGGGATGGAGGCAAGAGGGATCAAGGCGAAGATCGTCAAGGTCCCCATCCCCATCGCGTTCGGGCCCGCCTACGAAGGCGAGCGGATCCGGAAATCGGACACCTACGCCGAGTTCGGCGGAGGCCGCGGGCCCGCCTACGAGCTGGTCGTTTCCGCCCCCCTTTCCGAGGTGCGGGACAAGGAGATCGTCGTCGTCGGCCCCGACATCCCCGATATGCCGAAGGGCGGGACGCTGCCGCTGGGGATCGTCGTCACGGTCTCCGGGAACCGGATGCAGAAGGATTTCGAATCGGTGCTGGAGCAGCGCATCCACCGGATCGTTAACTACGGGGAAGGGACGATGCACGTGGCCCCGCGGGACACCACATGGATCCGCGTCTCCTGCGAGGCGCAAGCCAAGGGGTTCCGGCTGGCGGACCTGGGGATGATGCTCTACGCCAAGATGCACGCCGACTTCGAGAACATCGTCGACCGGGTGTCCGTCACGATCCACACCCGCGAGGAGGACGTGCAGCGGGGGATGGCGTTCGCCAAGACCGTCTACGCCGAGCGCGACGCGCGGGCGAAAACGCTGACGGACGACACCGTCGAGGAGTTCTACTCCTGCACCCTGTGCCAGTCGTTCGCTCCGAACCACGTCTGCATCGTCGCCCCCGAGCGGCTGGGGCTGTGCGGCGCGATCAACTGGCTCGACGGGAAGGCGGGCTACGAGATCACCCCCACCGGGCCGAACCAGCCGGTGATGAAGGGCGCGGTCCTCGACCCCGTGAAAGGCGCCTGGGACGGCGTGAACGCATTCGTCCGCGAGCACTCCCGGAACACGGTCCCGGGATTCAACCTCTACTCGATCATGGACGCTCCGATGACCTCCTGCGGCTGCTTCGAATGCATCCTCGCCCTGATCCCGGAGGCCAACGGCGTGATGGCGGTCAACCGGGAGTTCGAAGGAAGCGAAACGCCGTGCGGGATGGGGTTCTCCACGCTGGCCGGCTCGGTCGGAGGAGGGGCCCAGACACCGGGGTTCATGGGGGTGGGAAAGCATTACCTTCTCAGCAAGAGGTTCCTCGCCGCAGAGGGCGGCCTCCCCCGCCTCGTCTGGATGACGAAAGAGATGAAGGAGTACCTGGGAGCGGACCTTGCCGCCCGGGCCGCCGAGATCGGCATGCCCGGCCTCGTCGACATGATCGCGGACGAAACGGTCGCGGTCACCCCCGAGCAGCTGCTCCTGCACCTGAAGAAAGTGGGGCACCCGGCGCTTTCGATGCCGCCGCTGTTATGACCGTCCCGCTACCGAAGCAGGCGTACCCCGGCCGCATCCTCCCCGTGACGCTTCCCGCCGGCCCGGGGGGAACGCCCGTGACCGTGGGCGGACAGAACGCCCTCTCCCTCGCACCGGAAGGAGAAAAGCCCAATGCCGCGGCCATCGGGATGGAGGTCCGGACGGGCGGAGGCGATCTCCCGCCGGCCCTGGCGAAGGCGTTCGAATGCAGGGCGACGGACCCGGTTTCTCTTGCGGGGGCGTGCGCGAACGACTGGGGGGCGCAGTTCCTTTTCCTCTCCCTCGACGGCTGCCATCCGGACGGCGGCGGTCAACCGGTGGAGGAAGGGGCAAGGATCGTCCATGAGGTCCTCGCCGCCGTCTCCTGCCCGGTGATCGTGGGCGGTTGCGGCGAGGAAGAAACCGACGCGAAGCTCTTCCCGGCCGTCGCGGAAAGCGCAGGCCGTCCCGTCTTCCTCTCGTACGCCGACGAAAAGAATTACCGCCTGGTGGGCGGCGCGGCCCTGGCGTACGGGCACGGGGTCGTCGCCTGGTCCCCGATCGACATCAACATGGCCAAGCAGGCGAACCTTCTCCTGTCGGACCTCGGGGTCCCCCCGGAAAGGATCCTCATCGATCCGCTGACCGGCGGGCTCGGATACGGCCTGGAGTACACCTACTCGATCGTCGAGCGGATCCGGCTGGCGGGGCTCTCGGGCGATGCCATGCTGGCGCGTCCCGTGTTGTGCCACCTCGGGGATGCGTGGAAGGCGCGGGAGGCGGTCGACGCCTCCGAAACTTCCTGGGGGGACGCGGTCCTCCGCGGCCGCCGGTGGGAAGAAACCACCGGGTGGGCCTGCCTCGCCGCGGGCGCGGATCTCCTGGTATTCCGGCACCCCGGGAACGTCGAGGCCTTCCGGGAGGCGGCGTGGCGCTGACCGCCCTGGATATTTACAAGCTGCTCCCCAAGACCAACTGCAAGGACTGCGGCTTCCCCACCTGCCTCGCGTTCGCGATGCAGATGGCGGCGGGAAAGGCGGGGATCGACAAGTGCCCCCCCGCGTCCGAGGAGGCGAAGGCGGCGCTCGGGGCGGCCTCCGCTCCGCCGCTCCCCCGCATCGTCGTCGGCACCGGGGACCGCGCCGTCACCCTGGGCGACGAAGTGGTGCTGTTCCGCCACGAAAAGACCTTTTACCACCCGACGGCGATCGCGATCTCGGTCTCCGACGCGCTCGGCGACGAGGCGCTCGAGGAGCGCCTGCGGAGCATCTCCGCCCTTTCCTTCGAGCGCGTGGGCCAGATCCTCGCGGTCGACATGGTCGCGGTCCGCTTCGACTCGGGCGATCCCGCGAGGTTCGCGAAAACCGCCTCCGCTTCGCTTGCGCGGTGCGGAAAGCCGCTCCTGCTCTCGGGGACGTGCGCGGCCCTTGCTGCGGCCATCCGGGAAGTGGGGGCCTCGCGTCCGCTCCTCCGCCCGCCGCCCGGGGAAACGGCGGCCGGTGCAGCGCTTGCCGCCGCAGAAAAACTCCCCCTCGCGGTTTCCGCCCGGGGGATCGAGGGGCTTGCCGCCGCGCTTGCGGCCGCGCGCGCCGCGGGGGCGACGGAGCTCGTCGCCGATCCGAAGCCCGCCGATGCGGCCGTCGCCGTCGCCGACTCCATCTTCATCCGGCGGCTCGCCATCGTCCACCGGGCGCAGGAGATCGCCTACCCCACGGCGTTCGACCTCGGGCAGGGGTTCCCCCGGCCCTTCGAGGCCGCCTGCCTGCTCCTGTCGAAGTACGCGTCGCTCCTCGTGCTCGACACCGCGGACCCGGCGGAGATCTTCCCGCTGCTGACGCTGCGCCAGAACCTTTTCACCGACCCGCAGCGGCCGATCCAGGTGGATCCGGGAATCTACCCCATCGGAAAGATTTCCCCTTCCTCCCCCGTCCTCATCACCACCAATTTCTCCCTGACCTACTTCACGGTCCGCAGCGACGTGGAGGCGGCGAAGACCCCTGCCTACCTGCTGATCGCCGAGTGCGACGGGATGTCGGTCCTGACCGCATGGGCGGCGGGAAAGTTCACTTCCGAGAGCATCGCGGCGCTGCTGGCCGAAAGCGGAATCTCCGGAAAGGTGGATCACCGCACGCTCATCCTCCCCGGGATGGTGGCGCGCCTCTCCGGGAAGATCGAGGAGCTCTCGCAATGGCGCGTCCTCGTGGGGCCGCAGGAGTCCTCCGCACTGCCCTCCTACCTCCGGCGGCTGCCGCCCGCCGCGTTCGTTCCCGTACATGGGTGACCCGGGAAAAGGCATCCTGCGCTTCCTCCCGGAAAGCGCGTCCGTGCGCCTCTCTCCGGGAGACACGGTCCTGGCCCACGCCATCCGCTCCCTTTCCCCGGAAGACCTTCGCGCGGGGATCCGGCTTGCCTGCCGCTGCCTCCCGCTGGAAGGGGAGGTCGCCGTCACCGTCCTCCCGGAGAGCCGCCCCGCCCGCCTGTCCGCTTACATCGAGGGGAAGGAAATGGCGGAAGACGGCCCGTTCCTCCCCCTGCACGTCGTCCCCCGAAAGGGGATTCCGCTGGGCGCGGCCCTGGACGCGGGGACCAGCACGCTGGCGGGGGCGCTCATCGACCTGCGGAACGGGTCGGTCCTCGCCCGGACCGCGGCCGACAACCCGCAGATGGCCTGCGGGGAGGACCTGATCTCCCGGATCGTCTTCGGAGAGGAGAACCCCGACGGGTTTCCCCTCCTGCGCAACCTCCTCCTGACGGGGATCGAGCAGGTGATTTCCGGCCTGGTCCGCTCCTCTTCCGTGGAAGGGGAGATCGTCGAAGTCTCCGCCGCGGGAAACACGGTCATCTCCCACATCCTTTACGGCCTGTCCCCCTCGCCGGTGCGCCGGCCGCCCCACCGGCCGGTCCTCAAGGAGTATCCCGTGAAAACGGGGAAGGACCTCGGCATCGTTTCCGCGCCGTCCGCCCGGTTCCGGATCTTCCCCTCCATCGGCGGGTTCGTCGGAGGGGACATCGTTTCCGGGATCCTGGCCTCCGGGATGCACCGGGAAGAGGCCGTGACCCTTCTGTACGACGTGGGGACCAACGGCGAGGTGGTGCTGGGCAACCGGGAGTTCCGGATCGCCTGCTCCTCGTCCGCCGGCCCCGCATTCGAGGGGGGAGAAGTGGCGTGCGGGATGCGCGCCTATCCCGGGGCGATCGAATCGGTCCGCATCGATCCCGTGCGCCTTACGGCCGAATGGACCGTGATCGGCGGAGGGAAACCGGCCGGAGTGTGCGGCTCGGGGATCCTCGACCTGTGCGCGGAGCTGTTCCGGGCCGGGCTGATCGACCGCGCCGGCCGATTCGTCCCCCGCGGGAGAGCCCCCTTCCGGGAGACGGACCGGGGGACGGCGTTCGTCGTCGTCCGCGCGGAGCGGAGCGCCACCGGAGCGGACATCGTCTTCACGGCATCCGACCTGAAAAGCGTCGTACGGACCAAGGCCGCGCTGTGCGCCGCCGCCGATGCCCTCCTCCGGGCAGTGGGGCTTCCGCGGGACAAGGTGGAACGGGTCTGCATCGCGGGAGGATTCGGCAACTTCCTCGACCTGCGGTCCGCGCAGACGCTCGGGGTCTTCCCGCCCTTTCCGATGAAAAAGTTCGTTCTCCTGGGCAACGCGTCGCTGGCGGGCGCGATCGGAGCGATTCGCAACCGGAAGCGGTGGGAGGAGGCGTGCACGCTCTGCTCCTCCACCGACTATCACGACCTTTCCTCCGACCAGGGGTTCATGGAGCTTTACCAGCGCGCGCTTTTCATCCCGCACACGGACGCCGAGAGCTATCGCGGAAATCCCCTGCCGGAGACGGCCACGTGAAAAACGATCTTCCCCCGTTCCTTCCCACGGGCGTCGGCAGCCTGCCGCACACCGATCCGGAGGCCGCGGTGCGGCTGGTCCTTTCGGCCTTCCGCGACGTCCCCTGCTGGCCCCAGCTCCCCCGCAGGACCTTTCTCGAAACCATGTACATCCAGTACGCGGCGGGGCTGCCGGGGGCGGTCATCGACGGGGAGAAGCTCTTTGTCGATGGAGGGGAAACCGTCCAGGAGGATGCGGAGGCCTTCTACGAACGGTTCCTCATGGAAGATGCCTCCTCCTTCGCGATCTCCACGGAGCGCGCGGCGGGGCTATACGCCCTCCTCTCCTCCGGGAAGGGGCCGTATCCCGCCGTCAAGGGACAGGTCACGGGCCCCGTCTCCTTCGGCCTGATGACCACCGACCGGGGGAAGAAGCCGCTCTTCTACGATCCGATGGGCCGGGACATCCTGGTAAAACACCTTCTGCGGGTCGCCCAGTGGCAGGTTGCGGAGCTTTCGCGCCTCTCGCCCAACGTCATCCTGGTGCTGGACGAGCCGTATCTCGCATCGGTGGGGTCCGCCATCCTCTCCCTCGCGAAGGAGGAGGTGATCGGCTGCCTCGACGAGATCTTCGACGGCCTGCCGGGGACGCGGTGCGGAATCCACTGCTGCGCGAACACCGATTGGGGGCTCGTCCTCTCCTCGCGGGTGGAATACCTCTCCTTCGACGCCTACGAGTACGCGGACTCCCTGCTGCTGTATCCGAAGGAGGTGAAGGCGTTCCTCGGCCGCGGGGGGAAGCTCGCCTTCGGGATCGTCCCCACGTCCGCGCAAGGGATCCGCGCGGAGACCCCGGAGACGCTGGCGGCCCGGATGGATGCGATCCTCGGGAAATTCGAATCGCGCGGGATCGGACGCGATGCGGTCATCCGCGCAACCCTCCTCACTCCCGCCTGCGGACTGGGCACCCTTCCCGTGGAGGATGCGGAGCGGGCGATCCTTCTGACCGCCGAGCTCTCCGACCTCCTGCGGCATCGCCACGGAGCGGCCGCGGGATGAGCCTTCTGATCGCCGTCGCGGGAAAGGGGGGGGTGGGAAAGACCACCTGCTCCGCGCTCCTGCTGCGCGCGCTGCTCGCTTCCGGGGTCCGCCCGCTGCTGGCGGTGGACGCCGACCCCAACGCCAATCTCCACGTGCTCCTGGGGTTCCCGTCCCCGAAGGGGCTGGGATCGGTCCGCGAAGAGCTCCTGGAGGGGCCCGGCGGAGCGGCCTCCAAGGAAGAGCTCCTCGAGGCGATGGTCCAGCAACGGGTCGTGGAAGGGAACGACGTCGACCTCATCGCGATGGGCCGGGGCGAGGGGCCTGGCTGCTACTGCTTCGTGAACAACCTCCTGCGCCGGTCTCTTTCGCGGCTCGCGGGAGGATACGCCGCGGTCGTCGTCGACAACGAGGCCGGGATGGAGCACCTCTCCCGGCGCAACCTGCGCAGGATCGACCACCTGGTCCTGGTCGCCGACCCTTCCCCGCGGGGGATGTCCGCCGCCTGCGCCATCCGGGATCTTGCCGCGGACCTGTCCCTTCCCGTCGGAAAGAGCTGGCTCCTGCTGAACCGGCCGTACTCCGCGGGCGACGGCGGGGATGCGCCGTCCCTTCCCTTCCCCCTGCTCGCCGCGATCCCGCACGACCCGTCCCTGCCGGCCTGGGAGGCGGACGGCCGCTCTTTCCTCGACCTGGGGGACGGCTCTCCGGCCGCTTCCTGCATGGCCGGCGCGATCCGCAACCTCCTTGCCGGGAAGGCGCGATGAAGATTCTCTTCTCGGTGCAGGGACGATACGGGGAGCGGATCGCGGAAAATGTCCGCGCGAACGGACCGGCGGGCTGGGAAACCTCGGTGCTCAAGCTCCCCGCGCGCCTCCCTCTCGTGATCGACGACCCGGAGGAGATCCTTCCCGGCGCTTTGCCCGCGGCGGACCTGCTGGTTTCCCTCCACGAGAGCCCGGGGGCTGCCGAGCTGATCCCCGACATCGCCGCGCGGTGCGGCGCCCGGGCCGTCCTGGCCGCCGTGGACGACCGGACCGTCTGCCCGACGGGCCTGGAGAACCAGGTCCGGAAGCGGCTCGCCGCCATGGGAGTCGCGAACGCCTTCCCGCGCCCGCTCTGCGGGTTCGACGGCGGGCCGGACCCGCTGCTCCGCGAATTCGCGGCGAACTTCGGCCGGCCGAAGTTCCGGATCGCGCGGGACGGCGACCGCGTGGCGTCCGTGGAAGTGCTGCGGGACGCCCCGTGCGGATCGGCGAAGTTCGTCGCCTCCATCCTCGAGGGGGTCCGTGTCCCGGAGGCGTCCGATACCGGCGCGCTGCGCCACCACCATCATCCCTGCCTGGCGTCGATGGAGATCGACCCCGACCTGCAGGACACGATCCTGCACCTGTCCGGATACATCGTCCGCGCCGCGATCAAGTCGGCATTGAAGGAATAAAGAGGAAAGCCCTTCTACGCTATTTCCCGGGAACGGTCGAGGACTTCCCGCACCATGCGGGTCAGCTTGTCTGCGCGGTACGGCTTGGGCAGGAACGCGGACGCCCGCGAGGTACCCCTCGACGCGTGCCCGCTGGAGAGAATCACCTTCGCGTGCGGGTCCAGCGTGCGAATGCGGGCCAGGACCTCGGTCCCCGACAGGTGCGGCATCGTCAGGTCCAGGATCACGAGGTCGATCCGGTCCCGCAGATCGAGGTAGAGGTCGATCGCCTGCTGGCCGTCGACCGCGGTCACGACGGAATATCCATGGACCTCCAGGACCTGCTGCGCGAGGCTCCGGATCATCTCCTCGTCGTCCACGAGGAGGATCGTCTCCTTCCACGTTCTCATCCTGGCCGCTTCCGGACTCTGGAGCTTTTCCTCTTCCGCCTTTTCTTCCGCCCGGGGCAGGTACGCATGGAACGTCGTCCCCTTCCCCGGCTGGCTCTCGAGATTGACCCATCCCTCGTGCTGCTTGATGATGCCGTACACCGTGGAAAGCCCGAGCCCGGTGCCCCGCCCCAGCTTCTTCGTGGTGAAGAACGGCTCGAACACCCGGCGCTGCGTCGCCTCGTCCATCCCCGTCCCGTTGTCGGAAATCGACACGACGACGAAATCCCCCTTGCGCGCGTACGGGTACTCCCTTCGGTACTCGTCCCCGACGGAGGCATTTCTCGTGACGACCTGTATCCGGTATCCTCCGGGAGGCGGATCGTCCTTGTGTCCTCCCTCCAGGCGCTCCATGATCGCGTCCCTGGCGTTCACGCAGAGGTTCATCATCACCTGGTGCATCTGGTTGGGGTCGGCCACGGCATGCCACAAACCGTTCGAGGAGCAGATCTCCATCTCGATCCGCCGGTCGATGGTTTGCGCGAACAGGTCCACGCCCTCCCTCCCCACCT
>JACRMU010000009.1 GCA_016219515.1 Deltaproteobacteria bacterium
CTTGATGTAATGGGCGTTCAGATGAAGAAGCTTGTTGATGTCGAACCGGCTCGGGGACAGGTTCACGTGCTCCAGGGAGAAGAGATTCCGTAGCTCCTCGGCCGAGAATATCTCCTGGTCCCCGTGGCCCCAACCGAGGCGGGCGAGGTAGTTCACGATCGCCTCGGGGAGGTACCCCATTTCCCGGTACCGGATCACCGACGTCTCCGCGTCCCGCTTGGACATCTTCCCGCCCTCCACCCCGTGGATCAGGGGGAAGTGGCCGATGCGGGGCACGGGGTACCCCAGCGCTTCGTAGATCTGGAGCTGCTTGGGGGTGTTGTTCAGGTGGTCGTCGCCTCGCAGGACATGCGTGATCCCCATGGACGCGTCGTCGACCACGACGACGAAATTGTAGGTCGGCGTGCCGTCCGTGCGCAGGAGGACCAGGTCGTCCAGCTCGCTGTTCTCGAAGGTCACGTCGCCCCGAAGCAGGTCCCGGACCACCGTTTGCCCATGGGCAGGGGCCTTGAAGCGCACGACGGACGGTTTCCCGTCGGCGGCCCCGGGAGGCAGGGTCCGGCACCGGCCGTCGTACCGGGGCTTCTCCTTGCGGGCCTTCATCTCCTCCCTGCGGAGCTCCAGCTCCTCCGGCGTGCAGACGCAGCGGTACGCTTTTCCCTCGGAAAGAAGCCGCTCCGCTTCCTGCCGGTAGAGATCCATCCGGTCGGTCTGGAAGTAGGGCCCCTCGTCCCAGGCGAGCCCCAGCCAGCGCATCCCTTCGAGGATCGCCTGAACGAATTCCCCGGTCGACCGCTCGCGGTCGGTGTCCTCGACCCGCAGGATGAACTTCCCGCCGTGGCGCCGGGCGTAGAGCCAGTTGAACAGGGCGGTCCTTGCGCCTCCGATGTGGAGATCTCCCGTGGGACTCGGCGCAAACCGGGTGATAACGGAGGACATCTTCGAACCTCTTTCCTTGCCGCTGCGGGGGATTGCGGGGCTATCTTACCGAATGGCCAGGCCCGCGTATCCGACGACCTGGTTGCGGTCGCCGCTGACGTCGCCGGAGGTGGAGTATTTTATCAGACGGGCTTGGGTTGCGCCAAGGGCGAGCGCGGCGAACAAAACGACCGTCGCGGGGATCATCCCGCACATGGTGATGCGCTCGGACCGGACCGTCTTGTAGAGCCCCTCCGGGTCGAGTTCCAGGATCCGGGCGATCGCCTGGCGGTCCTTCTTCCTCGCGGAGGCATCCGACTCGTAATGGGTCATGTCCGAACTGGCGATCAAGAGAGGGGGGGACGGATCGTCCCGCAGGACGTGCGCGACGGATTCCCCGAGGGAGCGGCAATCGGCGATCGATAGGCGCCCGAGAGCGATGGGAACGAACCGGAACGATTCCCGGAAGCGCCGCAGGAAAGGGAGCTGCACCTCCAGGGAGTGCTCCCGGCTGTGGGCCAGGCGGTCTTCGGAGAGGAGGAGGGAAGCGCCGACCAGGCGCCCCGCCAACTCCTCGTCGATCGGGACCTTCCCCCATGGCATCGCCCAGTCTCCCCGGGAATCGATGGCGGCCTCCGCCCCGATGCCGGAGTGGTTGTGGCAGAATACGATGTGGCGGTCCGGGATTTCCACGGAGGAGTAAACTTCCCCCGCCACTGCGCCGGAATAGACGTACCCCGCGTGAGGAACGATGATACCCTTGGCGGGGATCTTTTCCGGAAGATCGCGGGTAAGGCGGCGGACCTCCCGGTCGAGCTCCCTCCAGGACCCCGGGTAGAACTGTCCTGCGACGGCAGGCGACCGGATCATATCCACATGATATACCAACATAATAGGGAATAATCTCGATTGACAGGGGGCGAGGGGTTGCCTATAGTATCTTTTTCCAATTTTCGGGGAAGTTTGTCCTTTGTACATTAGAGTTTCGGAGATCCACCGCGACGGTCTGGACGTCGTCGCGAACAGGGGAAAGGCCTGGATCCCCCGGATTTTGGAGGGGATGGATCCCTATCCGCTGCGAACTTGCCGGCTGCTCTCCGCGGGCCTGGTTCTCACGTTGGCGGGCAGGGATCTCTTTGCCGAAGGGTCGTTCGTCGCCGAGGGGGATGCCTTCTGCGACCGGTGCACCGAAGCGTTCCGGGTCACGATGGAGAAAGAGTTCCACACCGTGCTGGTCCCCCGGGACCATGGGCCGGCCGGCGCCACGAACGTGGAACTGCACGAGGAGGACCTCGAAATCGGCTTTTACGACGGGGCCGGCGTCGAGGTGAACGATATTTTCTGGGAACAGGTGGCCCTTGCGCTGCCCGCGAAGCTCCTCTGTAACCGCGGGGGATGCGGCTGTTCCGGGGAGCGGGCGCCGGGATCGTTCGATATCTTGAAGAAACTGAAGGAAGAAAAGGAGTAGCGTATGCCGAATCCGAAACGACGGGGATCGAAGTGCCGCAGGGACAAGCGGCGGACCCACAAGAAGCTGACCAACCCCGCCTGCAGCATTTGCCCGCAGTGCAAGCAAACGAAACGGCCGCATGCCGTGTGCCCGAATTGCGGTACCTATAACGGCCGGGAAGTCATTGCGAAGGACTGACGGCCTTCCGTACCTTCCTCCGATGAAAATTGCCGTTGACGCCATGGGGGGGGACCACGCTCCGCGCGAGGTGATCCGGGGTGCGGTGCAGGCAGCGCAGGACCTGGGGCTTCCGGTCATCCTGGTGGGGCGCGAGGACGTGATCCGCGACGAGCTCCGCTCCTCCGGCAGCGGCGGCGGCGCGGTCGAGGTGGTGCATGCTTCCGAGGTCGTGGAAATGTGCGAAATCCCGGGCGTGGCCATCCGGAAGAAGAAGGAATCCTCCATCCGCGTGGGGCTGAACCTGGTGGCGGACGGGAAGGCATCCTCCTTCATCAGCGCGGGAAACTCCGGAGCGGTGATGGCGGGCGCCCTCTACATCCTGAGGAAGGTGAGGGGGATCGACCGCCCGGCGATCACGGCGACGATTCCCACGCCCACGGGGCCGATCGTGCTGATCGATGCGGGGGCGAACGTCGATTGCAAGCCCGCGCACCTGGTGCAGTTCGGATTCATGGGCGACGCCTACGCGCGGAAGCTCCTCCGGATCCCCCATCCGCGGATCGGCCTGTTGAGCATCGGGGAAGAGGAGACGAAAGGGACGGACCTGACGCGCGAAACCGCCCCCCTGTTCCGGCGGACGGGGCTGAACTTCATCGGGAACGTGGAGGGGCGGGATTTCTTCGTTGGGAAGGCCGACGTCTTCGTCTGCGACGGGTTCGTGGGGAACGTCGCCCTGAAAACGATGGAGGGGATGGCGTCCGCGCTGGGACATTTCCTGAAGCACGAGATCGAGAAATCGGCCTTCGCGAAACTGGGGGCCGTCCTGGCGGGAGGGGCGATCCGAAGCGTGAAGAAGCGGCTCGATTACGCGGAGTACGGCGGGGCGCCGCTTCTCGGGGTGAGGGGCGGAGTGGTGATCTGCCACGGATCGTCCGACACGAAGGCGATCCGGAACGGCATACGTTTCGCCGGCTCGTTGCATCAGTGCGGCGTGGAGGAGGAGATCGTGGCCTCGATGGCGCGGCGCGGGCACGAGCGGGACGAATCGGCGGCGGCGGAGTAGAGCGAGACACTGCGGCAAGGGGGGAAGATCACGGTGGGATCCAAGATCATCGGCGTGGGGATGTACGCCCCGCCGAAAATCATGACCAACAACGACTTCGCGAAGATGGTGGACACCAACGACGAGTGGATTTCCACGCGGACGGGCATCAGGGAGCGCCACATCGCGGAGCCGGGGACTGCGACATCCGACCTGTGCCTGGAAGCGTCCCGGCGGGCGCTGACGGACGCCGGTGTCGACCCGAAGGAGCTGGATTTCCTGGTGGTGGGAACGCTGACCCCCGATATGCCGTTTCCTTCGACCGGCTGCTTCCTCCAGATGAAATTGGGGGCGGACAGGGCGTATGCGATGGATGTCAGCGCGGCGTGCTCCGGGTTCGTCTATTCCCTTTCCGTGGCGGATGCGCTGGTCCGCGCGGGGCGCGGGAAGAAAGGGCTGGTCGTCGGCGCGGAAATCCTGTCCACGGTCGTGGATTACACCGACCGGGGGACCTGCATCCTCTTCGGCGACGGGGCGGGCGCCGCGGTGATCGCGGAGTGCGAAGAGGGGGACGGCGTCTTAAGCTGCCACCTCCATTCCGATGGAAGCCTGTGGGAGCTGATCCACTGCCCCGGCGGAGGGACGGTCGATCCCTGCAACCCGGGCACGTCCACGGTCCGGACGAACTTCATCCGGATGGCGGGCAACGAGACCTTCAAGCATGCCGTGACCCGGATGGCGGAAGTCAGCCTGGAAGCGCTGGAGCGCAACGGCGTGACGGTCGCGGACGTCGACCTGTACATTCCCCACCAGGCGAACCAGCGGATCGTCAAGGCGGTGGGGAAACGGATCGGGATCCCGGAGGAAAAGGTCTTCGTCAATCTGGACCGCTACGGGAACACCTCCGCGGCCTCCATCCCGATCGCCCTTGCGGAGGCGAAGGAGAAGGGGCGGTATTCGAAGGGAGACCTGGTGCTCCTGGCGGCGTTCGGAGGCGGGCTCACGTGGGGCTCCGCGCTCCTGCGGATGTGAGGGGGACGGCGATGGGAGTCGGGCTGCTGTTCCCGGGACAGCCCGATGACGGCGGCCATCGCTCCTTCGCCCACCTTCACCGCCTCCTGCATGTACCTGCCCCGGGAGCGCAGCACGCGGGCGGCGTCGCCCACCGGGAGAACCCCCGCGGCGACGAGCGCCGAGTATTCT
>JACRMU010000010.1 GCA_016219515.1 Deltaproteobacteria bacterium
CATGAACATCATGCTCGTCTCGGTGACCGAGCGGACGCGGGAAATCGGGATCCGGATGGCGGTGGGGGCAAGGGAGAAGGACATCCTGCTCCAGTTCCTGATCGAGGCGCTGGTCCTCGCGGTCACCGGAGGGACGATCGGAATCCTGGTGGGCGTGGGCGGTTCCTGGATGATCTCCAGGTTCGCCGGATGGTCGACGCTGATCTCGGGCGGCGCGGTCCTGGTGGCCTTCGGTTTTTCGGGAGCGGTGGGGATCTTCTTCGGCTTCTATCCCGCGCGGAAGGCGTCGCGCCTGGACCCGATCGAGGCGTTGCGGTACGAGTAGATCCCCGTCAGGGGCCCGGCGGCAAGGTCACGGCGACGCGGCCCGAAAGCTTCCCCTTCTCTTTCGAGGGACGCTCCGCGCTGACGACGATCGCCGTCACGGGTCCCTTGGGATAGCGGCCGTAGGCCGCCATGAAATCTTCCCTCAGGTTCCTCTTCGACGATACGTTCTTCCCCTTCTCCTCTTCGCCCGCCAGGATGAAAACCGTCTCCTCTTCCCCCGTGCGGTACATCGAGCCCACCGGAACGTTGCTCCCCCATGCGTAGACGAGCCGGATGCCGCCGGGGGGAAACCCGTTCCACACCTTCCGGAAAAAATCGAGGAATCGCCTTCTCCACGTGATCTCCTGCGATTCCTTTCCGAACACGGCGGTCACCGACACCGGGAAGCGGGTGCCGAATTCCTTGTAGTCCTTCGAAGACGGGTTCGTCGCGTCGCAGGAGAACTCGATCGACAGCGGGGGGCCCGAGCCGGGGGTCCAGGACCCTTTCTTCTCCCAGGACACGCCCGATCCCGGCGGGAGGACGAACTCGCCCGAGATGCGGTTCGGGGCGGCCTCCACCTTTCGCTCGGGGAGACTGTTCCACCGCCCGGGCGTGTGCTCCTCCCACCCGGCCGCGGAAAGGACGGCGGACGGGTCCGCTCCGTTGCCGGCGGCGACGGACAGGAACAGCAGGGCGAGCGACGGCAGCACCGCCCGGAAAAAAGAGCGGCGAAAAATCCCCTTATCCATCATCCCCCCGTTCCTCCTCCCGGCGTGAAATATCCCAGCCCGCGGCGCGCAGCCCTTCCGTGAAGGCGTCCGCGCACGCGGCGGCGCGCGAAAACCCCCCTGCCCGGAAGACGACCCGGACGCGGTACTCCCCGTCCATCACGGGGTACGACCCGACGCTCACGTCGGGGAAGGCGTCCATGGCCTCCTTCATGATCCCCGCGTACCCCGATTCGGGGGCCTTCGCGAACAGGGTCACCCGGCTCTTCCTTTTCCCCTCGACATGCGGGCGAAGCCACCCGAACATCTCGTGCAGCAGCATGGGGATTCCGGGAAAGGCGGCCATGCGGGAGACGAAGAACCCCGGCGCCGCGCTGACCGGATTGGGGATCAGCGCCGCCCCTTGCGGGACCTGCGCCATCAGCATCCGGTAGGAGTTCATCCGGCTGCCGTAATATTTTTCGAGCGCCGCCTTCGCGTCCGGATGCACGACCAGCGGCACTTCGGCCACGCGCGCCACCGCTTCCCTGGTGATGTCGTCCGGAGTCGGCCCGATCCCGCCGGTGAGCACCAGCAGGTCCGTCTCTTCCAGGAAGGCGCGCAAATGGCGGACCACCGTGGCGATGTCGTCGGGCAGGATCGCGCACAGCGCGACTTCCGCTCCCCACTCGTTGAGAAGCGGAAGGATGTGCCCGAGGTTCGCCTCACTGACTTCGGCTTTCAGGACCTCGTCCCCCAGGATCACGACCCCCACCCTCTTCGCCATGCGCCCCCTTCCTCCCCTTGCCGCAACCGGAACATCTTATCGAATGCGGGGGGAAAAATCATTGGCATAACCGTGCGCAGATAAGTTACAACGTACATGAGATCGGATTCCGCCGGAGAGACGCCCGTGAAAAAAACCATGACCTACGCCGCCGCGGGGGTGAACATCGACGAGGGGGAGCGCCTGGTTTCCCTCATCAAGCCGATGGTCCGCGCCACACACCGGAAGGAGGTCCTGGGGGAGATCGGGTCGTTCGCCGGATTTTTCCGCTTCCCGGCGCGCCGGTACCGGAACCCCGTGCTCGTCGCGGGGACCGACGGGGTGGGCACCAAGGTAAAGGTCGCCTCGATGGCCGGGAAGCTGGACACGGTGGGGATCGATCTCGTGGCGATGTGCGTCAACGACATCCTGGTCCACGGCGCGGAGCCGGCCTTCTTCCTGGATTACTACGCCACGGGAAAGCTTTCCGCCGGGGACGGCGCGCAGGTGGTCTCCGGGATCGCGGAAGGGTGCCGCCGGGCCGGCTGCGCCCTGCTGGGCGGAGAGACCGCCGAGATGCCGTCGGTGTACGCGCCGGGCGAGTTCGACCTGGCGGGGTTCGCCGTCGGGTTCGTCGACCGGAAAGACATCATCGACGGACGCTCCGTGCGCCCGGGCGACGCCCTCCTGGGGCTCGGCTCGTCGGGGCTGCACAGCAACGGCTATTCGCTGGCGCGGAAGGTCGTCTTCGATCTCCTGAAAAAGAAACCGGGCTCCCGGGTCCCCGAGTGGGGCGGCACCGCCGCCGGCGAGCTGCTGAAGCCCACGCGGATCTACGTCCGCCCGGTGCTCTCCCTCCTGCGCAAGGTCAAGATCCGCGCGATGGCCCACATCACCGGCGGAGGGATCCTGGGGAACGTGCCGCGGACGCTGCCGGACGGCGTCACGGCGGTGATCGAGAAGGGTTCGTGGCCGGTCCTCCCGGTGTTCGAGACGATCGTACGCGCGGCGCGGCTTCCCGAGGAGGAGGCGTACCGGACCTTCAACATGGGGATCGGGATGGTCCTCGCCGTCCGGGCCGCGGACGCCGGCCGGGCGCTGCGGCACCTGCGCCGCGCCGGAGAGGCCGCCTACATCGTGGGGGAAGTGAAGAAGGGGCGCAGGGGAGCTCCGCAAGTCCTTCTTGCCGGAGGGAGATCATGAGCGACAAGCCGGTCATCGCCGTCCTGGTTTCGGGCAGCGGCTCCAACCTCCAGGCGATCATCGACGCGTCGGAGCGGGGGGAGATCCCCTGCCGGGTCGGGATCGTCATCAGCAACAAGGCGGACGCATACGGTCTCGTCCGCGCGAGGAAGCACGGCATCCCGACGGAAACGGTCAGCCACAAGGATTACCCCACGCGGGAGGAGTTCGACGCCCGCCTCGTGGAAATCCTCCGGAAGAGCGGCGCGGAGCTGATCTGCCTGGCGGGCTTCATGCGGGTGCTCACGCCGGTGTTCGTCCGCGCCTTCCCGAACCGGATCCTGAACATCCACCCCGCCCTGCTCCCCTCCTTCCCGGGGACGCACGGCCCGAAGCAGGCGCTGGAGTACGGGGTCCGCTTCTCCGGCTGCACCGTCCATTTCCTCGACGAAGGGGTGGACACGGGGCCGATCGTCGTCCAGGGGGTCGTCCCGGTGTACGACGACGACACGGAAGACACGCTCGCCGCGCGGATCCTCGTCCAGGAGCATAAGATCTACCCCATGGCGATCCGGCTCTTCTTCCAGGGGAGATTGCGGATCGAGGGGCGGCGCGTCTTCGGCGACGGGTTGCCCAGGATCCCGGAGTTCTTCCACCGGAACCCCGACGCGTAAGGACAAGCACCCCATTTCAATAATCCGGTAACGCGAGCCCGGAGTCCGGTTGCTGCCGAGCTACACGGTCCAGAGGAAGAGGCGGTACCCCCAGTACTTCCATCCCTCGACGAAGAAATGCCGCAGCGTCTTCGGGAGCGCGTTTCGGTCCCGCCAATCCGAGCGGACGGAGATCACGAAGATCTCCACTTCCGGGGGAAGGACCGCCCGAAGGGCGAAATGGGCCCGCGGGACGTGGTAGTCGGAAGTGACCAGGATCACCTTCCGGAAGTTCCGGTCTCCCGCCACCCCCTTCGCCGAATAGGCGTTCTCCAGGGTGTTCTCGGACCACCCTTCCACGTGCAGACTGCGAAGGTCCTCGGCGGAAATCTCCTGGCGGCCGGGCAGGATCTTCTCGATCCGCGTGCCTCCCCTCGCTCCGAGAATGTAAAGGTCCTTCCCCTTTCCCTCCTTCCAGGCCCGGAATCCGGCGGCGATCCGGTTTTCGCCTCCGGTGAGAACGGAGATCGCATCCGCCCGCACCCCCGTGGGCGGCGCCGCGGCCATCCGGCGGGCGGTCAGGTGGGGAAACGCCGCGCCCGCCGCCGCGGCCAGAAAAAGGAGCAGGACGGCGGCCGGAAGCGCTCGTTTCTTCCGGCGCTGGGAGAGAAGATTTTGACCTTGCCTGTAATTCATGAAATGTGGTAATTTTCTTAGGTTAAATTTTCGGAGGATGTCATGGCCAAGTGCGCAATCTGCGGTAAGGGCCCGAACTTCGGGCACAACGTGTCCCACGCGAACAACCGGACCCGGAAGATCTGGAAGCCGAACATCCAGCGCGTCAAGACGGTGAGCGGAGGCACGGTCCGCCACATCTCCGTCTGCTCGAACTGCATCAAGTCCGGCCGGGTCGTCAAGGCCGTATAGCCGATGGTGGCGCGCGCCGGCGGATCCTGCGGGAAAAACCTTCCGTACACGGCGTTCATCGCGGGGAAATCCGCAAGGTCCGCCAGGTAGACGGTGGTTTTGACCACGGAGGCGAGCGTAGCGCCGCCGGCGGACAGGACCGCCTCCAGGTTTTTCAGGACGCGCTCGGTCTGCGCCTCGATGCCCCCCGCGACCATTTTCCCCGTCGCCGGGTCGAGCGGGATCTGGCCGGAGCAGAACAGCAGCCCGCCCTCCCGGATCGCCTGCGAGTACGGCCCGATCGCAGCCGGCGCCTTGTCCGTCTTGATCGCCTCCCTCATGTTTACCCCTTTCCTCTCTCGACGGAGAAGACGTTCTTCAGCTTCTCGACGGACTTGATCAGCGTCGCGAGGTGCTGCGCGTCGTTGACCGAGACCTCGAAGTTGCAGATCGCCCGCTTGTCCCGCGTGGTCAGGACGACCGCGCGGCGGATGTCGACGTCGCTGGCGGTGATCGTGCGGGAGATGTCGGCGAGCAGGCCGGGCTTGTCGGCGCAGACCACCTTGAGCTTCACCGGGTGGGCGGCCTTCGTCCCCGCCTCCCAGGCGACCTCGATCGCGCGGGCGGGATCGTTCTCCAGCGCCTTGGGGCAGTCCTTGGCGTGGATCGTCACCCCCCTCCCCCGCGTGATGAAGCCCACGATCGGGTCCCCCGGCACCGGGTGGCAGCAGTTCCCCAGCCGGATGAAGATGTCGTCCATCCCCTTCACGATGACCGCGCTGGGCTTCTTTGCGGTGACGCGCCGGATCAGCGCCCCGAGGCGGCTGTCCTTGACCTTCTCCTGGAGCTGTTCGGGCGGGATCAGGCGGCGCAGCAGCGGCAGGAGCGACATCTTGCCGTATCCCAGCGAGACGCAGTAGTCGTCCGCGCTTTTCAGCCGACTCTCCTGGAGGGTCTCCTCGAACTCCTTCGTCTTGAGGACCTTGTTCAGGGACAGGGAGTACTTCCGCAGCTCCCGCTCCAGGATCTGCCGTCCCAGGGCGAGGCTGCGCTCCTGCTGCTCCTGGCGGACGAAGGCGCGGATCTTGTTCAGGGCGCGGCTCGTCTTGGCGACCTTGAGCCAGTCCTTGCTCGGCCTGTGGGCGGGATGGGTGACGATCTCCACCACGTCCCCGTTCTTCAAGGCGGTCTTCAGGGGGACCATCTTCCCGTTCACCTTCGCCCCCACGCAGTGGTTCCCCACTTCCGTGTGGACGGCGTAGGCGAAGTCGATCGTCGTCGCTCCCTGCGGAAGCTCCTTGACGTCGCCCCGGGGGGTGAAGACGTAGACTTCCTCCGGGAACAGCTCCACCTTCACCGTGTTGAGGAACTCCCGCGGGTCCTTCATGTCCTGCTGGAGCTCGAGGATCTGGCGAAGCCACAGGAACATCTGGTCGCCCTTGCCGACGACGGGCCGCCCCTCCTTGTACTTCCAGTGCGCCGCCACGCCGTACTCTGCGAGAGCGTGCATCTCCTCCGTGCGGATCTGGATCTCCATCAGCTCCGCGTTCGGACCGAACACCGTGGTATGGAGCGACTGGTAGAGGTTCGCCTTCGGCATCGCGACGTAATCCTTGAACCGTCCGGGGACGGGCTTCCACAAACTGTGCACGATGCCCAGCGCCTCGTAGCACTCCCGCACCGATTTCGCGATGATCCGGAACGCGATGAAATCGTAGACGTGGTCGAAGTCGATCCCCTGGCGGGCCATCTTCTGGAACACGCCGGCGATATGCTTCGACCGGCCTTTCACCGTCGCCTCGACTCCGGATTCCGAAAGCTTCTTTTCCAGCAGCTCGACGACGCTCCGGACGTGGCTCTCGCGGTCCCGCTTCCGCTCGTCGGCGAGGCGGACGAGTTCCCGGTAGTCCTCGGGATGGAGCACCTCGAAGCAGCGGTCCTCGAGCTCCATCTTGACGCGGGACATCCCCAGACGGCTTGCGATCGGGTTATAGATCTCCTGGGTCTCCCGGGCGACGGCGACCTGCTTGTCGCGGGCGAGGTGGCCGATGGTCCTCATGTTGTGGAGACGGTCCGCCAGCTTGACGAGGACGACCCGCAGGTCCTTCCCCATGGCGAGGATCATTTTCCGGAGGGATTCTGCCTTCTGGTCGGCGACGTCCGAGATCACCACGCGGCTGATTTTCGAGACGCCGTCCACCATCTGCGCCACGGTGTCCCCGAACAAGTCGCGGATCTCGTCGACGGTCGCCACCGTGTCCTCCACGGTGTCGTGGAGCAGCCCGGTCGCCACCGTCTCCTCGTCCAGGTTCCATTCGGCCAGGATGAAGGCGACGTTCAGGGGATGGATGAGGTATGGCTCTCCGGACTGGCGGAGCTGGCCGTGATGCACCTTCGCCGTGAAGACGTAGGCCTTGTGGATGAGCTCGATGTCCCCGCCGGGCCTGGCGGCCTGGACACGCTCTACGATGTCGTTCAGTCGGAGCATGGAACGCTCCGGGGTCAGTCTTTGACCCGCACCGTCCCCTGTGCGATCTCCCGGAGCGCCACCACCGTCGGCTTGTCCCTGCGCTGGGACGTGTCGATCGACGCGCCTACCCCTCCCAGGAGCTGCTTGGCCCGTTTCGCCGCCACCACCGTCAGCTCGAAGTGGCTGCCCACGCGACGCAGACAATCTTCCACCGTTACTCGTGCCATCTTCTTCCTCTCCTACCGCTCGATAATCCGTTCCAGCCGGCCGCGAACGCGCTCCCTACGGAGCCGCTGCGCCCGGACGATCCATTCCACCTGCCGCACCGCCTGCTCCAGGCTGTCGTTGACCACCAGGTAGTCGTAGCAAAGGAGGCCCCGCATCTCCTTGTCCGCAGCTTTCAGGCGCGCTTCCATCTCCTCCCGGCTGTCGCGCCCCCGCCCCGCCAGGCGCCGCGAAAGGGTCTCCCCGTCGGGGGGGAAGATTCCGATCAGAACGGCCCCGGGGAGCGCTTCCTTGACCTTCCGGCCCCCCTGGACGTCGATCTCCAGCACGGCGTCCACCCCCCGGGAAACGACGGAATCCACCGCCTCGCGGGAAGTTCCATACCGCATTCCGTACACCGTGGCGAACTCCAAAAACTCCTTCAAAACTATCATTTTATCAAATTTATCTTCATTAATGAAATAATAATCCTTCCCGTCGGTCTCCCCGTTCTTTTGCGGCCGCGTCGTGTAGGAGATGGAAAGCTCCAATCCCTCCACCCGCTCCCTCAGGAGGCGGCAGATCGTGGTCTTCCCGGACCCCGACGGCGCGGATATGACGAACACGTCCCCACGTTCCATGGGCTACTCCACGTTTTGGATCTGTTCCCGGATTTTTTCGAGTTCGTTCTTCGCCGTGACGGCAAGCTCGGAGATCTCCGCGTGGGCGGACTTGTTGGAAGCGGTGTTCAACTCCCGGAAGACTTCCTGTACGAGAAAATCGAATCGCTTCCCCACCGCATCCCCCGGCTGCTCCAGCAGCTTCCCCAGTCCCACGAGGTGGGATCGCAGACGGTCGCACTCCTCGGTGATGTCCAGCCGGTCGAGCAGGAAGGCCGCCTCCTGGTGAAGGCGGCCGGGATCGATGCCGGTCTCCCCCGAAAGAAGCTGGATCCTTTCCTTGAACTTTACTATGGCAAGTTCCTTGTTTTCAATGGATAAGGAAGCGATCCGTTCGGAGATCGAACCCAGCCCGGCGACCGCCTTTCCCACGATGTCCCGAAGCCGTCCCCCTTCCTCGCTCCTCGATGTTTGCAGCATCGAGATGGCGTTCCGGAGCGCTGTCTCGGCAAGCTCCCAATGCTCTTCCGCCGGATCCGCGCCTTCCGGCGCGAAAACGAACAGGTCCGGGACCCCCAGCAGGTCGCGGAACGTAAGCTCGATGGGCAGCCCGCACTCCTGCCGGATCCGGTTCGCTTCGGCCAGGAAGGAGTCCAGCGCCTCCCGGTTCACACGCACCGACGTTCCGGTCTTCCCCCACTCCCGGACACCCAGGAAGATGTCCACCTTTCCCCGCCGGAGCGCCTCCCGGACCATTCCGCGAAGCCGGGGCTCCCAGGAAAGGAATTTCGACGGGCACCGGACGTGGACGTCGAGGAACCGATGGTTGACCGAACGGACGTCGGCCGTGACGGCGACATCCCCGCCATGGGCCTCCCCCCTGCCGTACCCCGTCATGCTCATCCACATTGCGATTCACCCGCTTCGAGTTTTCTTGCTTCCCGCAGACCCTCCCTCACCTCTCCCAGATAGGCGCGGATGGCGGGGGAGGCGAGATCGGGATACGTCCAGGGGAGCGGCCGGTACTCCCCTTGCCTGTACTCCAGCGTCAGGTCCGCGAACACGCCGTCCCGCAGATACACCCGGTGGCTGTAATTCTTCCCCGTCGCCAAGAGAAAATTCTCCTCCGTCAGGAGCCCGGGGTCGAGGTTCACGGTGCGGTTCCCGTCCACGGAAAATTCTGCCTCCAGCTCCTCGGTCCGCACCTTCGCCGCCGCCAGCGCATCGCGGGGCACGAGCCGCTCCATCACGACGAACTTCCGGTGCAGCGGAGCTCCCATTTCCTTCTCGTAGTAATCCGTCCTGTCGAAGGGGAAGACGCCGCTCGTTTCCGCCGCCTCTCCGAAGAGGTCGACGAGCCGGGAGAAGACCTCCCCGAACCGTCCCTCCTCCCCGTAGATCACGGATACCAGCAGCCGCGCCGGGGAAGGGACCCTGCGGCGGCTCATCGCCCCGGGGGGCGGGAGACCTTCCGCCCTTCGCGGGCCGCTTCCCGTTCCCGCTCCTCGAGCCGGAGGGCGTCCGCAAGCTTCCCGATCGTGATCGGCGCGGTCCCCACTTCTCCGACGACCACTCCCGCGGCGATGTTCGCGAGGAGCGCGGCGTCCCGCAGGGGGGCGCCGGCCCCCATCGCCGCCGCGAGCGTCCCGATCACCGTGTCGCCCGCGCCGGTGACGTCGAACACCTGGCGCGCCTTCGCGGGAATGTGGAAGGAGGCGTTCCTGCCGCGTTCGACCAGGCTCATCCCCTCCTCGCCCCGGGTGATCAGGATCGCCTTCGCGCCGCTTGCCCGAAGCAGCGCTTTCTCCCCCTCCAGGATCTCCCGGTCCCCGGGAAGCTCCCTTCCGCCCAGCGCTGCCTCCGCTTCCTGCTTGTTCGGGGTGATCAGCGTGCAGCCCCTGTAGAAGGAAACGTCGGTCCGCTTCGGGTCGACGGCGACGAAGGCGCCGTTCCGCTTCGCGTCGTGAACGACGTCCTCCACCAGCTCCCGGCTCAAGGCCCCTTTCCTGTAGTCGGAAAGGATCACGCCGTCGACGCGCCGGATCGCCTTCCGCACTCTCGAACGGAGGGCGTCCCGCGCCCGCCCGTCCGGGGGCTCCTTCTCTTCCCGGTCCACCCGCACCACCTGCTGGTGGTGCGCGATCACCCGCGTCTTGGTCGTCGTGGGACGGTTCCGGCCGGCGACGATCCCGGAAGCCCCGATGCGGTGCTTCGCAAGGATGCGCAGGATCTCCCGGCCGGCGGAATCGTCGCCGATCAACCCCGCCAGCTCCGCCTTCGCGGCAAGCCCCGAGAGATTGACGGCCACGTTTCCCGCCCCTCCAAGGGCCCGGGTGTCCTTCGTCACCGCAACGACGGGGACGGGCGCCTCGGGGGAGATTCGCTTCACGCTTCCCCAGATGTACTCGTCCAGCATGATGTCTCCCACCACCAGGATCCTCACGGCGGGAAACTTTTCCAGGTACCCGAAGGCCCTGGCGGCGAACCCCGGGTCATTCAATGGGAGACGCCTCCTCGATGAGCAGGATGGGGATCCCGTCGTCGATCCGGTAGCTCAGGCGGCACGTCTCGCACCGCAGCTCGCTTTCGTCGGTCGTCAGCCGAAGGCCTCCTTTGCACTTGGGGCACGCAAGGATCTCCAGAAGTTCCTCGTCCATCGCTTCACCCTCCTTCCTTCGGCGGCACGAGCTCCGCGAACAGCGTCCACATCTTGATCTTCTTGAACTTCGCGTAGATGCGCACGGGGACGTGCCTGGAATCGTTGGTCATCCAAACCTTGAGGTCCCCTTTGTTGTCCAGCTGCCCATCCCGCTTGATGACCGGCTGGATGACGACGGTCTCCACCGGCCCGCGGGTCGTTTCGATCTTCTCCCGCCCCAGCAACCGGGAGGAGATCTGATACAATTTCCGCCCGCCGTAGACGTTGCGAGGACGCCCTTCGTCGCCCAGGTCCCGCGCCCGAAAGTAGTAGGCCACGGTGACCGGGTCGAAGACGCTGGGGATCACGTCGACCTCCTTGCGGATCTCCCCGGAATGCTTGTAGCGGTAAACGATCCTCCCCTTTTTCTGATCGTAGAAGGCCACGTCATCCTTTTTTTTCTCCCTGCCCGTGAATTCCTGCCGCAGGGGCTCCAGCGTCTTCACGTCCATATAATAATCGATCGTTTCGTTGATCGGATAAATCACGGAAAGGAAATCCGAGGTCCAGGCGCGGACGCTCAGGTGGTACGTTTCCTTCCCGTTCCATAAAACTTTCCCCTTGAAGGTGAACCTTGCATATCCCATCGTCATGCCGAGAAATTCGACCCGAAAGACCAGTTCCTCCTTTCCCCGGGCCCATGCAGGCTCGTCAAAAGAAACCGCCGCGGAGGGTTTCCTGCCGTTCGACGGCGCCGCGGCGGACGGCGCGGGTTTCCCCGCCTCCTCAACCGGAGGCCCGGCGGGGGGCTGCGCCGGTTCCGGCGGAGCGGCAACCTGCGGAGCGCTCCCGGGCGCCGAAGCCGCCGCCTTTTCTTCCGCCGGAGGTGCGGATGCTTCGGCGGGCGCCTGCGCCGCCGTTCCGACGGTCGGACCGCCGGCCGCTTCGATATCGCGGGAAGTTTCCGGGGCCGACGTTTGGGGCGGCGGCGCGTACGGGGGGCTCGCCGGCTTTCCCCAATGGCATCCGGCGCATGCCGCAAGCAGCGCCGACAACAGGAGAAACCGTCGGATTCCGGAGAGAAGGGAGCCGGACCCCGGGCATTCGCTCATTTTTTCTTCCCCCCGGAAAGGATCCAATCGGCCGCCTCCCGAATGCTGGGAAGGAACGCGTCCGGCCGCTCCCCGCGTCGCTCGCACTCCCGGCGCTCTTCCTCGCCGTGCCCCGTCGCCAGCAGGATCGTCTTCGCGCGCAGCCGCTTCCCCATCGAAATATCGCTCATCTTATCACCTACCGCCCACATGCTGCACGAAGGAGGAAGGGCCAGCCTCCGGAGGACCTTCCGGGCGAGCCCCGGCGCCGGTTTCCTGCAGGAGCAGGACTTGCGGTACCGTTCCACGGTACCCTCCGGATGATGGGGGCAATATTCCACGGCGTCGAATTCCACGCCGCGCGACCGGAAATGCTCGACGAACGCCCGGTGGACCGCTTCCCACTGGTCCTCCACGAACTTTCCCTTGGCGAGCCCCGCCTGGTTGGATATCACGGCGAGGGCGTACCCGCCGTCCGCCAGGCGCCGTAGCGACTCCGCCGCCCCGGGAATTTCCTTCATCCGGGCCGGGTCGGAAAGATAATGGGCCTCCTCGATCAGCGTGCCGTCCCGGTCCAGGAATACGATCCCTTTCAACGCGCCTCCTCGTAAAGATCCGGTTCTCCCGGCGGGCGGTCCTTCCACCTCCGGTGGAACCAGAGCCATTGCGTCGGATCTTCGCGGATCGCCTTTTCCAGCTCTTCGTTGCACCTGCGGGTGAGGCGGACCACCTCCTCCTCGCGCGGGGCCTCCGGGTCCATCGGGATGGGCGGGCCGAACCGGACGGTGTGATGGAACTTCCGTTTCGGGTCGCGGAAGATGAACCCGGGGTGCACCGTCGTCCGCAGGGCAAGCGCCAGCCGCGCGATGCCGAAGGTGGTGTACGCCTTGCGGGTGAAGAAATCGACCGGGATCCCTTTGTGCGGTTCCACGTTCTGATCGATCAGGATACCGACCATCGTTTTCTTCCGGACCTCCCGCATCACCAGCTTCGCGGAGTCCTCCTTGCGGATCACCCGGTTCCCGTTAAGCTCCCTCCGCTCGGAGACGATCCGGTCGAGGGCGGCGCTTTTCAGCGGCCGCACGATGAACGCCACGGGGGCGATGACGCCTCCGGTGACGAAGGAAAGCAGCTCCCAGTTGCCGAAATGCCCGGTCATCGCCAGGGGGCCAAGCCCCCGCTCTTCCACCGCCTTCCGGATATGTTCCGCTCCCTCGACCCGGATATGCTTCGCGATGTATCCGGCATCCATCTTCGGCAGATGGACGAACTCGGCGGCGGAGGTCCCCATGCGGAGATAGCAGAGGCGGACGATCCGCGACGCTTCCCGGTCTTCCATCTCCGGGAAGGCGATCCGTAGGTTGATCCGGCCGACCCGGCGGTGCCTCGCATCGAACGCCCAGACTCCCAGCATGAACGCCTCGAACAGGGCGGCCCGCAGGGAGAGCGGAATCGCTTCCAGGAACTTCAGGATGGCCCGGAACAGCTTCTCCTTCACCGTTTCCCCGCCGTTCCCAGTGTTTCCAGGATCAGCCGTGAGAGATCCTCCCAGCCCGAGAGAAACTCCACGCCGATCCGCAGCGCCTTCAAGTTGAAAGGAAGCGGGCCGGAAATCCGCACCAGGTCCTTTTCCGTCGTCAGCACCGGCGCGCCTCCCGCGGCGGACGCGATCTCCTTAAGTTCCGCCGGACGGTATCGGTGATGGTCGCCGAAGGGGAAAAACTTCCGCACCGCGTACCCCGATGCGCGAAGCGTCTCCAGGAACTGTCCGTTCCGCGCCAGCCCGGAAAATGCGACCACTTCCTCCCCTCCCCCGGAAAGAGGCGATTCCACGCCATGGCGGTCCACCGTCGCCCGCGCGACCAGGCGGGAGAAGGCCCGGGGACGATCCGAGGGAAAGGGGACGGCGGAAGCGGACTTTTCCCCCTGCGCCGCATCGGCGCACTTGGTGACGACGAGGGCGTCGGCGAAGCGCGCGCTCTCCGCCGGCTCGCGGAGAGGGCCGAGCGGCAGGGTGCGGCGATTCCCGAGCCCGCCTTCCGCCTCCACCAGCAGGAGGTCCGCATCGCGGCGCAGGGAGAGGTGCTGGAACCCGTCGTCCAGGAGAAACGCGTCCACCTCGCGGCAGCGAAGGCATTCCCTTCCGGCTTCCGCGCGGGACTCCCCCACCAGCACGGGAACGCCGGGCAGCAGGATCGCGAGGAGGACCGGCTCGTCCCCGCCGATTTCCGCGGACACCGCCGGGCCGTCGCCGCGCGAAACCCACACGACCCCCTTGCTCCTTCGCCCGTATCCCCGGGAAAGGACGGCCACCTTCATTCCCAGCTCCGTGAGCCAGGACGCGAGGAACTGAACGTGCGGCGTCTTGCCGGAACCGCCCACGGAAAGGTTCCCCACGCTGATCACGGGGCGGGGAAGGGACTCCGAACGAAAGACCCCCGCGCCGTACAGCGACCTCCTCCAACCGGCGAACGGCCCGATCACCCGCTCTTCCTCCGCCGCAGCGAGAGCGCCCGCTCCACGATCTCCGCGTTCCTCTCCGTGGCGCCCCGGAAAGCGGCCAACAGCTCCCTCGCCCGCCTTCCCGTTTCATACTCCGCATACGGTTCCGACGCAAAGCGAACCAAAAGGGATGCGAGCCCCGCGGCGTCCTTGACGTTGCAGACCGCCCCCGCATCCGTGAAGATTTCGTCGATCTCCCGGAAATTCTCCATGTGCGGCCCGACGATCGTGGGGACGCCATAGAGCGCCGGCTCCAGGCTATTATGCCCTCCCTTGGGCACCAGGCTCCCGCCGACGAAGGCGATGTCCGCGGCGGCATACGCCGACGGAAGCTCCCCCACCGTGTCCAGCAGGATCACCTCGGGAAGCGCTTCCCCGGCCTCCCGCGAAACCCGGGTCCTGCGAACGGTCTCGAAGCCCTCGCGGCGGCACAGCTCCTCCACGGAATCGAACCGTTCCGGGTGGCGCGGCGCGAGCAGAAGCTTCATCGACCGGTCCACGGACCGCGCCTTGTCGAAGGCGCGCAGCACCGCCGCCTCTTCTCCCTCGTGGGTGGAGCCCGCGACGACCCATCTCGTCCCTTCCTCCCGGTCTCCCTTCAGAAGGGCGTGCAGCGGCGACTGCCCGGCTGCGGGGGGGGCCACGTCGAACTTCATGTTCCCGGTCGCCGTGACCGCCGCCGGCGGGGCGCCGAGGGCCAGGAACCTGCGGGCATCCTCCTCCGTCTGCGTCGTGATCGCAGACAGGCAGGCGAGCACCCGGGAAAAGAGGAACCGGAACCGGGCATACCCCCGGAACGACCGCTCCGAGATCCTTCCGTTGACGATCATCGCGGGGATCCCCCGCTTCGAACATTCCGCAAGGAAGTTGGGCCAGATCTCGGTTTCCAGGATCACGACGAGGTCGGGGCGCAGGCGGTCGAGAAACTTCCCGGCGATGCCCGGGAGATCGAAGGGAAAGTAGAACCTCGCATCGGTCTCCGCCGCCAGCGTCTTCTCCGCGGTCTCCCGTCCGGTGACCGTCACCGTGGAGAACAGGATCTCGACGCCGGGCAGTCGCCCGCGCAGTCGACGGACGAGCGGCGCGGCGGACAGGGTCTCTCCGACCGACACCGCGTGGATCCATATCCTCTCCCTGCCGGAAGCGGGAGGAACGCGCTCCATCCGCAATCCGATGCGGTCCGGGAAATTGATCCGCCGCCTCCGCGACAGCATCGCCCACGGAATCCAGGCGGGGGAAAGCCCCAGGAGGGCGGTACCCAGCGCGAGATTGTAGAGGAGGTGCGCCCCGCCTCCGGGACGGAACGACTTCATGGAATCGTCATGCCGGCCCGGCTCCGGGCCCGGCGCCGGTCCTCCGCTCCTCGAACTGCTTCAGGTAGAACGAACGATACCGGGTTTCCGTGGAAAGGAGCTCCTCGTGGGTCCCGCTTTCCACGATCCGTCCCTCCTCCACGACGAGAATCCGGTCCGCGTTCCTGACCGTGGAGAGCCGGTGGGCGATGACGAAGGTGGTCCGGCCGGCCATGAGCGTGTCCAGCGCCTCCTGGACGACGGCCTCGGACTCCGAATCGAGGGCCGACGTGGCCTCGTCCAGGATGAGGATCGGCGCATCCTTGAGAAGAGCGCGCGCGATGGCCAGCCGCTGCCGCTCGCCGCCGGAAAGCATCAACCCCTGCTCTCCGACCTCCGTGTCGTACCCGTCGCGCATCCGGGAGATGAACGCGTGGGCGTTCGCCCGACGGGCGGCCTCCTCGATCTTCGACGGGGAGGCGTCCGGCATGCCGTAGGAGATGTTGGCGCGGACCGTGTCGTTGAAAAGGATCGTGTGCTGGCTCACGATTCCGATCTGCGAGCGCAGCGACGAAAGGGAAACGTCCCGGAGGTCCGTGCCGTCGATCCGGATCGCCCCGTTCTGCGGATCGTAGAAGCGCGGCAGGAGGTCGACGAGCGTCGTCTTCCCGGCGCCGCTCGAGCCCACGATCGCCACCATGGTGCCGGCGGGGACGCGAAGCGATATGTCCTTCAGGATGTAGTCGCCCTCCCCGTGGTAGCGGAAGTCGACATGGTCCAATTCGATGTCGCGCGAGACCGGGGGAAGGGCGATGGCGTCCGGCTTCTCCTTCACCTCGGGAAGAGTGTCGAGCACCTCGAAAACCCGAGTCGCCGCGGCGATCCCCTGCTGGATGACGTTGTTGACCCGGGACAGGCGCTTGACCGGCTCGTACAGCATGAAAAGCGCGGTCATGAAGGAAAAGAAGTTCCCCGGCGAGCTGTGCCCCTGCACCACGCTGTAGCCGCCGTAGAAGATCACCGCCGCGGCGCCGATCCCGGCGAACGTCTCCGACAGCGGGGAGGTCAGCGCCTGGACCTTGACGATCTTCATGTTCAGCCGGTAGAGGTCCGCGTTCTTCGCGGCGAAACGGTCCACCTCGTATCCTTCCGCCCCGAACGACTTGACGAGCTTCGCGCCGCTGATCGTCTCCTGGAGGTGCGAGGTAAGCCCTCCCGTGACTTCCTGCGTCTTGATGCTGGTCCGCCGGAGCTTCCGCCCGAAACGGGCGATCGGCCAGAAGGCCAGCGGGAACGCCACCAGGGCGATGAGCGCCAGCCGCCAGTCCCGGTAGAAGACGACGCAGATGAGGAAGATCCCGGTGAAAAAGTCCTTGATGAGCCCCGTGACGGCGTCGGTGATCGCTCCCTGCATCAGCCCCACGTCGTTCATCACGCGGGACATGAGGACGCCCGTCGGGTGCCGCATGTAAAAGGAGAGGGACAGCGACTGCAGGTGGCGGTACAGGTGCTCGCGGATGTCCCGGATCACCCTCTGCCCCACGCCGTTCATGAGATAGGCCTGCGAGAACTCCAAGACCGCCTTCATCAGGTAGACGCCGAGCACCATGAGGGGGATGAGCGAGAGCTTCGACACGTCTTTCTTGATGAAAATGTCGTCCAGCGCCGGCTTGACGAGAAAGGCGATCGACCCGTGGAAGGCGGACACCCCCACCATGATCACCATTGCGATGAGGAGCCGCGGCATGTACGGCCGGACATATTCGAGCATCCGCCGGTAGATCGTCATCCCCATACGTCCCCCGCCGCCCGTCCCACCATTTCGACGACCGCCTCCGAAGGCCCGGGGCCCGCAAGCTTCTCCCGAAGGCCCCGGCAACGCGCCGCCAGTGCGTCCCTTTGCGCGCCGTCCGCCAGAAGGATGCGGATCTCCTCCGCGATCCGTTCGGGACGGCATTCCGCCTGGATCAGCTCGGGCAGGAACGGCCGCCCCTCGACGAGGTTCGGCAGTCCGATCGACGACACCTTCGCCAGCCGTTTCCCCACCTGGTAGGTTGCCTCCGACGTGCGATAGACGATCACGGCCGGGACTCCGAGAAGCGCAAGCTCGAGCGTCGCCGTGCCGGAAGCGGACACCGCGGCGGCCATCCCCCGGAACAGGAGGTGGCGTTCCTTCTCGACCACGGTCGCCGGAAGCCCCTTCCCGCGCAGCCCGCTCTCCACGATCTCCCGGAAGCGGGGCGACGCCAGGGGGACCGCGAAATGGACGTCGGGAAATTCCCGCGCGATCCGCGCCGCGGCTTCCGCCATGACGGGAAGGTGCGCCTGAATCTCGCCGGGCCGGCTCCCCGGCAGCAGCCCGACCACTCTCTTTCCCGCGGGAATCCCGAACCGCCCGGGGTCCGGCGAAGCGTCGAGCCAGGGGGCAAGCTCGTCCAGCAGCGGATGCCCGGCGAACCTCGCGTTCACCCCCTGCTCCTTGAGGATCGCCTCCTCGAACGGAAAGAGGACCACGACCCCGTCCGTGAAGGATGCGAGATCGCGGGCCCGCCCCCTTCTCCAGGCCCACAGTTGCGGCGGGATGTAGTAGATCACCGGAACCTTCCTCTCATGCGCCTTCCTGCCGACCCGGAAGTTGAAATCGGGGAAATCCACGAGGAGCAGCGCCCCGATGTCGGGTTGGGCGGCGCGCCGCACGGCCTGGCGCAGCGCGGAAAGCACCGCGGGGAGATGCCGGACCACCTCGGTGATCCCCACGACGGAAATCGTGCCGTAGTCCCGCAGGAGCCGGACCCCCTCCGCCTCCAGGCGCGAGCTCCCGATCCCCTCCATCGGGGCATGCGGGTAGCGGCGGCGGAACGCGCGCGCGACGCTTGCGGCATAGGTCTCCCCCGACGGCTCGCCGCAGACGATGAAAAGGGTCTTCGGTCCAGTGCCAGGGCTCAACGTCTCCTCATCTTCCGCAGGATGCGGAAGGCCATTTCCAGCGCGGCAAGCCCCTCCACGCCGGACACCCGCGGCGCGGTCCCGCCGGCGACGCAGTCCAGGAACGACCGGATCTCGTCCCGAAGGGAATCCCCCTTCTCCGTCTCCAGGAGCTCCCCCGCGATTTCCGGCAGATCGTGCGTTCCGTGCGGGTAGGTCCTCCGGAAAATCTGGATCGAATGCTCCACGAAATCCATCGAGACGTAGGCGTCCTCCTGGAAGATGCGGATCTTCCGCTGCTTCTTCGCCGACACCCTGCTGGCCGTGATGTTGGCCACGCACCCGCTGGCGAAGGTAAGCCGGGCGTTGGCGATGTCGATGTTGGAGGAAACCACGGGGACCCCCACGGCGTGGATGCGCGTCACGGGGGACCGGACGAAGGAAAGGATCAGGTCGATGTCGTGGATCATCAGGTCGAGGACCACGTCGACGTCCGTCCCGCGCCCACCGAAGGGCCCCAGGCGGTGGCACTCGATGAACCGGGGCTCCGTGAGAATGGATGCCGCCTCCCGCACCGCGGGATTGAATCGCTCCACGTGGCCGATCTGGAACACCAGGTTCCTCTCCTCCGCCTCCCGCACCAGCGTCCGCGCCTCCCTCAGGCTCGCCGTGATCGGCTTTTCGAGGAGGACGTGCACGCCGGCCCGCATCGCATCCATCGCCACGCGGTAATGCTCGGTCGTCGGGACCGCGATGGACACGGCATCCGTTTCCGCGAGAAGGCGGCCGCGGCGTTCGAAAAAGCCGGTCCCGCATTCCTGGGCGACGGCCTTTCCGTGGGCCGCGTTCACGTCGCACACCCCCACGAACCGGACATCGGGGAACGAAGAGATCTTCTGGGCGTGCAGCCGGCCCAGGTACCCGACGCCGATCACTCCGACCCGGAGAGGCCCGCTCCCCTTCCCGCCGTCTTCCTGCATCAGCGCAACACCCCCCGCTTGCTCGACCGGATGAACTCGAGGAGGCGCTTCACCTCGGGGAGAAGCTCCACCTCCGCTTCCACCTTTTCGACGGCTTCCCCCATCGGAACCCCGGACCGGAAGAGGATCCGGTAGGCCTTTTTCAGCGCCGATATGGCCTCCTCCGAAAACCGGTTCCGCTTGAGCCCGATGACGTTCAGCCCGTAGAGCGACGGTCCCTTCTGGGGCCGCGCCACGACGGCGGTCACGTAGGGCGGGACATCCTGCGGGACCCCGGAAAGCGCGCCGACCATCGCATACTCCCCGATCCGGACGAACTGGTGCACTCCCACCAGCCCCCCGATGATGGCGGAGTCCCCCACCTCCACGTGCCCCGCCAGCGTCGCGGCGTTCGCGATCACCACGCGGCTCCCCACCCGGCAGTCGTGCGCCAGGTGGCTGTACGCCATGAGCAGCGTGCCGTCCCCCACGCGGGTGATCCCGGCCCCCTGCGCCGTCCCCCGGTTCACGGTCACGTATTCCCGGATCGTGTTCCCGTCGCCGATCTCCACCCAGGTGTCCTCTCCCTTGAACTTGAGGTCCTGCGGCGGAGCGCCGATCGAGGCGAACGAGGAGACGCGGTTCTCCTTCCCCATCCGCACGTGCGAGGCGATCACGGCGTGGGACTCGATCCGGCACCGGTCGCCGATCGCGACCTTCGGGCCGATCACGGCGTAGGGCCCGACCTCTACCCCTTCGCCGAGCCGCGCATCCGGATCGATGATGGCGGTGGGATGGATCATTTCCCGGCTCCTTCCTGGGGCTTTCCGGCGGACGCCTCCCGGATCGTGGCGGTCAGGTCGGCCTCCGCCACAAGCGCGTCGCCGACCCGCGCCTCTCCGTGCATCTTCCACACCGGCCCCTTGTGGGCCGTGATCGTCACTTTCAGCAGGAGCTGGTCGCCGGGGACCACCGGGCGGCGGAACCGGCAATTGTCGATCCCCGCGAAGTAGGTCAGCTTCTTCTCCCCGCCCAGCGTCTTAAGGGCGCCGATCCCCCCCGTCTGCGCCAGCGCCTCCACGATCAGGACTCCCGGCATGATGGGATGCCCGGGGAAGTGGCCGGCGAAAAACGGCTCGTTGATCGTGACGTTCTTGAGCCCCACGATGGTCTTTCCCGGCTCCCACGCGACGATCCGGTCCACCAGAAGGAACGGGTAGCGATGCGGAAGGAGGTCCATGATCTCCTGGATCGTGAACATCTCATTCCTCCCCTTTCGGATTTTTGCCTTCTTCCAGCTTCTTCACCCTTCGGAACAGCTCCGGAAGGCTCGGCAGCAGGGCCGACAGCCGCAGCCACAAGGGATGCGGGATGGCCGGGGTGCCGGACCAGACCCTGGCCTCCGACGACTTCAGCGTGCCGGCGACGCCCGTCTTGGCCCCCAGCATGATGCCGTCCTCCACCTCGAGGTGCCCCGCTATGCCCGCCTGCCCGCCGATCATCACCCGGTTTCCGATCTTGACGCTGCCCGAGATGCCGGCCTGTGCCGCGATCGCCGTGTCCGAGCCGATGACGACGTTGTGCGCGACCTGGACGAGGTTGTCGATCTTGGTCCCCCTCCCGATCCGCGTCGCGCCCAGTGCGGCGCGGTCCACGGTGGTGTTCGCGCCGATCTCCACATCGTCCCCGATCTCGACCGTTCCCACCTGCGGGATCTTCCGGAAGCCCTCGCGGGACGGGGCGAACCCGAACCCGTCGCTCCCGACCACGCACCCGGCGTGGAGGATCACGCGCGATCCCACCCGGACCCCGTGGTAGAGGACGACATTCGGATACAGGAGGCAATCCTCCCCGACGGACGCGCCTTTCCCGACGAAGACGCCCGGGAAAAGAACGGTCCGGTCCCCGACCGTCGCTTCCTCTTCGACGACGACGAAAGGAGCGACGCTGACGCCCTTCCCCATGCGGGCGCCGGGATGAACGGCGGCGGCCGGCGAGATCCCGGCCGGCGGGCGCACGGGGGGATGGAACAGCTCGACCAGGCAGGCGAACGCGAAGTACGGGTTCTCGGAGAGAAGAAAGGATGCGCGGGAACCTTCGACGCGGCTCTTCGCGACGATCGCCCCCGCCTTCGACTCGCGGGCGAAGCGCGCATACTTCGGGTTCGACAGGAACGTCACCTGGCCGGGGCCGGCCTCCTCGATGGGAGCCACCCCGGTCACGACGGCGTCCTCTCCGTTCAGGCTCGCCCCGATGCGCGCGGCCAGATCGGATAGGCGGAACTCATTTTCCACCGGCCTTCTCCTTGTTCACCAGCTCCTGCACGCGGGAAGTGATGTCCAGGGCCGGATTGAAGTGGACGACTCCTCCCTGCGCCTGGTCCAGCACGAGGTCGATCTTCTCCTGCGCCACCACCTTGTCCATCTGGACCTTGATCGTCTTGAGCACGTCCTGGGTCAGCTCTCCCTGCCGGGTCTGCATCTCCTTTTCCGCATCCTGGGTCATCTGCCGCAGCTCCGCGATCCTGGCGTTGAGCGCATCCTCCTTCTCCTTCAGCTTGTCCTTCCCGAGGATGATCTTCTGCTTGTCGATCTCGTCCTTGAGCTTCTTCGCCTCCTCCTGCTTCTCCTCCACCTTCTTCTTCAGTTCCTCGTACCGTGCCTCGATCTTCTTCTTCGCGGCCTTCCCCGCCTCGGACTCGTTCAGGATCTTGTTCACGTCGACCACCGCCACCTTGACCCCCTGCGCAAACGCCGCGCCGGCGAACAGCATCGCCGTCGCGAGAACCGCACCGATCCACCATCCCTTGCCGTTTCCCATTTTCGTCCTCCCGGATTAAAATACCGTCCCGATCGTAAACTCGGCCACCCTCTTGGTCTCGCCGGGCGCCGGATTCAGGTTCCATCCGAACTCGAACCGAAGGGGTCCCATCGGCGAATACCAACGGATCCCCGTTCCGGCGGCATACTTCAGCCCGGGGCCGTTCCACGGCCAATCGCCCTGGCGGTACGCGTTGCCCGAGTCGAAGAACACCACCCCCTTGAAGCCGTACTCGCCGACGATGGGGAAGATGAACTCCACGTTCATGAACAGCTCCTTGTTCCCGCCGATCAGCTCCCCCGTGTTCGGGTCCTTCGGAGAAACGGTCCGCGACTTGAAGCCGCGGATGCTGTACGGCCCGCCCAGGAAGTACCGCTCGAAGATCGGCACCCTCCCTCCCACCGTGGTGACGGTGTGCCCCCAGAGGATGTTCGCGCTAAGGACCGTCGGCGGGAGAATCGAGTAGTACTTTCTGGCATTGAGGAAATACTTGACGAAATTGCTGTCCCCCCCCAGCGGACCGCCCGCGTATTCCAGCGTCGCGGACTGCACCGACCCCTTGGTCGGATCGAACATCTTGTCCGTCGTGTTCCGCGTGACGCTCGGGGAGATGCTGTGCGTCTTCTGGATCCCCTTGCTGAACTCATCCTTCAGGATCTGGGAGGAGGCGGTTCCTGCGTCCGTGCTCAGGGTCTCGTCCATGCGCAGCGAAATGCTGGCGACAATGAATTTCGAGAACTGGTACCCCACGCCGATCTTGCCTCCCGTCGCACGGCGGCGGAAATCCGGATACTTCACGTCGGTCTTGTAGGCGCCGAGGAGGAGACTGAAGTCCGTATCGAGGAAGTGGGGATCGCGGAAATCGAACTGGTAGACGGTCCTGCGCGCGCCGAACTGCGAGCTCAAGGATGCTTTCCAGCCCCTTCCGAACAAATTGTTCTCGGTGAGCTGCACCACGCCGAAGATCTTGTCGAGGGAGCTGTACCCCGCCCCTCCCGACAGCGTCCCGGTGGGCCCTTCCTGCACCTCCACCTTCACGTCCATCTCCCCCGGAGTCCTGGACGGCGCCGTGGTGATCTTTGCGTCCTTGAAATAGGAGGTCCGGGTGAGGTTTTCCTTGCTCGTCTTAAGGCCGGTCGCCGTGTAGATCTGGCCGTCCTCGACCTCGAGCTCTCTTCGGATGATCCGGTCGAGCGTCTTGGGGTTGCCCGTGATCTCCACCTTCCCGAACCGGAACTTCCCCCCGCGCTCCGTCTTGTACGTCACGTCCGCCAGGGGGTACTCCTTGCGCTTCTCCACTATGGGAGAGACGAGCGCCTGCGCGTATCCCTTGTCGTTCTGGAGGGTGGTCAGCTCGAGGAGGTCCGCCAGAAGCACCTCCCGGCTCATGATGTCCCCCCGCTTGAGCTTGACCGCCTTGAGAAGAACCCCTTTTCGCTCGTGTCCATCTCCTTCCGGACGGCCTTTTCCGCGAAGAAGAGATTCCCCGTGATGCGGATCTTCGATATTTTTAGTTTTTCCCCCTCGACGATGCGGAACCCCACGCGCATCGATCCGTCGGACTCCTCCTCCACCTTCGAGTTCACCGTGGTGTCGAAAAATCCCTTGTTCTGGTAAAGTTCGAGGACTTTCTGGGAGGACTCCTTCACCAGCTCTTCCTTGAAGAGCGAGCGCTCCTTTACGGTGACCGCCTGCCGGATGTCGGCCGCCTCCACTTCCTTGTTCCCCTCGATCCGGACGGAGGAGACGATCGGCTTCTCCGTCACGAGGATCGTGAGACGGTACCCTCCCGGGGCCTCCTCCGCGTCGAACTTGACGTCGGTGAAGTACCCCATCCGGTAGACGGCCTTGACGTCCTCCCGGATCCTCGCGAGGTCGAACTCTCCCCCCGCCTTGGTGGACATCGCCTGCCGGACGGCTTCGGCCCCGACCCGCTTCACGCCCTGCACGTCGATGGCGACCACGCGGAATCCCGCGGATCCGGCAACCCCGCCCAGCGTCCCCGCCAGGAGCCACGCCGCAGCGGCGAACGCCGCCGCTTTTCCCCGAAGCCTCACGTCGCGACCCGCCCGTCGTCGATCCGTATGACGCGGTCCAGCCGCCCGGCCAGCTCCTCGTTGTGCGTCACCATCATCAAGGTAAGTCCCCGTTTCCGATTGAGGGACATCAGCAGGCCGACGACCCCCCCCGCAGTTTCCTGGTCCAGGTTCCCCGTCGGCTCGTCGGCGAGCAGGACGGAGGGCTCCATCGCCAGGGCGCGGCAGATCGCCACGCGCTGCTGCTCCCCCCCGGAAAGCTCCCCCACGCGATGGGTAAGACGCTCCGACAGCCCCACCTCGGAAAGCAGGGCGTCCGCCCTGCGCCCCGCCTCGAGCCGGTCCGCTCCGGAGATCATGCAGGGCAGCATCACGTTCTCCCGGGCGTTGAATTCCGGCAGGAGGTGATGGAACTGGAATACGAAGCCGATCGTCCGGTTGCGGAACGCCGCCAGCTCTTCCTCCGGCAGGGACATCAGCTCGCGGCCGTCGTAGAAGACCGACCCCGAGGTCGCCCGGTCCAGCGTGCCGACGATCTGAAGGAGCGTGGTCTTTCCCGCTCCCGAAACCCCCACGACCCCGAGCATCTCCCCGCGCGACACGGACAGGTCGATCCCCTTCAGCACCTCCAGCGATCCGCCCCGCTTGGGGAAGGACCTCCGGAGGCCTTCGATGCGGATCAGGGGCGCGCTATTCATACCGGATCGCCTCGGCCGGCTCGATGCGCGCCGCCTGGACCGCCGGGTAGAGGGTCGCCAGGAAGCATATCAGGACGGAGCTTCCGCTGACCAGCAGGATGTTCGCCGGATCCAGCAGGACGGGAAGCGTGGAGATGTAGTAGACGTCGCTCGGCAGCCGGATGAACTGGTATCGCCGGAGAAGGTCGCACAGGGCCACCCCCAGCAGCGTCCCGAGGGCCGTCCCCGCGACCCCGATCAGAAGCCCTTCCAGGGCGAACACCCTGCGGATCGTCCTCCGGGTGGCGCCCATCGTCATGAGGACCGCGATGTCCCGCGTTTTCTCCATCACGACCATGATGAGCGTGCTGATGATGTTGAAGGCGGCGACCATCACGATCAGCACCAGGATGATGAACATCACCGTCTTCTCCAGCTTGAGCGCCGAGAAGAGGTTGCGGTTGCTCTGCATCCAGTCTTTCGCCAGGTAAGGGTACCCGAGGCCGGAGCGGATCCGGGCGGCCGTCTCGCCGGCGGCGTAGATGTCGCTCACCTTCACCTCGATCCCCGTGCTCCTTCCTTCCATCCCCAGCAGCCGGCCCGCCTCCTCGAGGGAGATATAGGCGAAGGTGGCGTCGTACTCGTACATCCCCGATTCGAAGATGCCGCCTACCCGGGCGCGCAGGACGCGCGGAAAGGTCCCCAGGGGGGTCACGTTCCCCCCCGGCACCAGGATCTCCACGACGTCGCCGACGGTCACCCCCAAATTGCCCGCGAGCTCTCTACCGAGGATCGCTCCCGGCATGCCTGCGGGTTTTTTCGGGCCCAACGCCTCGATGCTCCCGAGGCGGATGTCCCGCGGAAGCCGCGTGACGTCCCCCACCGTGCCGATATCCACCCCCCGCAGGACCCCTCCGGAGGATGCGGCCCCCGAGGAGATCATCATCTGCGTAAAGACGTACGGGCTCGCGCCCGAGACGCCGGGGACCTCCCGGATGCGGCCGGCCAGCGGGAACGGGTCGGCGATGCTCCCGTCGAGACTCGTGACGTGCACGTGCGCCGTCGCGCCCAGGATGCGGTCCTTGAGCTCCTTCTCGAACCCGCTCATCACGGAAAGCACGATGATCAGCGCCGTGACGCCCACCGTGACCCCCGCGACGGAAATGATCGTGATGATGGAGATGAACGTCTGCTTCCGTTTGGCGAGGAGGTATTTCAGCGCGATGTAATATTCGACCGGAAGCTTCAAAACGGCGCTACCCTTCCTTCCGAAGCTGGGGGAACAGGATCACGTCCCGTATGGACGGCGAGTCGGTGAACAGCATCACCAGGCGGTCGATCCCGATCCCTTCCCCGGCGGCGGGCGGCATGCCGTGCTCCAGCGCGCGGAGGAAATCCTCGTCCATCGCGTGCGCCTCCTCGTCGCCCCCTTCCCTTTGGCGGAGCTGCTCCTCGAACCTTCTCCGCTGGTCCAGGGGATCGTTCAGCTCGGAGAAGGCGTTGGCGATCTCCCTTCCCAGGACGATCAGCTCGAACCGGTCGACGACCTCGGGGCGCGCATCGTTCCCTCGCGACAGCGGCGACACCTCGACGGGATATTCCGTGACGAACGCGGGCCCCCGGATCTTCCGCTCCGCCACCTCCTCGAAGATCCCGATCAGGAGCTTCCCCGGGCCCCAGTCGCTCTTGACGGCCAGGCCCAGCGTGCGCGCCATCTCGCGGAGAAATTCCTTGTCCGCCAGCCGTTCCTCCGGCACGTTCCCGTAGCGCGCCACCGCTCCGGCCACCGTGATCCGCTCCCAGGGGGGAGCGAAGTCGATCGCCTCCCCCTGGTAGGTCACGGCCGTCGTCCCGAAAAGGGAAAGGGCAAGGCCGGAGATCATCTCCTCCGTCAGCCGCATCAAGTCCTCGTGGGTGGCGTACGCCTGGTAGAACTCGAGCATCGTGAACTCGGGGTTGTGCTGCGTGGAGATCCCCTCGTTCCGGAAATTCCGGTTGATCTCGAAGACGCGCTCGAACCCTCCCACCAGGAGGCGCTTCAGGTACAATTCCGGCGCGATCCTCAGGTAGAGGTCCATGTCCAGCGCGTTGTGCCTCGTGATGAACGGCCTGGCGGCCGCCCCGCCGGCCACCGGCTGCATCATCGGGGTCTCGACCTCGAGGAAGTCCCGTCCCGAAAGGAATGCGCGGAGGTAGGCGACGATGTCCGCCCGGCGCCGGAAAACCTCCTTCACCTTCTCGTTCACGATGAGGTCCACGTACCGCTGCCGGTACCGCGTCTCCACGTCCACCAGCCCGTGCCACTTTTCGGGGAGCGGCCGGATCGCCTTGGCGAGCAGGCGGAACCGCTCCGCCTCCACCGTCAGCTCCCCCGTCCGCGTGATGAAAAGGGTCCCCTCGCACCACGCGATGTCCCCCACGTCCGTGGTCTTCCGAAAGAGCTCGTACGCCTCCTCCCCCACCTTGTCCTTCCGGACGTAGGCCTGCAGACTCCCGGTGCGGTCCGCGATCGAGACGAACGCCGCCTTGCCGAAATTGCGGGACGCGACGATTCTCCCGGCGACGTCCACGCGGATCCCCTTCTTCGCCAGCTCCTCGCCGGCGATCCCTTCCGCGGCGCGTCGGGCGGCGGCCGTCGTCCAGCCGACCTTCTGGTCGTTGGGATAGGGGTTTCCGCCGCCTTTGCGGATCTCCTCCCCCTTGCGGACCCTGTCGTGGATCAGGTCGTTCCACTCCTCTTTCACGCTGCCCCTCCCTTGGCTTGCCCGTCGCCTCCGGCGAGCAGGAACCGCCGGATGAACTCCTTCAGGTCTCCATCGAGAACCGCGTCCACGTTCCCCGCCTCGTACCCCGTCCGGTGGTCCTTCACGAGACGGTACGGCGCCAGGACGTAGGAACGGATCTGCGAACCCCACGCGATGTCCTTCTTCGCCTTGTGCGCCTCCGTCGCCTTCTCGGCCCGCTGGCGCATCTCCAATTCGTAGAGCTTGGACCGAAGGATCTTCATCGCCATCGCCTTGTTCTTGTGCTGCGACCGCTCCTGCTGGCACAGGACGGTGATCCCCGTCGGCGCGTGGGCGATCCGGACGGCGGATTCGACCTTGTTCACGTGCTGGCCCCCCGCTCCTCCCGAACGGAGGGTGTCGATCCGGAGGTCCGACTCGTTGATCTGGATCTCGACGTTGTCGTCGACTTCGGGGGAGACGAAGACGGATGCGAAGGAGGTGTGCCTGCGCTTGTTGGCGTCGAACGGGGAGATCCGCACCAGGCGGTGGACTCCCATCTCCGCCTTCATGTATCCGTAGGGGTGATCGCCGGAGAGGAGAATGGTGGCGTTCTTGATCCCCGCCTCCTCCCCTTCCTGCCGTTCGAGGACCTCCACTTCGAAGCCCGTCCGGTGACGACGACGAGCGGAACGCCATCCTGACGATCCACGCGGGGGCGGGGGGGACCGAGTCCCAGGACTGGGCGGAGATGCTCCTCCGGATGTACCTCCGCTTCGCCGACCGGACGGGCTTCGAAGTGGAGGCCCTCGAACGGCAGGAAGGGGAGGAGGCGGGGATCAAGAACGCCACCC
>JACRMU010000011.1:0-12696 GCA_016219515.1 Deltaproteobacteria bacterium
GGGTTGCGGGTGAACCCGGCGCTCGCAGCGTCGGCGTGGTACTCTCGCTGCCGGGAGCTGCTCATCTGGAGCAACCTCGCGGCGAACGGAGCGAGAAGCGCGAAGAGGATCCCCAGGAGCAGGAACGCCGGGTTTCCGCGTCCCCCGCTTCCTGCCCGAGCTCTTCCCCTCCCCCGGAAAAGGAACGTGTCCCTCAGGAACATGTCGGAGAGCAGGGCGACGGCGCCCACCAGCACGGCCGCGCAGATGTTGTACAACGTGTCGCGGCTCTTGATGTGAGCCATTTCGTGCGCGACGACCCCCTGGAGCTCCTCGCGGGTGAGGCGCTCCACGAGCCCGGTCGTCACCGCAACCAGGGCCTCTCCGGGATTTCTCCCCGCGGCGAACGCGTTCATCCCCTGCGTCTCCATGACGTACACCCGCGGCATGGGGAGCCCGGATGCGATCTTCATCTCCTCGACGACGTTCAGCAGCTGCCGGTGCTGCGCCGGGTCGGCCTCATGGGCGTCGTGGATCGAAAGGACGATCGAGGAGCCGCTGAAATACGCGGAGGACGCAAGGATCGCGTACAGGATCAGGGCAAGCGCGAGGCCCATCTCCACGCTTCCGTATGCCTTTCCGATGACTCCTCCCAGCCCGAAGAAGGCGGCGAACAGGAGCAGGAAGAGGAGGCGCGACATCCGGACGTTGCTTCCGGTCGCCTCGTTGAAGGGGAGCATGGGGACATGCCGCATGGACGGCGCGCCGGATGCGGCGGCCACTGAAGGGCCTGCAAGCGAGGAGATTTTCCCGGGAGCGAACGGTTCCTGGCACAGGTTGCAGTAGGCCGCGTCGGCGCTGTTTTCCGTGCCGCACCTGGGGCAGGCGTGTGTTCCTCCCATGACCTACCGGAGATCGGCTTTCGGGACGGCCCTGGCCTCTTCCCCGGCCTCGAAGTACTCCGAGGGCTCGAAGTCGAACACCGAGGCGATGACGTTGGAAGGGATCGACTGGATCGTGTTGTTGTAGGTCATCACGGAGTCGTTGTAGTACTGGCGCGCGAAGGAGATCTTGTTCTCGGTCCCGGTGAGCTCCTCCTGGAGCGACGCCACGTTCTGGTTGGCCTTGAGGTCAGGGTAGTTCTCCACGACGGCGAAGAGACTCTTCAGGGACTCCGTCAGGGCGTTCTCCGCCTTGGCTTGGGCGGCCGTCCCCCTGGCCGTCAGGGCCGCACCGCGCGCCTCGATCACCTTCGCGAGGGTCTCCTGCTCGTAGGACATGTAATCCTTGACGATCTCCACGAGGTTCGGGATGAGATCGTGGCGGCGTTTCAACTGGACATCGATCTGGTGCCAGGCGTTCTTGATCTGGTTCCGCAGCCGGACGAGACGGTTGTACGTCCCGACGAACCAGGCCACGACGGCAACCGCGACGATTCCCGGAATCCAGTACATGACGCTGCCTCCTCTGTTCAAGTCCCCCCATTATATGATGATTGGCAATGGAAACAGGCAGGTTTTCCAGGCCGGCCAAGGGTTTGCGGACAGGCCGGCCCGCCGGGTATACTGAGCCGGATGAAATGCCCGTATTGCAGGATTTCCTCCATGCGCAGGATCGTCTCCGGGGGTAAGGAGATCGACTCCTGCACCGCCTGCGGAGCGATCTGGTTCGACTACGGTGAGATCCCGGAATTGACGGAGGGCCGGCTCCCCGTGGCTTCCGGGAACGAAGGCGAATCCCCCGGCGAGCCGCCGGTCGATCCCCCGCCGAAAAAGAACGCCAGGACGGTGCTGTCCCGGGTGCGCGCCGCCGCGTCATCCCTCCGATGTCCCCGGTGCGAGGGGAGTCTGGCGGCGATCGATTTTCAGGCGACCGGCATCCCGGTGCTCCGGTGCCCGGCCTGCGAGGGGATTCTTGCCCCGCGCGACTCCGCCGCGGGCATCCACGCGAAGTTCCGGTTCCTGCGCGAGCAAGGAGCGAAGTACGCCGCCCTCGGGTCGACCATCGCCGGGGAGGCGAAGCGGCGGATGGATGCGAAATACGGCCCCGCAGACACGGACGCCGCGGGGAAAATGGCGGTTCCCTTTCCCATCGTCGTCCCGCTCGCCGACGACGCCCCGGAGACGGGGTCGCTGCCGCTGGTCACCTATGGATTGATCGGCGTGTGGGTCTTCCTGTCGATCGTCGGACAGGTCAACGGAGCGCCCCTCCCGCTGCCCGGCGGCCTGGCCGGCCTGCCGTCCGGCACCGGATTCGCCGGCGTGCCGAAGCTTCCACTGCTTTTCGCCCCCTTTTTCCACACCGGCATCCTGCCGCTGGCGGTCGGTTCCCTCTTTCTTTTCGTCCTTGGCGACAACGTGGAGGACCGGCTCGGGAAAGTCCCGTACTTTGCGCTCTTCCTGCTTTGCGGAGCGATCGCCGGTGCGGCACACGTCCTCTGGGGGAAGGCCGGAGGCCCGCCTGCGCAGGGATCGACGGGGGCGGTGGCGGGGATCCTGGGCGCCTACCTCGTGTTCTTCCCGAACGTTTCGATCCGTATGTACGGAATGGGGCGGATCGTCCGCCTGCCGGCCTACCTGTTCGCATGCGCGTGGGTCGTCGCCGCGTTCTTTCTTGCGTGGGAGCCGGGGCCGTTCATGGAGTTCCTGAACCCCGCAGCGCTCTCCCTGGCGGGGAACCTGGCCGGATTCGGGACGGGAGTTTTCGGCGCGATATTCTGGCGCTTCCTGGAAGACGCGGCCGTGGACGTCTGAATTTTTACGCGGGCACCTTGGCGCGGCGGATCTCGGACAGCAGGAGGGGGAGGATCTTCCGGAAGTCGGCCTCGACGCAGTAGTCGGAGCACTCGAAGACCGGCGCCCGGGGATCGCTGTTGATGCTGATGATGACCCCCGCGTCCTTGATTCCCACCGTGTGGTGCGGGGAGCCGGAGATGCCGAACCCCAGGTAGACCTTGGGCCGCACCGTTTTGCCGCTGGTGCCGATCATCGTGTGCTCGCCGTCCGTCCACCCCTCGTCCAGGGCGGGGCGGGTGCATCCGGTGGCGCCGGAAAGCTCGCGGGCAAGTTCGGTAAGGAGCCGCCAGTTCTCCTTGCCGCCGATTCCCCAGCCGCCGGCCACGATGACGTCCGCATCCTCCAGAGGCATTCCTTCCGGCTCCTCCTTGACGATCCTGACCGTCCGGATGCGGATGTCGGCGCCCGAGAGCAGTGCGGAGGCCTCCTCGCGGAGGATTTCCCCGTTGCCTTCCTCTCTCGGGAGGGGAGGGAACATGCCCGGCTTCACGCTGGCCATCTGCGGGCGCCGGTCGGGACAGAACATCTCGGTGTGCAGGCGCCCCCCGAATCCCAGGACGCCCATCGTCAGCAGGCCGTCCGGGGCAAGCGCCAGGTTCGTGCAGTGCGCCCCCAGGCCGGTGCCCAGGCGGGCCGCCACCGTAGGCGCGAGCTCCTCGCCTACGGCGGTGGCGCCGAAGAGGACGACCTCCGGCTGCTCCCGGCGGATGAGGCGGTGCAGGACCGTTCCGTACGTATCGTTCTGATAGAGCTCCAGCGCGGGATCCTCCACGAGGAAGACCTTGTCCGCGCCGCAGGCCAATAGATCGTTCGCGAGTGCGCCGACATCCTTTCCGAGGAGAATCGCCGCGACCTCGCACCCGCCGGCTTCCGCCGCCAGGCGGCGGGCCTGCCCCAGGACCTCCGGGGTCACCGAAGCGAGCTTCCCCCGCGTCTGTTCCGCCACCGCCCAGAGGGCGCGCTTTCGATCCGGCATCGCCCGCGTCCTTTCCCGGTTATCCCAGCACGCCTTCCGCCCGAAGGATCGCCACGATGCGCCGAACCGTTTCTTCGTGGCTCCCCTTAAGGATCTCGCCCTTGCGCCGGTAATCCGGCCGGCTCAGTTTTCCCGGCCGCATGCCGGAGCCCTCCATCCCGGCCTCGGCGGCGTTCACGCCCAGATCCTCCGACCTCCATACCCGGATCGGCTTGCCCTGGGCGGCCATGACTCCCATCAGGGAAGTGTAGCGGGGAGTGTTGATTTCGCGCCGCACGCCGACGACCATCGGCAGGGACCCTCGCACTTCGATATAGCCGTTCTCGATCCGGGTCCTGGCGGTCACGCTCCCGCCGGGGCCCACCTCCATCCGGATGACGTTCGCGAGATGGGCGACGCCGAGCAGCTCTCCTACCTGGGAGGGGACGTGCGCCGTGCCGCCGTCGGCGCTCTCGTTCCCCGCCAGCACGAGGTCGAACGGGCCGATCTTGCGGATTCCCGCCGCGAGCACGCGGGAGGTGGCCAGCGAGTCGGAGCCGGCGAACGCCCGGTCGCTCAGGATGCAGGCCTCGTCGGCCCCCATCGCCAGCCCTTCCATCAAGGTCTCCGACGCGCTGTCCGGCGCCATGCTGACCATGGCCACCCGGCCGCCGAACCGCTCCTTCAGAACGAGCGCCTCCTCGAGCGCGTGCTTGTCCGCCGGGTTCAGCACCGCGGGCATCCCCTGGCGGAGGAGGGCGCCGGTCGCCGGATCGATCTCGATGCGGTCGTAGCACGAAGGGTCCGGGACCGGCTTCACCAGGACGACGAGGTTCAGTTCGCCCATCCGGCCGCCTCTAATTCAGCGTCTGGCCGGCGACGATGATCTGCATGATGTGCGAGGTCCCCCCGCAGGAGATGGTCGTCAGGGCATCCCGCAAATACCTTCCGACGGGATACTCGTTGATGACGCCGTACCCTCCCATGAGGTCCATGGTCCGCTTGGCCGCCCGGACCGCGCCTTCGGTCGCGAAATACTTGGCGGCCGCGATCTCGGCGTCGGCCCCGGCGCCGCCCTCTTTCAGGCCGATCGAATGGTAGGTCATAAGCCGTGCCGCCTCGTAGTCGATCCGGTTCTGAGCGATCTCGAACTGGATCGCCTGGAGCTTGGCCAGCGGCTTCCCGTAGATCACCCGCTCCCTGGCGAATTTCACTCCCTCTTCCAGGCAGGCGCGGATGATCCCCAGGCCGATCGCCGCCATCCCCGTGCGGCCGATCTTGGTGAAAAGCCCCAGGGCCATCCGCATCCCGTTCCCCTCCCCGCCCAGCAGCGACCCCTCGCCGACGCGGCAGTTGTTCAGCAGCAGGTCGCCGGTGGAGGAACCGCGGAGGCCCAGCTTGTCCTCCTCGCGTCCCGGGGAAAACCCTTCCATGCCGCTTTCCACGATGAAGGCGGAAAACGCGGGACGTCCCTTGGCGTCCTCCCCCGTCCGCGCGGTCACGATGTTGACCTCCGCGTTGGAGCTGTTCGTGATGAAGCACTTCCTCCCGTTGATCACCCAGTGGCCGTTGTCCCGCGAGGCATTGGCCAGCTGTCCCGCGACGTCGGACCCGCCGGTCGGCTCCGTGACCGCCAGCCCGGAGATCTTTTTCCCCGTGGCCACATCGGGCAGGTACTTCGCCTTCTGCTCGTCCGTGCCGTACGCAAGGATCGCCTCCACGCCCAGGTGATGGGTCATCAGCGCCATGGCAAGCCCGGCGGCGTGACGCGCCAGCTCTTCCAGGATGATCGCCCGCTCGGTCTGGCCAAGCCCCGCCCCCCCGTACGTCTGGGGGACGAAGACCCCCGCGAACCCGAGCCGCCCCATTTTCTGGAAGACATCGGCCGGGAAGCTGCTCTCCACGTCGATCCGGTGGGCGATCGGCTTGACTTCCTTCTCCACGAATTCCCGCACGGCCTTCCGCAGCATCTCCTGCGATTGAGTGAATTTCAGTTCCGGCATCGGTTCCTCCTGCGGTATTTGGAATTGCGGATATCCCGTTACCTGTTCCGCTCCGGCTCGGGCACCGGGTCGTCGATCCCCGCCACCCGCGCCGCGTACCCGGCGTACTCCTCGAACGCCGTCTCCATCCGAACGACCAGCTTTGCGCCGTCGGGGGAGCCCCCGCCGTGCATCGTCCCCGGCACGCCCGCCCCCAGCGTCAGCCATTCCACCAGCCGCGCCGCACGGGCGCGCGCTTCCGCCGACACCTTCTGCCCGGCCTTGAGATATTTCCGGATCAGGCGCCCGTACGAAGGATTCGAGTAATCCTTGTAGGAAGGGAAGCACCCCGTTTCGGCGATCCCGCCGCAGATGTCCTGGCAGAGCCGCTTGGTCTGGTAGGGGAGCGTGGCGACCAGCACCTTGTTCGTGTGCGCCGCCAGCGGGTCGGCCAGCCAGACTCCCGCCGGGTGCCGCCGGCCGAGGGCCAGCGCGCCGGCCCCGGCGCCGTACGTGGTCTCGTTGTTGATGGCCATCTCCACCAGCTTGTTCTGGAACGTCTTGACGGGCAGCCCGTTGGCCCGCGCCATCAGCATCGCCGCGCCGATCATGACGTCGCCCTGTCCCGCCACGCAGGCGCCGATGCAGGCGCGGTAATTCGCGGTGAAGTACTGGATGAACTTCCCCGTGTAGGCGTATTCGCCGAACAGAAACACCCGCTCGTTGGGCACGAACACGTTCTCGAAGAAGAGGTACCCCTGGGTGATCCCCGTCTCCGGGATGTCGAATCCTTCCTCCAGTTCCCTGCCGTCGCTCGCCCGGCGCGCCTCCACGATCGTCAGCCCCGGTACGTCCTTCGGGACCACGAACGCGATCGAATAATACTTCTCGTCCCTTCCGTACGAAGTTCCCGGGACGACGAAGATCTCGTCGGAGGCGGCCGCCCCCGCGATCATCACCTTGGCCCCCCGGACCACGATCCCGTCCTTTTTCGCCTCGACCACGCGGAGGTTGCAGTCGGGGTCGGGCTGCTGGGATGCCTTCAGGCTCCGGTCGCCCTTGGCGTCCGTCAAGGCGCCGGCCACCACCAGGCCTTTCTCCTCGGCATGGAGGATCCAGCTCTTCAGCCGATCCTGGTAGGGCGTTCCGTGCTCCCGGTCGACCTCCTGGGTGATCGCCCAGAGCGCATGGCTCTCCACCGTGCGGCGGGTCGCCGGGTGGGTCGTGATGTCGTCGATCCGCTCCCCGAACTTGTAGATGTTGGGGCGCATCGCCTTCATCGAGGCAAGGTACTGCTCCCTGGTTCGAAGGGCCATCGCTACACCTCCGCTTTCCGGCCGCGCAGGTCGAGGACCCGCTTCGCCTTGTGGGTCGCCCGCTCCAGGGAATTGGGGGAGAGGACCTTGACCCGCGGCTTGATCCCCAGGACCTTGTAGATGTCATGGACCACCTTCCGGGTCAAGTCGTCGAGCGATCCCGGGAATCCCTCCACGTGTTCCACCTCCACCGTGAGGTGCGCCAGGTGCTTCTCCTCGGTCACCACCAGCCGGTATTCGCCGGTCAGGTCCTGGTTCTGCCGCACGAACGTCTCGATGTCGCTGGGGAAGACGTTGAGCCCGCTGATGATCAGCATGTCGTCCACCCGTCCGTGGATGCCGTGCAGGCGCAGGTGCGTCCGTCCGCAGCCGCAGCGCTCGGTGGTCAGCGATACGATGTCGCCGGTCCGGAAGCGGATCAGCGGCCTCGCCCGCTTCTTGAGGGAAGTGAGGACGAGCTCGCCCCGTTCCCCCTCCGCCGCATCCTTCCCCGTCTCCTGGTCGATGACCTCCGCCAGGATATGGTCCTCCGCCCAGTGCAGCCCCTCCTTCCGCTCGCACATGCCGGCGCAGGCGCCGAAGATGTCGGAAAGCCCGTAATAGTCGAACAAGTCCGCTCCCCACAGCTCCTCGATCCGCTGCCGGGTCTCGGGAATGGATCCCCCCGGTTCCCCCGCCACGAAGATTTTTTTGACCGACAGGTCCTTCCGCGGGTCGATCCCCTGGGATTGCGCGGTTTCGCCCAGGTACCATGCGTAGGACGGCGTCGTCCAGATGGCCGTCGGCTTCCATTTCCGAAGGATGTCCATGAGCCGCTCCGAGGGGATGGCTCCCGCCCAGACGCACAGGGCGCCGACTTTCATCGCCCCGATGACGTCGGGGCCGCCGACGAACATGGTGAACTGGAGGGAATGGCAGTAGATGTCGGTGGGGCGCAGGCCGGACGACCAGAAGAGCCGCGCCTCGTAATCCTGCCACTCCTCGAAATCCCGCCACGTGAAGGGGGAAGCCGTCGGCACGCCCGTGGACCCGCTGGAAGCCGAGATGTAGACGATCTCTTCGGGGGAGACGCAGACCATGTCCCCGTATGGGGGCGCCGCCTCCTGCCGTTCCCGCAGCACCTTCTTGTCGATGAGCGGGAACCGCTTCAGGTCCTCCAGGGTCCGCAAAGCGGCAGGGGAGACCCCCGCCGCATCGAAGCTCTTCCGGTAGAACGGGGACTTTTCGCAGGCCAGGGACACGCTCTCCTTCAGCAGGCGGAGCTGGAGGTCCCGGATCTTCTCCCGGGGCATCGTTTCCAGATCTTCTTCCCAGTACGGCGCGTACCCCTCCGGCCGCCACAGTCTGTGCTCGCTCATCGGAAAATACCTCTCTCCATGAAATGTCACTCCGTTTCCATCGGCAGGCAGCACCCCAGGGGCTTCAGCAGGGGCTGGGTATGGACGATCTTACCGCTTTGGGTATCCACGAAAACCGCATACCCGCCGGCGGCCGCTGCCGGATGGGTGGCTTTCCAGGGGAAGAGATTGAAGATGTAGACCGGGTGGTAGTCGACGGATCCGCCCTTTCGAGCAGGGTAGATCGCCGTGCTCTCCGCGAAGCCCCGGTACTCCCCCCGCTGCTCCGTCTCCTGGAGGTGGAGCAGCGCCGCTTTCAGCGCATCCGTCCGGCGGACCTTCACGGCGGCCGGCGCCGCGACGTCGGGGTAGAGCAGGGCGCCCAGGGACTTGATGCGGCCGTCCGCGTCGATGGAAAACCCAAGCGAGGAATCGTAGACCGGCATCCCGCGGAAGATCTGCCGATAGCCGACGTACCAGTTGCCGCCTGTTTTTTCCGCTTTGGCCAGGACGAGCTGGTCGGGCAGGACCTTGAGGAGGGAGCCGTACTTGCGGACCAGCCGCGCGCCGATGCCGTCGATCTCCGTCCGGGTCAGGGACGCGACGTTCTTTACTTCCATCAGGTCGTTTTCGATCCCCGATATGGTTCGAGGCGCATGGGTGACCGCGTCCCACGTCACCTCCAGGGCCTGCCCGTTGTGCGTGACGCGCCTCTCCCCCGGCACGATCGCGTTCCCGGCGCCGGCGGCCTCGAAGAACCCCGCGAGAAGAAGGCCGGCCAACCCGGCGAACAGGAACGTCGCCCGCATCGGGACTTTATACCTTGACACTGAGGTACCGCTCCTGGACGTCCATCGCCGCATCGATTTCCGAGGAAGTTCCCTCGTAAACGATCGCTCCCTTTTCCATGATATAGATGCGGCGGCAGATCTCCTTCAGGATTTTCAGGTTCTGCTCCACGAGGAGGATCGAGGTCCCCTTCTCGTTGATGGCCTTCACCGATTCCGCAATCGACTGGACCAGCAGGGGCATCAGCCCTTCCGTCGGTTCGTCCAGAAGGATCAGCCGGGGCGAGGCGATCAGCGCCCTCCCGATGGCGACCATCTGCTGCTCCCCCCCGGAGAGCGTGCCCGCCTTCTGGGTGAGCCGCTCCTTCACCCGGGGGAAGTACCCGAAGATCTCCTCCATCCGGGCGGAGTCGGCCTTTCCTTCCACGCAGGCGATCTCAAGGTTCTCGCGGACCGTCAGTTTCGGAAACAGGTGTCTCCCCTGGGGGACGTAGGAAATCCCCATGCGCGGGACCTGGTACGGCGGAAGCTCGGCGATGTTCCGCCCGCAAAACCGGACCGAGCCGTTTTTTGCCGGGATGAGCCCCATGACCGCCTTCAGCGTGGTCGTCTTCCCGACGCCGTTGCGGCCCACCAGCCCCACCAGCTCTCCTTCCCCCACCTCGAGCGAGGTTCCGTTAAGAACCTGCCCCTTTCCGTAGAAGCAGTCCACGTCCTTCAGGATCAGCATGTCAGGTTCCCAGGTACACCTTGCGGACTTCCTCGCTTTCCATGATCTCCGAAGGGCTCCCCTCCGCCAGGACCTCGCCGTAGTGGAGCACGGTGATCCGGTCCGACAGCTCCATCACGACGCCCATGTCGTGCTCCACGAGGAGGATCGTCCGGCCGCTCAGCAGGGCCCTCATTCGCTTCACCAGCCCGATCGATTCCTGCGTGCTCAAGCCCGCGGTGGGCTCGTCCAGCAGCAGCAGGTCCGGCTCGGTGCTCAGGGCGATTCCCATCTCCAGGATCCGCTGGTCGCCGTACGAGAGCTCGGAGCAGACCGTCTGCGCCTTGCCCGAAAGCCCCGTAAGCTCCAGCATCGCCTCCGTCTTCTCCCGCACGTCCGCCCAACGTTCCGCCCGGACGAAGGGGTTGAAGAACGTTTTCCGGGACTGCACCGCGGCCCAGACGTTGTCGTACACGGTCAGGCCGGGAAATAAACTCGTGACCTGGAGCGTCCTCGATATCCCCTTGCGGGAGATCCGGTCGGGAGACAGGCGCGTGATGTCCTCGCCCTTGAACAGGACCTTCCCGCTCGTCGCCGTGTGAATCCCCGTGATCAGGTTCAGCAGGGTCGTCTTGCCCGCCCCGTTGGGGCCGATGAGCGCCCGCAGCTCTCCCTTCCGAACCGACAGGTTGACGTAGTTTACCGCCATCAGCCCGCCGAAGCTCTTGCTGACCTTCGCAAGATTCAGGATGACGCCGGACCCGATGCCTTCCGCCACTTACTTTCTCCTCCCCTGCAGGATCCCGATGATCCCCCTGGGCGCGAAGAGAAGCATGGACACGAGGACCGCTCCCACCACCAGGTCCGTGGCCTGAAGGAGATTGACCAGGTAGTGCTCGAGCGACATGATGAGCCCCGCGCCCAGCACCGGGCCGATGAGGGTCCCGCCGCCGCCGACGATGGCATAGACCACGGCATGCCCGGAGATCGACCAGTGGAGGAAGGTCGCGGAGGCATATTTCAGGGCGACGGTGTACAACCCGCCGGCCAGCCCCGAGAGCCCCCCCGCGATCACGAACGAGAGGAGCTTGTGGAACTGCACGTCATAGCCGATCAGCCGCGCGCGCTCCTCGTTCTCTCGGATGGCGACGAACACTTTGCCGAGCGGCGACCGGACCAGCCTGCTCAGGAAGAGATAGGAGAGCGCCGTCACCGTCAGCACCAGGTAATAGGTGCTCTTGATGTCCGCCGGGTCCAGTTGGAAGAAACCGAGCTCGATGGGCGGGGCCGTAAAGACCAATCCGTCCGCCCCGCCGGTCAGCCACGCCCACGTTTCGCCCAGGGTGCTCCCGATCAGGGCGAAGATGATGGTGATGATGACGAAATGGATCCCCGAGAGCTTCACCGAGAAATACCCGACGATGACGGCAAAGAGGGCCGGGATCAGCACCGAAAGCAGAAGGCCCGTTCCCGTCCCCGCGCCGAGTTTCAGGATGGGAATCGCGACCGCGTAGCCGCCCAGCCCGAAGAACAGCGCCTGGCCGAAGCTTAATAGCCCCGTGTACCCGAAGATCAGGTCGAAGGAGATGGCGAACAGGACCCAGACGAGGATCTCGGTCACGAAGGTCTGGTAGAAAAGGTCCGCGAAGAAGGGGAGCGCGGCCAGCGCCGCGACGACGCCGCCGAACGCCAGGACGAACCCGGTCCCCTTTCCCTTGTCCGTGAACATGGCGCCCTTAACAGCCCTTGGGGGCGGACCAGCAGGACCAGGATCATGAACCCGAGGGAGAACACCGTCGCCGTCGAGGGGACGACGAAAATCGAGCCGACCCCCTGGATGAGGGAGATCATGACGGCAGTGACGACCGAGCCCCAGAGGGTCCCCAGGCCGCCGACGATCACGATGATGAAGGCCATGATGAGGATCTCGCGTCCCATCATGAAATCCACCGAGACGATGGGCGCCGCCAGGACCCCGGAGAACGCCGCCAGGAACGACCCCAGGACAAACGTCCACATGTAGACCTTGTGGACCGGGATCCCCAGGGCCACGGCCATCTCGCGGTCCTGCACCACACCCCGCATCCAGAGCCCGTAGCGGGTCTTGTTGAGGAAGAGCCACAGCCCGCCCATCACGACGACGGAGATGGCTGCGATGATGACCCGCATCGCCGGGTACTGCAGGTCGAAGAGGGGGAACCGAGCCGCGACCGGGAGGGCGATTCTTCGCGCCGTCCCCCCGAAGTACATGAGCACCAGCTGCTGCAGCGCCAGCATGATGCCGAACGTGCAGATGATGGTCACCAGGGGTTTGTCCTCGATGGTCCGGAGCAGCCCCCGTTCGAGCGCCAGCCCGATCCCGCCGACGAGGATCGGCGCGGCCGCCAGCGCCAGCCAGTAATTGCCGGTGAGCTCGATGAAGTACCAGGCGGCCACGGCGCCCAGCATGTAAAGGGCGCCGTGGGCCATGTTGATGATATGGAGAAGGCCGAAGATCAGGTTCAGTCCCAGCGCGATCAGGGCCATGATCAGCCCCCAGACGATCCCGTTCACGATGGCCACCGCCAGGTTCGAGGCCACGGCCGTTACGCCCCTCCCGCCATGCCGGACGCGGGAGAGCCCGTCCGGCGGCCCAACGTCACAGCTTGGCCCGCAGGTCGACCGGGGAGTCGTACATCAGCTTTTCCTTCGGGATCCGGGCGATGACCTTCAGCTTGAGGTCCGGCTGCACCTCTTCCAGGTAATGATCGTGGAACCCCTGGTGGTCGCTGTCCCGCATCTCAAGGTTTCCCTGGGGCGCCCAGGGGCCGGCCTTGATCTTGAGCTGGCAGAACG
>JACRMU010000011.1:12736-16822 GCA_016219515.1 Deltaproteobacteria bacterium
CGTTCTTTTTTTCGTCCTTCCATCCGCTCTTCTCGACCGCCTGCTTGATCATGTACGGCGTGGTCCACATCGTCCACATGTGCGACGCGGTGGAGGTGTTCTTCGGGTCGCCGGCGTCCTTCCCGTCGTCGGTCATGCCGATCGCCTTCCGGTAGGCCTTGTCGAACGGCTGAAGCTCCTTGGGGACCTGGCCGGCGTGGCGGGGGTAATAGCTCAGGTAATGCGCCCCGGCGGACTCCTTGCCCACCGTTTCCTGCCCGACGCCGTCGGTGCAGCAGATCACGGTGTACCGCTGCAGCCGCTTGTGGAGCCCGAGCTCCACGGTCTGCCGCATCACCCCCAGGGCGGGAGCGCCGAGGAACGCCGTGAAGAGCACCTTCGAGTCGGGGGCCACCTTCTGCAGGTACGGAACGAAATCGCTCGTGTTCTGCGGCGCCAGGATCGTCTGGGTCTTGCCTCCGGCCGCCGCGATCCGGCTGCCGAACTCTTCCGCGAGGGAATGCCCCCAGGCATAATCGGCCACGAGGAACGTCCAGTTCTTCCCAAGGTTGTCGAACCCATACTTCCACCCGGCCGCCGCCTGCATCTTTGCATGGGTGTGAATGCGTGCGTAGTAGGCAATGGCGTCCTTTCCCGTGAGGGATGCCGCCATCGCGCCCCCGCCGAAATAGGGCTTCTTGAACTGGTTGGCCAGGGGGAAGACGGCAAGCTGGACTCCCGAGTGGACGGATCCCATCACGAAATCCACCTTGTCCTCCAGGACCAGCTTCTTGAACATGCCGGAGGCCCAGGCGGGATTGACCTTGGTGTCGTACTCGACCAGTTCCACCTTCCGGCCGGCGATTCCCCCCTCCGCATTGAGCTTCGCCACGGCCGCCTTCGCCACCTTGCTCAGCCAGTAGCCGTAGGCGGTGGCCCCGACCGTGTTTTCCTGGATCATGCCGAGCCGGATGGGCTTTTCCGCTCCGTAGGTGAATGGTGAAAAGGACAGTGATCCGAAGGCCAACCCCGCCGTTCCCATCGCCGTGGTCCTGATGAAGTCGCGGCGGCTGATCTCATTGCCCAGGATCTCCCGAATCTTCCGTTTCCCTTCCTTCGGTTTCATCTCCCCCCCTCTCGTTTCCTTTGGTTTTGTGCACGGTGCCGCACGATGAATCCCTTTTGTTTCAGGGGCGATACGCACTAAAAGCCCATATATCGCAAGAAAATACACGAGATTCCGTGCTGGAGGTTCCAAGGATGAAAGTCGGAGATGAATAGTGGCAATATAAGAATGTTTTAAAAATATGTCAACGCGAGTTCGGTTGGATCGATACGGGCGCCCAAATGGGAAACGGCCCGCCGGGGAGAGCCCCGGCGGGCCGTGATTGCTTTACCTACGGTGGCCGTGTTTATTTGTACGCGGGCATCTCGTCGAACTGGAGATATTTGTAGATCTTCTCCCGGTTCGGCTCGATCTTCTCCTTGTATACCTGCAGAAACTCGGCCGGTTGCGGGAGCCGCCCCAGCACGGCGGTCACCGCCCCGAGCTCGGCGGAGCCCAGGTACACCCGCGCGCCGTCCCCCATCCGGTCATCGAAATTCCGGGTCGAGGTGGAGAAGACGTTCACCTTCTCCGGCACGCGCGCCTGGTTCCCCATGCACAGGGAGCAGCCGGCGATCTCGATGCGGGCGCCGACGGCGCTGTAGACCATGAAGTACGCCTCTTCCTTCAACTGCAGCTGGTCCATCCGCGTCGGCGGGCAGATCCATGTCCGGACGTTGGGGTTGAACTTGCGGCCGCGCCAGACCTCGCCCGCGGCGCGGAAGTGTCCGATGTTGACCATGCAGGACCCGATGAAGACGTCCTGGATCGGATCGCCGGCGACCTCGGAGAGCAGCTTCACGTCGTCGGGATCGTTCGGGCACGCCAGGATCGGTTCCGTGATCTCGGCCAGGTCGATCTCGAGCACCGCCGCATACTCGGCGCCCTTGTCCGCCTTGAGAAGCGACGGTTTCTTGAGCCACTTCTCCACGTCCTTGATGCGGTTCGCGAGCGTCTGCGCGTCGGAATAGTCGTCGGCGATCATTTTCTTCATGAGGGCGATATTGGAACGAAGGAAGGTCGCGACCGACTTCTCGGAGAGCTGGATGCAGCCGGCGGCCGCGGAACGCTCGGCGGCGGCGTCGGTCAGCTCGAACGCCTGCTCGACGGTCAGGTCGGGCAGCCCCTCCATCTCCAGGATGCGGCCGTTGAAGATGTTGACCTAGTTTTTCTTCGGTACGGTGAGCAGCCCCTTCTTGATGGCGAAGTACGGGATCGCGTTGACCGCGTCCCGAAGCGTCATGCCGGGGTTGAGCTTCCCCTTGAAGCGGACGAGCACCGACTCGGGCATGTCGAGGGGCATGAAGCCCAGGGCGCCCGCGAAGGCGACCAGGCCGGACCCGGCAGGGAAGGAGACCCCGATCGGGAACCGGGTGTGGGAGTCGCCGCCGGTGCCCAGCGTGTCGGGCACGAGCAGGCGGTTCAGCCACGAGTGGATGACCCCGTCGCCGGGGCGCAGCGCCACGCCGCCCCGCGAGGAGACGAAGGGCGGCAGGTTTTTATGCATCTTGACGTCCGAGGGCTTCGGATAGGCCGCGGTGTGGCAGAACGACTGCATGAACATGGGCGCCTGGAACTTCAGGCACGCCAGTTCCTTCAATTCGTCCGCGGTCATCGGGCCGGTCGTGTCCTGGGAGCCGACCGTGGTCATCTTCGGCGTGCAGGCGGTGCCGGGCAGGACGCCCGGCAGCCCGCAGGCGGCGCCGACGATCTTCTGGGCCTGGGAATACGCCTGGTCCTTCTTCGGAACCGGGTTGTCGGCCTGCGTGAACACGGTGGAGGGCTTCATCCCCAGCGCCTTGCGCGCCCTCGCGGTGAGCGCCTTTCCGATGATCAGCGGGATGCGGCCGCCGGCCCGGAACTCGTCGGCCAGCGTGTTGGGGGAGAGGGTGAACTTCGACAGCACCTTCCCGCTTACGTCGGTGATGACGGACTTCTTCGTGTCGATCACGATCGTGTCGCCCGTCTTCATCCCGGTCACATCCGCCTTCAAGGGCAGCGCACCGGAGTCCTGGGCGGTGTTGAAGAAGATCGGCGCGATGACGCCGCCGATGATCACGCCCCGCGTCTTCTTGTTGGGCACGCACGGGATCGAGTCGCCGATGTGCCACAGCACGCTGTTGCACGCGGACTTGCGGGAAGAGCCGGTGCCGACCACGTCGCCGACGAAAGCGACCCGGGCGCCTTCCTTGCGGAACGCGGCGATCGTGTCGAGCCCGCCCTTGAAGCGCGTCTTGCCCATCGCCAGCGCATGCAGCGGGATGTCCGGGCGGCTCCAGGCGTCGCCCGCGGGGGAGAAGTCGTCGGTGTTGATCTCGCCGTCGACCTTGAAGACCCTGAGCAGGATCGTTTCGGGAACGCCGGGGCGCGAGGTGAACCACTCGGCCTCGGCCCACGAATTCATGACCTGCTGCGCGGCTTCGTTCTTCGCCTTGGCCAGCGCCGCCACGCCGTCGAACGCGTCGTACACCAGCGTGATGCCGGAGAGGGCCTTCGCGGCGTCGCCGGAAAGCTTCTTGTCCTTCAACGCGGCGACGAGCGGGGCCACGTTGTACCCCCCCAGCATGGTGCCCAGGATCGCGATGGCGTCCTTGGGGGCGATCGGCGGCGATGCGATCTTGCCGGAGACGACGCCCGCCAGGAACTCGGCCTTCACCTTCGCGGCGGGATCGACGCCGGGGGATACGCGGTTCTTCAGCAGGCCGAGGAGGAACTCCTCCTTACCCTTCGGCGGCTTCCGGAGCAGCTTGCACAGATCGGCGGTCTGTTCCGGGTTGAGCGGCAGCGGGGGGATCCCCTGGCTTGCACGCTCTTTTTCATCCTTGAGATACGCTTCGATCATTCCTCCACCTCCCGGTTGCGGTTAATGTGACGTCGGCGTGTCGTTGGCGAGGTCTGCTCCTGCCGGCTTACGGTGCATACTGTATCCTGATCGGATAGACCCATATTGTATGCGATTCGGGGCCAGGATAAAATAATTAACATGTCCGATCCGGCCGATC
>JACRMU010000012.1 GCA_016219515.1 Deltaproteobacteria bacterium
CCGGGCGACGCGGCGGAAGTGAAGTTCTTTCTTGCGAAGTACCGCTATCCGGTCCTCCGGGGACACGGCGTCTTCATCGAGTTCGCGGAGTCCGCCCGCGGGCCGGCGGCGGCAAGCAGCGGGGAAGGCGGATTTCCCCTCCCCTACCGGGTCGATCTCGCCCTTCTGTCGAGGGTTTGCGCGGCGGCGAAGGAGTGCGGCATCCCCATTCTCCGGACGCCGGCTCTTCGATTCCAGTCCGGCGGCCTGGTTGCCATGGCGCGGGGGTTCAAGGCCGTGACCCTCTTCCGCCTGGAGGATCCCGCGCCGGAGGGAACGGCCCTTTCCCGGGAAATCGCAGTCTCCTGGGTCAAGGAAATCGTCAAGCAGTCCGAAACGCCGGCCGGAACGCCGCGGATGGTTGCGAACAAATAGAAACGTCCGGTTTTGCAGCACGGAAGAACCGCGTGGATCGCGTGCCGCAAGGACGGACAAAGCACAAGACCCTTGCCGTGTGGCCGCCCCCTTCGGAAGGATCGAGGGGGGCCTTATTAAAGTGTTGAAAATTTCGCATGAATGGTGAATATCTCAACACCTTATCTGCGCGATACTCTGGAATAAAACAAAAAAGCCGAAAATGCTGTAGGGATATTCATCAGTATCAGGCATTCGTTTGTTTGGGCACATCATTCCTGACATCCCTATAACTCTAATCATTACCGTATGATATCGGCGCTCCTTTGGGTGTTATCGCGAATGGCACGATCGATGCTCATCTATTGGTCAGCAAAACAAGGAGGTGACGTCATGACAATTCTTCTCATGATCCTGAGCATCGCGGCGTTCCTGGTGATCGACCTGGCGCTGGAGGGCAGAAGGACGCGGCAGGCGGCCGAAAACGCCCTGTTCCACCGCGGCCATACCTGGGCGTACCTGGAGGACACGGGCCTGGCGCGTGTCGGAATCGACGATTTCGCGCGTCAGTTCGTGGGGACGATCGACCGGATCGATCTGCCCGAGCTCCGCAAAGAGGTCCGTCAAGGCGATCCGCTGTTCACCATCGTCTCCGGCAAGCGGAAGATCGACTTCGTCGCCCCCATCGACGGACAGGTGGCCGACGTCCGGCGCGATGCGGTCCGGGCGGCCATGACCAGGACCAACCCCTACAGGAAGGGATACTTCGTCACCATGTACCCCACCGCCATGGCCCGCAACATGGACGAGTTGAAGAACGCGGCCGATGCGCCCTCCTGGATCGAGCGCGAGATCGCGCGCCTGTACGAATTCGTCGGCGCGTACCTGGCCCGCCCCGTCGGCGTCGGCGGAACCCTGCCCGACGGCGGCGCATACGTCCCGGGGATCGCGGGGAAGGTCGACGAACCCGTATTCAAGGAGATCGTGCGGAACTTCCTGAGGTAAGAAGGGGAACCGCTGCGGAAGGGACGCAGAGAGCGGGAGATTGCGGACATAAGAAACCAATGGAGGGTGTCATGGAAAGTTTCCGGTATGTAGACATCTTTGCGACGAAGGGGATCGAGTACATCATCGTGATGGCGTTCCTGGCGGCGTTCGTCTGCTTCTCGCGGTACCTCAGCCACCGGCCCCCCGCTCCGGCGGGGCGTCCCCGGACCTTCGTGGACTACTTCCGCGTCCCCGACGGGTTCCTCTTCCACCAGGGGCACTCCTGGTTCAAGGAGGACGGGCGCGAGGTGGTCACCATAGGAATGGACGATTTCGCGCAGCGGTTCCTGGGCCGGATCGACGAAGTGTGCCTGCCGCACATGGGAGCCAGGCTCCGCCAGGGGGAAAAGAGCTGGAGCCTGATCGCCGAATCGCGGATCATCCCGATGCTTTCCCCCGTCGACGGCGAGGTGGTGGCCGTGAACGCGGCGGCGCTGCGCTCGCCCGAGGTCATCAACGAGGACCCGTACGGGAACGGATGGCTGCTGAAAGTCAAGGCGACGAAGATGGAGGCCAACACCCGCAACCTATTGTCGGGCAATGTCGCAAGGACATGGACGATGGAGTCGCTCAACGGGATACGGATGCAGAACGGGGAGAGCCTGGGACTTGTCTACCAGGACGGTGGCGCTCCCGTCTCGGGCATGGCCAAGGCGCTCTACGGCGAGGAGTGGGATGAGGAGGTCCGGAAGCTTTTCCTGACGCAGGGGGAGTAGGCGCGCTCCTGCCCGCGGATCCCGCAACGGACGTTTCAAAGCCCCCCCGAAACATACCGGGGGGCGTTCCTTTGCGGGGCAGGCCGGGACGCCGGTTGCCCGCCGGAATCGCCGCATGCCGATCGCGGCCCTTTTGAAGCCGGAACACCGCGGATTTGACAGTTCGCCTTGAAGGTGTATAATTTTTAACCTCTTTTAGAATCCCCTGCATCGACAATCCACTCCGGGAGGGTCGGGACATGGCCGTCAAAGTCGGGATCAACGGATTCGGGCGCATCGGGAGGAACTTTTTCCGCGCGGCGTACAATGACCCCGCGCTGGAGATCGTCGCGGTGAACGACATCACCGACGCAAAGACTCTGGCGCATCTCCTCAAGTACGATTCGGTCCACGGGCGGTTCGAGCAGGAAGTGGGAGTGAAAGACAGCGCGCTCGTCGTCGCCGGCAGGACGGTCCAGGTTCTCGCCGCCAAAGACCCTTCCGAGCTGCCCTGGGGAAAACTGGGCGTCGAGGTCGTCATCGAGTCCACCGGCAAGTTCACGGAACGGGAAGGCGCGGAGAAGCACCTGAAGGCGGGAGCCAGGCGCGTCCTCATTTCGGCGCCGGCGAAAAACCCCGACGCAACCTTCGTGATCGGCGTCAACGAAAAGACGTTCGACCCCGCGAAGCACTTCATCATCTCCAACGCCTCCTGCACGACGAACTGCCTCGCTCCGGTCGCCAAGGTGCTCCTGGACAATTTCGGGATCGAGCGGGGGCTGATGACGACGATCCACGCCTACACGAACGATCAGAAGATCCTCGACCTGCCGCACAAGGACCTGCGGAGGGCGCGAGCGGCCGCGGTCTCGATGATCCCGACCACGACCGGGGCGGCAAAAGCGGTGGCCCTCGTCATCCCGGCGCTCAAGGGGAAGCTGGACGGGATGGCCATCCGCGTCCCCACGTGCAACGTCTCGGTGGTCGACCTCACGGCGGAACTGTCGAAGGCGACGACGGCGGAAGAGATCAACGCGGCGATGAAGAAGGCGGCGGACGGCCCCCTGAAGGGGATTCTCCAGTACGTCGACGAGCCGCTGGTCTCCATCGATTTCAACCACACCTCCTATTCCTCGGAGTTCGACGCCCTCTCGACCAAGGTGATCGACGGGAAGATGGTGAAGGTCCTGGCGTGGTACGACAACGAGTGGGGGTATTCGTGCCGCATGGTGGATCTCGCCAAATTCGTGGCAAAAGCGAAGTAGGCCCATGCGCACTCCGGTCATCGCGGGGAACTGGAAGATGTTCAAGACGGCGGGAGAGTCCTCCGTCTTCGTCAAGGAATTCCTCCCGCTGGTCGCGGGCATAAAGGGGGTCGAGATCGTTCTCGCGCCCTCCTTCCTGTCCCTGAGCGCCGTGGCGGCGCTCACGGCAGGGACGAACGCGGGAGTCGCGTCCCAGAACGTCCACTTCGCGGCGGAAGGCGCCTACACGGGAGAGGTTTCCCCGGGAATGGTGAAGGACGCCGGGGCGAAGTACGCGATCGTCGGCCACTCGGAGCGGCGGCAATATTTCGCGGAAACCGACGAGTCCGTCAACCGGAAGGTGAAGGCGGCCCTCGCCGCGGGGCTCGTCCCCATCATGTGCCTCGGGGAAACGCTCACGGAGCGGGAATCGGGGAAGACGTTCCAGGTGGTGGAGCGCCAGCTTCGCGCGGGGCTTTCGGAGATCGCGGCCGCAACGGCGCCGAAGGTCATCGTCGCCTATGAACCGGTATGGGCGATCGGAACGGGGAAGACGGCGACGAAGGAGCAGGCGCAGGAGGTCCACGCCTTCCTGCGGCGGATCCTCAAGGAACTTTTCGGAGACGCCGGCCTGGCGATCCGCATCCTCTACGGCGGGTCCGTCAAGCCGGAAAACATCTCGGAGCTGATGGCGCAGCCGGACATCGACGGGGCGCTCGTCGGCGGCGCAAGCCTCAAGGCGGCATCGTTCGCCTCGATCGTGAAGTTCAACTAACGGAGGAATCGAAGAAAAACCGATGTACACACTGGTCATCGTCATTCACGTCATCGTATCCATCGCACTGATCCTGATCATCCTGCTGCAGACGGGGAAGGGTACCGACATCGGGGCGGTGTTCGGCGGCGGGTCGTCGCAGACGCTGTTCGGGTCGAGCGGGCCCACCAGCTTCCTGGGCAAGGCGACGGCCGGGGCGGCCATCGTCTTCATGATCACCTCCCTCTTCCTCGCCTACTTCGCCGGCGGCAGGTCTTCTCCCACGATCATGAAGGGAGGCGCGCCCGCCTCGATGCCCGCCCCTGCCGCACCGCAGGGGGTCCCCCCGGGGATGCCTTCCGGTCCGGGCGGAGCGATGCCTGCTCCCGGCGGCGCCCCCGCCATGCCGGCGCCGATGCCTCCCGCCCAGCCCGGCAAGTAACCCTGAACCCACGATATTTTCCGAAGGGCGGCCTGAACGGGCCGCCCTTGCATCATCCGGGAACCGTCCACCGCGTATGAAACTCCCCATGGGAAAAATCCGTGAACTGGTGGGGAACCTGAGCAAGGAACAGCTTCGAAACGTGGACTGTTTCATCGGAGAGGACATCGGCCTGTTCCTGCCGGTAGGCGGGGCCTGTTTCTACGCCTTGACGCCGCGGCACAGCCACCCATCCTACCTGTTCGTTCTTCCCTTCGACGACCGTACCGCCATCAGGATCGGAGGCGATGAGATTGCCGTGAAACCGGAAAAGCTGTTCGCCCTCTCTCCGGGGATCGAACACCAGGAGATTCCTTCGGAGAACCCGCCGCGGTATATCGCCTTTTTTATAAAAAAAGACCTTTTCGACGAGCGGGACTACCTCAAGGGCTTCTCGGCGGACGATCCCGCCTTCATCCTCCTGCGGCTTCCCCACGGGAAGGCGCGCTTCTGGACGCTTGCCGATAATCTCGGAGAAGATGGGGTTAAAGCGATAGATTTTTAGTGACGCCCGGATTCCGTTTTCCGCAGCGCCCGCGTCAACCGGTGGGCGCTGTGCGCCATGCCGGGCGCACCATACAAAAAAACCCCGGCGGGAGACCGCCGGGGTTTTCATGGTCAGGGGTTATACCCCTTCGGATCCCTGCGTCACGCCTTGGTGACGTTGGCCGCCTGCGGACCCTTGGGGCCTTCGGTGATCTCGAACTCGACGCGCTCGCCTTCCTTCAGCGACCGGAACCCTTCCGCCTTGATCGCGCTGAAGTGAACGAAGACATCCGGGCCGCCTTCCTGTGCGATAAAGCCATACCCCTTCGCGTCGTTGAACCACTTCACGGTGCCTTGAGCCACTTTCCCGTACCTCCTTTGGAGTACTGCTGTCAAAACTGGGCGAAAATACCCATATTTTGCAACACCGGGGAATCTACCAGCGGGCCCTATCCCTGTCAAGGGCGAAAATCCCTGCGACCCCAGGGGGGAACCTCCGGAAATCTTTCCGAAACTTTCTCCGCCCCGCCGGGTTTACCACAACGAAAGCGGAAAACGCGACAACTTTCGGAAAGGGGGGTGGAAAAATGGCAAAGGGGATCGTAATGGCGGCAATCCTGGTGCTGGCGGTGACGATCGCGGCACCGGCCTTCGCGGGGGACACCTCCTCGCCGGGGATCGAGCAACGTCAGCGGAACCAGCAGCAGCGGATCGACGAAGGAGTACGGAACGGGTCCCTCACCCCCGCCGAGGCGGCAAGGCTGGAGCGGGAACAGGCGCAAATCGAGCGCCAGGAGCGGCGGCTCAAGGCGGACGGGGACTTCACCCCCCGCGAGCGCGCAAGGATCCAGCACCGCCTCGACCAGTCGAGCCGGCACATTTACCGGGAGAAGCACGACCGCCAAGGCGCACCGTAAAGAACCCGTCCATTACCTGCGGGGCCGTCCCGGGGCGGCCCCGCCCCATCCAGCCGGCGGCACATTCTTCCTTGCGGATCCATCATGCGCTTCCCCCCTGAGCGAGGCGGAATGAGGTACCATATCCGCTTAACCGAAAAAGGGGGGAAACCGATTGCAGGAACGATATTCCATCCAGGACCTTCCCGCCGCCGGGAAGATCGATTACGAGAAGGCCCTGAACCCGCGGCAGGCGGAGGCGGTCCTGCACGGCGACGGTCCGCTCCTGGTCATCGCCGGCGCGGGGACGGGGAAGACGCGGACCCTGATCTACCGCGTCGCAAGGCTCGTGGAGCTCGGCCATCCGCCCTCCTCCATCCTCCTGCTCACTTTCACCCGACGGTCCGCCGAGGAGATGCTCCGGAGGGCCGCGCGGAGGAGATGCTGCGGAGGGCCTCCCTGCTCCTCGACCAGCGGTGCGAGAAGGTCTCCGGGGGGACGTTCCACGCCTTCGCCAATACCCTTCTGCGGCGCCACGCGGCCGCCGCAGGCTTCGGCAACAACTTCACCATCCTGGACCGGGCCGATGCGGAAGATCTCGTCGGGCTCCTCCGCCAGGAGGTCCACACGGGGCACAAGACGGTCCGCTTCCCCAGGAAGGAGACGCTTGCCGACCTGTTCAGCCGCGCGGTCAACCGCGAGGAGGACATCGCCACGGCCCTGGAGAAGGAGGCGCCCCACTTCCTCTACTGCCTGGACGACATCCTGGCGATCGCCCGCATGTACGTGGCGACGAAGCGGGAACGGAACCTCATGGACTACGACGACCTGCTGGTCCACCTGGCGGCGCTCCTGCGGGGGAACGAAACGATCCGCCGGGAGGTGTCCGAAACCTTCCGGCACATCCTGGTGGACGAATACCAGGACACGAACCGGATCCAGGCGGAGATCCTGCGCCTCCTGGCCTTCACCCACGACAACGTGATGGTCGTGGGAGACGATTCCCAGAGCATCTACTCGTTCCGCGGCGCCAACTTCCGCAACATCATGGATTTCCCGTCGGACTTCCCCGGTGCGAAGGTGGTGTTCCTCGAGGAGAACTACCGCAGCCGACAGCCGATCCTGGACGTCACCAACGAGATCATCGCGGGCGCCCGGGAGAAATTTCCCAAGCACCTTTTCACCTCGCGCACCGGCGGGATGAAGGCGAACCTGCTCTGCGCCCCCAACGAGCGGCTGCAATCCACCTTCGTTGCCGACCGGATCCTGTCGCTCCACGAGGAGGAAGGGATCCCGCTCAGCGAGATCGCCGTACTGTTCCGGGCCGCCTACCTTTCCTTCGATTTGGAGGTGGAGCTCGCCAAGCGGCGCATCCCGTACCGCAAGTTCGGCGGATTCAAGTTCCTGGAGACCGCTCACGTCAAGGACGTGATCGCCCATCTCCGGCTGATCGACAACCCCCGGGACACCTTGAGTCTCTCCCGGGCGCTCATGCTTGTCCCGGGAATCGGGAGGAAGGTCAGCGCGGATCTCTCCCGGCAGGCGCACGCGGAGGCGTCGCTTCTCCCCGTCCTCTCTTCCCTGAAGGCCCGGAAACGGTCCGAGGAGTCGGCGCGCCTGGCGGGGCTGATCGCGGGGCTCGGCGGCAATCCCGACGGCGCCGCGAACGGATCCCTGCCGCCGTCGGAAATGATGGCGCGGGTGATCGCGTACTACCGGCCCATTTTGGAGTCGCGCTTCGACGACTACCCGAGGCGGCTGAAGGACCTGGACCACCTGGAGTCGCTGTGCGCCCGCTACCGGAAGTTATCGGAATTCCTCTCCGAGATCACGTTGGAGCCGCCGCAGGCGTCGGTTGGGGAGATCGCCGCGACGGACAAGGAGAGAGAAACGCTGACGCTGTCCACGATCCACTCCGCCAAGGGGCTGGAGTGGAAGGCCGTATTCATCCTCTGGGTGCTGGACGGAAAACTGCCGCTCTCCCGCGTGGCGGAAAACGAGGAGGAGATGGAGGAGGAGCGGCGGCTCCTGTACGTGGCCGCCACCCGCGCCAAGGACCTGCTGGTGATGACTTACCCGATCAACATCTACGAACGGGTCAGCGGGACCGTCCTATCGAAGCCGTCGCGTTTCGTCGAGGAGATCCCCAGGAACGTTCTTTCCCGCTTCTCCCTGGTCGAATGACCGAAAATATATTGAACGTCAAGCACGGTTTTTCCGATAAATTCCAAAGAAACGAGAACATTTCTTATCTTTCGGGAAATGCGATTCACATTGCCGGATCCGTTCGCACATTGTATTTTCGTCGATGAAACTCCCGGGGATTTGCCAACAACCCGACAGGAGGGACGATGATGGTGCGTTTCAACCGGAAACACGCCGCAGCGCTTTGCGCCCTGGCGTCCGTCGGAGCCCTGTTCGCATTCCTGCTGGCTGACGTCTGCGGAAACCCGAAGAACCGGCCGGCCCTTCCCGGACCGGCGGGAATCTCGCGCGTCCTGTCGGGAATCCGCATCCCGTTCCAGGAAAACGCGGGGCAATTCCCCTCGGACGTCGCCTTCGGCGCACGGATGTTCGCAGGTTCCGTCTTCGTCACCCGTGAAGGCGGCCTCGTCTACTCCCTGTATGGGCGTCCGGGCGGCACGACCCCGGGCAAGGCGCGGGTCCTCCGTGAGACCTTGGTGGGCGGGAAAGCGTGGGAAATTTCCGGCGAGGACCCGTCGTCCGCGCGGATCAGCCGATTCGCGGGGAAAGATCCGGCGAAGTGGGTCCGTGGGATACGGGCATGGGACACGGTCCGCCTTGACCAGGTGTACCGCGGCGTCGACGTGAGGCTCAAGGCGCGCGGCGGCTCCATCGAGAAGATTTTTCACGTCCGCCCCGGCGCCGATCCTTCCGTCATCCACCTTCGCGTCGACGGAGCCGACCGGCTCGCGGTCAACGACCGCGGAGAGCTCGAGGCGAACGCCGGCAAGGACACGGTCCGGTTCACCGCCCCCGTGGCCTGGCAGGAAGACGGCGAAGGAGGAAAGACCCCCGTCGCCGCGGCCTACGAGGTCGCAGGAAACGAATACGGGTTCCGCCTCGCCGGATACGACCCGGACAGGGAGGTCATCATCGACCCTCTCCTCGCCGCGACCTATCTTGGCGGAACGGTCGGCCCCGTGACCGACGGGTTCGAAGACCAGCCGTACGCGATGGACTTCGACTCCTCCGGAAACCTTTACGTCGCCGGCGCGACCGGGTCGTCGAACTTCCCCGCCGGCGCCGGTTACGACAATGTCTTCGACGGCACGACCGACGCCTTCGTGGTGAAGCTTTCCTCGGACCTGACGCAGGTACTCGCCGCGACGTTTCTCGGAGGAGGCTCCGACGACGTGGCCACGGCCGTTCGGGTTAGCGGAAGCTCCGTGTACGTCGCCGGCGCAACGAACTCGTCCGACTTCCCTGCGACACCGGATCCGGGCACAACGAGGGGACAATGGGACGTTTTCGTCGTGAAACTCAACCTTTCCCTTTCCTCCTTTTCGGCAGGCACGATTCTCGGCGGGACTTTTATCGACAACGAGGCGTGCCTGGCCCTGGACGGGTCCGGAAACGTTTTCGTCGGCGGCCGGACCCAATCCCCGGACTTTCCTGTTACCGCCGGAACCTATGACAATGTTGTTTACGGTCCCGATATACAGCCGGATGTAACGGACTTCTTCATCGCGAAGCTCGACGGATCCTCCCCCTCTCTGTCCCTTCTGGCTGCCACATACCTCAGGGGATTAGCGAGCGTACCGAACACGTCCGAAGCGCTCCCTGCGATCGCCGTCGACGGGAGCGATAACGTCGTGCTGGCGGGGCTCTCCGAGGCGACCGACTACCCGACGACCGCAGGCGCGTACAACACCACCGGGGGTGGCACGCAGGTCGTCGTTTCGAAACTGAACAATGCGCTCACTTCGCTCCTGTACTCCACGTTCGTCGGCCCGAGCGCCCTGGGCTACCGGGTCTCCCTGTCTCTCGCGGGCGACAACGTGTGGATCGGGGGGTATGCTTCCTCCAGCGCCTTCCCCGTCACGGGGGGAGCGCATCGTACGACGTACGCATCGAAGGAAGGATTCGTGGCGAAACTCAACGGCGCCCTTTCTTCCCTCCTTGCATCGACGTATGTGGGAGGGAACGGCGACGATTTCGTCACCGGCATCGCAGCCGCGACGGACGGCTCCGTCTACGCGACCGGACAGACCGCATCCTCCGACTTCGCCGCCACTTCGGGCGCCTTCGACAACTCCTTCAACGGAGTCCTCGACGTCTTCGTCCGCCGCTATAGCGGGGACCTGGCGTCCCTTCAGTACTCCTCTTTCCTCTTCCTGGGATCGACTTCCACGAACACGCCGCGGACGTTTCTCTCCCTGGACAACAACACCGGAAACGTCTACGTGGCGGGCCTCACGAAC
>JACRMU010000013.1 GCA_016219515.1 Deltaproteobacteria bacterium
GGATCACGTCGGAGGTCTCCCATCCGAGGCCCTTCAGGATGCCGATCTCCTTCCGCTCCTCCGCGCTCAAGCCGGTGGCCTTGTCCCAGGCAAGGATAAGGAACGATATGAGAGCCCCGGACAGGCCGACGACGATCATCCCCCCCCGCCAGTCGAAGACCGCGTCATACGTCCGTAAAATCTCCGCGCGCGTGATGGGCCTGGAATCGGGCAGGATTTCAGCGATCTTCCTGGCCACGGTCGAGACCTCCCGGGGATTGGCGACGGAAAGGACCAGGTCCGTCCCCACTCCCTCGGGGATCCGGAACAGGTCCCGAAAATCCTCCACGGTCATGAGGACCAGGTCGGAGGATACCAACTCCGAATCGGAAGAGAGGGTCTCCCGGATCTGCAGGAACCGGTACGATCCGTCGTACGCCCGCATCGGCAGCGTCTTGCCCACCATCGGGGGGAGGTGACGCGCCACGCCGTTCCCCAGGACCACGCTCTTCCTTCCGTAGGGGAAGTTTTCGTCGGCCATCACCGTGTAGTTCGCGCCGGTCAGCGGTTCGTAGTAATAGCCCCACAGCCGCGCCTTCGCCGACCGCACTCCCGGAATCTCCCGCACCTTCGCAAGATAGGATTCCGGGATCATGTCGTGCCGGCCGGCCGCGAGCCGCTGCACGACGATCTCCGGGGCGTCGACAAGCACCGCCTGCGCCTCCTCCTTGAGGGAAAGCCCGAGGAACACCACGGAGGAGAGAAGGAACACGACGAAGGCGTACACGAGCACCAGCGCGGCATTCCTCCCCTTCCGGCGCATCAGGGAGGAAAGCGTGAAGTCGAGGACGTTCCTCTGCCTGCCGGCGCGGCTCATGGCCTGTACAGGTGCGGAGGAGGGCGGAAGAGGGACGCGCTGGGGAAGTGTTCCAGCGACAGCGGATGGTCCTGGAACGGGGTGAACCGGTCCGCCATCGCCGGATGGCGCGTGTACCGCGCCTCCGTGAAGAGGCACAGGTCGGTGAGACCCAGGACGCGCACGATCTCCCGCTTCTCCTCCAGCGATTTCCGGCCGGCTTTCTCCCTCCAGGAGGCGTGGGCAAACAGGAGCAGGAGGAAGGCCAGGCCGGCGGCGACCGAAAGGAAGAACGCCGTGGACTCCCTGCACCGCATCATTTCAGCCCGTCCAGGACCTTCTTCGTGACCTCGCGGAACCGGTAGAGGGATTTCCCGGCGTGGTCCTTCATGAAGTGCCGGGCGTCCTTCTCCGTGCGAAAGGGAATGAGCTCATGTCCCATGGGTCCCGATACGTTGCTGCCCGCCACGTAGAACGCCGCCCGCCCGTCGATGGATTCGAGCGTGTAGTAATCCTTGACGAAGACCGCCTCGATGTCCTCCGGCTTTTTCTTCGGATCGTATCGCCCCGGCTCGATGGTGAAACGGAAGAGGTCCTTCGGTCCGTCGAAATAGGCGTACGCGCCGCCCTTGAACCGGACGGCAGAGACGAAGGCCGGATACGGGGCGACGAACATCCCGCAGACCGCGCACTTCTCCCTCGTGTCCGGTTTGGGCGGCGACTTCTCCCCCGCGAACGCCGGATTGCCCGAGGCGAAGACCGCGGACGCAACGACCGGCAGCAGAACTCGAAAAAGCACACGCATCGTGCAGGCCCTACGCTTTCCCCCGTCCATGTACGGCTCCTTTCGGGTTTCCTTCATTCCTCCGCGAGAAGATGCAGCCCTTCCGCCACCGACCGGGAGGGTGCGTACTGGTTCATCCGTATCCAGTGGCCCGTCCTGGGATTGCCGAGGAGGTAGATGCGGATGTGGGATTCCGGGTCAGGGCTTTTATTGCCCAGCTTCCGGTTGATCTCCTGGAGGTTCGCCTTCTCGCCCGTCAGGAGGAACCACCCTTTCCCGGGGTCGTGCCGCTTCGCGTACTCCTTCACCGCATCCGGGGTGTCTCTTTCCGGGTCGACGCTTACGGAGACGAACAGGACCTTCTCCCTGTCCTTGCCGTTCAGCATCCCCCGGATTTCCGCAAGTTTCGCCGTGTCCGGCTCCGCCGTCGGGCAGTTCGTGTAGAAGAAGCTGATCAGCACCACACGGCCCTTCAGGAGATCCGTGTAGAAGCGTATTTCCTTCCCGTCGTGGGTCACCACCTTCCGGTCGGTGAAATATTCCCGGTTCTGCTCCTCCCGGGGCTTTCCGTCCTTCGCGCCGGGGGTCCCCTCCTGCTTGTAGAAGCTTTCCCCGGCCTGCGGGGCGAAAAGCGCGGCGGCGAGGACGAGGACGGCGATTCCCGCCATGCCTCCGAATCGCCCTCTCGTTTCCCCGTTCCTACGCACGGCCATGGCTTCCTGTCCTCCTCCGAACCGCCCGGTATTACGATGCAGGCGGCGTCCCGCAAGACGCGCAAAATCTCATCCTGGCGGCGGGAGACATCCGCGCCGCTCCTATCTGGGTTCCCGCCACGGAGATACCGGAACGTACCGGCGCGTCTCGGGGTCGACCCCGAGGATCGCCGCTCCGACCGCCCCCGCCCGGCGGTTCGGGTTGAACGTCAAAGGCGGCGTCACCCCGGTTTCGAGCTGCCACAGGTTCCCGATCGAATCGACGAACTTCTCCCGCGTTACCGCCCTGCCGGACCGCTTGAGCCCCTCCTCCAGAAGGACCGCTCCGGAATACGCAAGGAGCTGGAACGTCGGGTGCCTTTCCCCCACACGGTACCTCTTCCCGAGCCGGAAGAACTCCTCCATCTTCCGCGAGGAGGAGTCGGGAGCCGCAACGGGCGTGGCGAGGAACGCGGACCCGAGAAACCGCGACGGAGCCGATTGCAGCGCCTCCCCCACCAGCGCAGCGGGGGCTACGAACGGGGGCCGCCATCCGCGGGCATCCGCCTCCCGAACGAAGGCGAGGGCCTCGCGGGAGCCGCCGAAATAGAGAACGGCGCCCACCCCTTCGCTGCGCAACCGGTCCACCGCATCCTTTGCGGAGAACTTCTCCGGAGAGAAAGGCAGCTCCACGGCCGGGGGGTGGCCAACCTTCCTCATCTGTCCCAGCGCGCCTGCCGCGCCCGCCTCCCCGTGCCTGTCCGCGGCGAACAGGATCCCGATCCTGCTCTCCGGTTCCTTAAGCCGCTCCGCCAGAAAATCCACCATCACCTTCGCCTGGTCGCTTACGCCCGAGAAGATATGGAAGGTGTACCGATCCGTTCCGAAGCCGGTTTCCGGAGGAGAGAGAAGCGGGGCGATCACGGGCACCTTCCTCAGCGCGATGTACCGGACGGTCCCGTCTTCCGGCCCCGGGCGGATGTTTGCGAGAAAGCAGAAGACGTCGTCGTTATCGAGGATTTTCCGGGCCGCGGCCGGCGGCCCTTCGCTCCCGGAAGCGTCGTACCGCACCGGAACAAGGACCAGCGAGCGATTGTAGAGACCCCCGCGGGAGTTCACCTCCGCGAAATATCCGGAGAGAAGGCCCTCCACTTCCCGCCCCGCTTCGGCAAGCGCTCCCGTTTCCGGCAGCAGGATTCCCACCCGCACCTCGTTGTCGGCCACCCCGGGAACCGGTTCGCGATCCATGAATTTCAGGTAAGCGACCAGGTCCTTCAAATCCTCTCCCGTCATCTCGTAGCGGGGATGCGCCTTGTCCAGCTCTTTCCCGGCGGGATCCTGTCCGCTCACGACCGCCGCAATCACGGAATCGTCGTCGTAGGGAGGGTGGGCGCGTCCGGATGGGCGGGTGCCCGCGTATTCCTTCGTCAGGTTGTACCAGGTGATGTCCGCGGACTGGATCCCTCCCTCGAGTTGGCCGGCGCCCCCCGACAGGTGACAGTTGATGCAGGGAAATCCCGATCCGGGCGCCTTGACGCCGGCGCCCGGCAGGAATGCGGAGATCTCGTAACGTCCCTTTCCTTCCATGTAGATTCGTTTTCCCCTTTGTTGCGCGCCGGTAAGGCAGAAGGCGGAAGGGCCCGACAGGAGCAGGATAAGGACCCCGGCACTTCCGCCGACCGGGGGTGGCGTCATGGGCGGGGGGCTCCTTATGGCTTTCCCCGACCCCTCGCCGGGCCGGGTTCCGTCTCGGCGATGATGCTCAGGCGCGTCAGGTCCTTGAAATCGACCTTCTCCGACGGGACCGCCACGTAGACGTAATATGCACCCGCCTCCTGCACGGACAGCGAGAACTCGTAGATCCCTTCGCCGACCTCCCGGCCGGCCGCCTGCTTCCGGTTTTGTCCCGGGGCCATGTAGTAGAGGAGCCGAACGTCGGCAAGTCCCGCCCGGGGCTTGCCCGTGGCGGCGTCGGTCAGCCGCAGGCGCACCGCCAGGTCCCCTCCCGCCCGCACGCGGCGGTCTTTCAGCAGGTACTCGACCGCAAGAGCCGGCCCGGTCCGCGGGAGGTCCGGGTTCGCGTTGACCTCGGCCGCGAAGCAGTGGACGATTTGGGGAGAAGTGAGGATAAACCCCACGTCGTACTTCCCGGACGCCGGGAGGCGGGCCGTCGCCTTGTACACCCCCGGCTCCGTTTCCTTGAAGCTCCGGTTGACCACCGTGAGGGCCTCGGGACGATGGCCGTAATTGCGGAAGGTCGCCATCGGGGCCACCATCCCCTCCATGTAGTAGTAGATGTTCCCGTCGGCGGGATTGGCCACCATGACCGCGGCCTCGCCGAGCGCCGGGGACATCTGGCCGGCAACGGCGATGCCGGGGCTCACCGTGCCGGGCGCGCTGTCCCCCGTCGGGAAGGCGATCCCCTGCGGCGCCTGGTCGCGCCCCAACTCCGAGAGCGGGATCATGGTCACCCGGTCGGAATCGAGCGAGCGGATGTAGGCGAAGGCCTTGGTGAACACCAGCTGGGACGGACGGCCGTCGACCGCGATCGTGTGGACGATCCGGTTTTCGGATGCGCTCACGACGTACACGGCATTTTGCTCCGGGTTGACCGCGAGGGCGAAGCGGCCGTCGTCGGTGAAGCGGATCTCCCCGATTCCGGGCTTTGCCGGGATGCGGGCCGCCACCTCGTGGCGGACGGCGTCGATGACGGCAATCTCCCCGGATCTCCCGTCGGTGACGTAAATCGCCCGGCCCTGACGCGAGTAGGCCAGGGAGGCCGGCTGGGGGCCGGTTTTCACATCCTTGATCTTTGCGAGCTTGCCGACCTCGATCACCGACACGGTCCCGTCTTCGCGGTTGCCGACGAACGCGTACCGGTCGTCGTCGGAGAAGGCGATCTCGTGGCGGCCTCGGCCGGTGGAAATGCGGCCGGCGACGGCCAGCTTCGCGGGGTCCACCACCACGACTCCGCTTCGGCCCGCCTCGGTGCTCTCATCGCCCACCCATAGGTATTTTCCGTCCCGCTGCATCGCGATGCGGACCGGCACCCCGCCCACGTCCACTCCGCCGGCGACCTTGAAGCTCTCCGTGTTCACGACCGCCAACCGGCCGGCCCTGGGCAAGGTGACGAACAGGCGGTTGTCGTCCGCCGTTTTCGCCCAATCGGCGCCGGGGCGCGGGAGTGGGATGTGGGCGTAAAGATAGGTCTTCCCGGCCATACCCACCATGGGATCCACCACCGAGATGCTCGAGTCGCGGTTCAGCGCAAGGACGAAATAGCTGTTGAGATCGATCATCGGCCGGATGCCGACCCGGCCGGACAGGAAGAGACTCATCTTCTGGCGGCAGTCCAGCGGCGCTTTCTCATGCCCCGCCAGCGACTGGCCGATATCCATCCAGGCGCCCGGGGCAAGCGCCCGGACCGGCTGCCCGGTCCCGGCGTCGGTGATCCGGAACGTCACGTCCGCGTAATCCTCTTCCCGCAGGTCCCCTTTTCCGCCCACGGGGCGGGCGGAGAATTCGATCGTCATCCCCTGCCGGGTGATCCGGTTTTCGCGGGCCTCCCCGGCGGGCGGCGAACCCGAAGGAACGGCTTCATTATCGTTCCGGGCGGCAAGGGCCAAACCAGGCGCAAGAAGAAGAAACAGCAAGGCGAGGCATCGTAGTCCTGCGGAACGATCCACCATGGTTCCTCCCGTGCGTATGCTCGATGACTTATATCCCCTCAGAAGACGCGACGGCGGACGGCAAAGTTTCATGCATATACCATCATATTCGATCCGGGGAGGAACCGTTACGCCGGCTTCCGGCCGAGGAGGAAAAAAACCGGGTGCGGCCCCTGCGGAAAATGGGGCAGCACCCGCCTTGCAGCTTACGGAGACGCCGTCTCCGGTGATCGTTACCTGCGCAATGAGATGTTGGCGACAGAGCCGGCGCCGCCCGCCGGACCGGTAACGCGGATCTGGGTCGCCTGCCCGGTCCTTGGATCCCGGAGGCCGGTCACGCCGCTCTCCCGGAACGACCATGTCCCGGCGGTTATCGGTGCCGTGCCGATCAGCAGCCCGGCGTTCGGCCCGTTCGCGTAACGGACCGTGACCGTTCCCGACGTAGTCGGCGCGATCACGCCGGACACTCTCCATTCGCGGTTGGTGGTGCGGAACTCGGCGAGCTGTATCGTCACCGTCTCGCCGGCGGCCACGGTCACCGTAACCGTCGCCGTGTTTGCGGAAACCGCCCCCGCCACATCGCTCGCCTGGTAGGTGAACGTGTAGGCGCCGGGCAGGTTGCCTGTGAAGTTCACGACGCGGCCGCTCACCGTCAGGGTCCAGATCGACCCCACGGGCGAGGTGCCCTTGATGACGTTCACCGGAGCGGCAAGGTTCGCCTGGCCGTCCGGATCGGTGTCGTTCGCCAGCACGTCGATCGGGGTCAGCAGGTTGGCGATCGCCGTGGCGGTATCGTTGGCGGCCACGGGGGCATCGTTCACCGGGGTGATGGTGACGGTCACCGCGGCGATGTTCGAGCTCTGCCCCGCGACCGTGACGCGGTAAGTGAAGCCGTCGGTCCCGTTGGCGTTCGGGTTCGGCGTGTAGTCGATCGCGGCGCCGTTTACCGCCGCCGTTCCGAGCAGGGGCGCCGCCACGATGCTTATGGTGGCGCCGGCGGGGATCGGCCCGCCGTTGAGGGTGTCGTTGGCCAGGATGTTGATGGGCGTTGCCGGCGCATCCTCGAGGACCGTGGCCGTGTCGTTGGCCGCGACGGGGATGTTCCCGCCTCCCGCCGCGCCGACGCCCGTGCTTACCTGGAACTCGTTCGAGCCGCCATAGCTGGAAAGGACGCGCACCTTGGCCGGCGGCGCGGCGAGCGGCGCGAGAAGGAACTGTCCGTTCACGAGATCGCCGAGTCCTCCCACGGACAGAGTGGGCGGGGCAACTTCGTCGCTGGAACCGGCGCTGACCGAGAGGCTGCCCGCGTTCGCGGGATCGTAGTTGGCCGCGGTGATGAAGATCTGGTCGGTGACGTTCGCCTGGAAGAAGGCCGGCACGATCTGGTTGTTCGCGTTGACGGAATTCTCATGTTCCACGCACACGGCCAGGGGAATCAGCGCAGGCTGGCTTTGCCCCCAGTAGATGCTGGGCGGAGCGGGCTGCGGCGGGATCATGAGACCGGGGGAGGCCATCTGCGTTGAGGCGCCCGCCGGTGCGATGAAGCCGCCGGCCAGGTCCACGCCGCAGGCGGAGTCGTAGAACCGGAGCTGGGGAGTGATCACCGACGGCGCAGGACCCGCGGGAAGCCGCGCCTGCATCGCGGGGAAGGCGGTCGCGAAAACGTCGACCTTCTGCGTGCCGGCCAGCGGGCGGGAATAGCTCGCCCGGTCCAGCGTAACGTGGCTCGGGATCGCGCCTTCGAAAACTCTTCCCATCAGGCTGAAATCGCTCGTCTGTATGAAGTTGTTGCCCGCGCCGTCGAGGTTCGATCCCGCGGGACCTTCAATGCGGAAGAAGTTCTGGCCCAGCGGGCTGCCGGTGACCGGCCCGATGCGGGCGGGATCGGCGATGTAGGCCTTGCCGGTGCCCGGATACGGCGTGGGACCGAACACCCCCCCGAAGTGTGCAGGATCCGTGTCCGGAGTAGGATTCAATGCGGTCAGCGCGGCCATTTCCGGGCCGCCGGGGGTTGCCGACGGCAGCAGGAACGGGCCGAGCCGCGACTGCAGGGAGCAGTCGAAGGGACCGCCCGGAGGGCAGTTGATCCCGATGTCGTCGGTGATGAAGATGACGTCGCCGGCGTTTGCGTCGACGATCTCCTCCCCGTACGGATGAATGAACCGGTACGTACCGGTCACGGGGACCGGCGTGAGCTTCACCCGGATGCGGGAGAACGTGATCTGGTCGCCGGGCGCGGGTGGGCCGGTGGCGAAGGCCCCCTCCTCCGCAAGGACCAGCAGGGCCTTGCCGCCGTTTCCAAGGTTCAGGTTCGCGTTGGCCGCGAAGTAGAAATGCTCGTCGAAGAACGGATTCGGGAAGACCTCGGGCACCGTCGGAACGTCGGGGGGAAGGAGCAGGCACCAGCCGCCTTCCACTTCGGAAGCGTTCTTCGGATCGCAGAATTCCAGCGTCAACCCGGTGTGGTCCTGGTACCACGACGGATAACCACCGATCGACGGCGCGTTGCTCACAGGCCCTACCCTCTGGAGGGTGGCATGGGCCGGCACCGCGACGGCGAGCAGGACCGCCGATATCACTGCAAGGCCGACCAGCCATTTCACCCTGAAATCCCTTGTCGCGTTCTTCATCGCGTTTCTCCTTATCCGGCGGTTGCCGCCCCGGACGGGGCGGCAACCGCGGTTACCGATCGTTTATCGTTCCTTATGACTCACCCGATGCCTATTCGACCCGCAGGATTCCCCAGAGTCCCTGCGTATTGCCGAAGGACTCCTGGCTGCGGAAGAGGTAGTCGCCCTTCACCGCGCCGACGCCGCCCGCTCCGCCGGTCGGCCCGAGGCCTGCGCCGGGGAGTACGATGTCGAAGTGGCTGCCCGGGAGAATGCTTTCCTGGCCCCCCAGGTACATCCCGATCGGGTTGACCCCGATCGCGCGCGAGCCCGGTTCGAAGCTCGCCGCGCCGAAGTCGGTCCAGTTGCACTTCCCTGTCAGACCCGGCAGACCGTCGTTCTGGCCGGGGCAGACGTACGGCGCCCGCTGCCAGAGGTGGCCGTGCAGCTTGAAGACGCTGCCGCGGGTGGCGCCCGGTGCGCCGAGGACGTGCATCCGAACCGGAGCGCCGGCCGGAGCGGTGAATACCGGCGTGGCCGGGTCGCCGCCCGTGAGCAGGTTGCTGTACGCCTCCTCCGGGTTGGCCACGGAGCCGAAACTGCCCGGCGTTCCCGCCGTGCCGAACGCCGTCCGCGGCTGGAGCCCGAAGCGGAACCACATGGGCTCCGTGCCGTAGTTGATGGCCGTTCCCCCGGCGTCACCGGACTCCGCCTCGCCGCCGATATTCTCGGCCGGCTCGCCGTCCGAGTAGTAGTGGTTCTGGGCCTTCTGGAATATGACCGCAAAGTCCCGGATCGTGCCGTTGAAGGTCCCCGAAGCCCTCGTCTTCCGGGTAACCCCCGGGTTGGGTTGCTGATGGTCCCAGGCCCTGTCGTTCTCGGCGATCGTCGCGCCCTGGGGCCCGATCACGAGGGCGCCCACGAGGCCTTTCGTCCCTTGCTTGATCACGTCCGCCGGACTGATGTTCGAGCCCCCGAACTCGATGGGCGTGGCCACGAAGTTGATGCGCTGCAGGATCGAGCCTCCGGCAGGCACCGCCCGCAGGTCTCCCGCGTACCAGCGGAAGGTCTGCGTCCGTCCGGGCGCCACGAGCGGGCCGATGCCCAACTCCGGCAGGACGATGTTCTTTCCGACGGCCAGGCCGGTCTTCGTCACGTCGTGGGCCACGAGCTGCGGGCTGATGCCGACGTGGTTGGAAGGACGGAGGAGGTTGTTGCCGAAGTACGTCACTCCCGCGGGATCGTTCTTGTCCCGGGGGACCACGGGCATCACCTGGAAATGGCCGGGCAGGTCCGGCATCTGCGCGGGAAGCCGGTTGCGCAGCGTGACCGCAATGCACTCGCCCGCGGTGGCGCGCAGGACGAGTGGTTCCACCGGCGCGTCGGGCAGCAGCTTGCCGTCCGCCCCGAGGTCGGATGTCCGCACCAGCAGGATCGCCGTCGGGTCGTGCAGCGGCCCCTGCCGCGGCACCTCGCCCGGCAGCTGGATGCCGAGGTCGTCGACCGGAACCGCAAGCGGCGTCGGGCGGGGGTTGTAGACGAGCGTGCCGTCGGCCGGGTCGAGCGGAGCGCCGGCGTTGGTCGTCGGGTTGATGTTGGAAGGAATGACCGCGCCGACGGCATTGCCGAGGGCGGTGTTGGCCAGCACGGCAGTGACGTCATAGCTGCGGACCGGAGCCGTGTTGGGGCAGACGTTGTTGAATGACGCGCCGTTGACCGGGATGACCGGCACCTTCGTCGTGGGCAGCTTGAAGAGGTTCGATTGCGCAAGGTTGTAGGACCTCATCAGCCCCCAGGTCCCGGTCCACCAGCCGTCCACGTTCGTGCTGGTGTTGTAGAGATGGTCCGCGTAGACCAGGGTCTGCAGCGAATCCGCGAGCGGGGTGATCGGAGCGGCGAAGGTGAACTGCTCCGAGATGCCCCGGTGCTGCGCGTTCCGCCAGCCGGAGTTCGGCGCCCGGCCGTGGCCGGAGCCGCCCTGGAGCCACTTGACGCCGGTCATGGTGAAGTTGTGCTCCTCCTCGTCGCCGCCGGCCTGGGACTTGATGCGGATCAGGTCGCCGGAGTAGGCCCGCAGCATCGGCGTGAAGGGATCGCCGGGCAGGATGCCGCCGGTGAGCGCCGGGTACGGGGTGTTGCCGAGCGCGGTGTTGAACGCCGGGATTTTGCGGTCCGTTCGGGACTGGAGCGCAAACGCGAGGTCTCCCGCCCTGCCGTCGGCCTGTGCGCCCAGCTTGCCGTCGGGTCCGACCTTGTTCGGGTCATAAACGCGCCAGCCGATCGGCTCGTTCCGGTAGTTGGTGACGAAGAACCCCGGGTCGTCGGCCGAGATGGCCTCGGGGCACGGGCGCAGCGTGCCGTCGCCGCAGTCGGCGGCGGCGCGCATCACGTCGGGGAACACCGGAGTCGTCAGCGGCTTGACCGACGGATTGATGGCGGCCCGGAAGCTGTTCGCATCCGGAAGCACCCCGTTCGGTCGTCCGTCCGGGCCGGCGCCGATGTACACCCCGGCTTCGTATGCGCTCTGGAAGTCGCTGTGCTGGAACCAGAACTCGCGGAAGGCCTCGAACTGCGCGCCCCCCGACTGCGGCAAAATGGCCGCCTGCCAGGAAGTCGGGCCGCCGTCCGGGCGCGTGTACATGGCCACGCCCGTCTCGTTGTGCACCCACTTCGAGCCCTTCGGCTCGGCGAGGACGGTCGCGTACAGGCCGATCTGCTGGATGGTGGAGGGCCCGAAGTGATCGTGGCTGAAGATGATCCCCAGGCCCCGGTCCACGTTCTTCACGTTGAGCACGGGGTCGAAGAACCAGCGCTGGATCGTCGTACGGGCGCCGAGGTACTCGCCCCCCAGTCCGCCGCCGAAGAACGGGTGGGCCAGCGCCGCCAGCGGAGCGTTCGCACCGGCGCCGGAGCTGTTCGCGGGGTTGCCTGCGCCGGTCGGATTGTAGTTGTTGATCGCGTGGATGCGCTCGCGCACCGAGCCGGGCGAAAGCGTCCCGTCCTCGTAGTTCCAGCCGTTTCCCGATCCGTCGGCCGACGGCAGGTCCCACTTGGGCAGATGGATGTGCTGGCCGATGATATCGGTCGGGGTCGTCACCTGGTAGTCGTCGACCTCGAACCGGTTCGGCACCAGGTTCGTGTGGAGGTACCGCGTGCAATCGAGCGTGTTGTTGCGGATGATGAAGGGCTCCGCCGGCTTCTGCTTGCTGATGAAGGGCGCCACGTCCTGCCACAGCGAGATGATCCGCTGCTGGGGGTAGTGGTAGCCCATCTTGTTGAAGACGGCGTCGATCTGGATGTTCGCGCCCTTGTAGACCCGCGGGTTCGTGGCGTTGAACGAGGAAGTTCCGAGGTTGACGAAGCTTCCCGGGTCCGCGCCGAACCACTGCCCGGCGCCGGCGCCGGAGAAGAGCGTCTTTCCCTTGTCGTCGATGCACGGCTCGAAATACGGAGAGCCGCCCTGTGGCGGGGCGCCGTTGGTGACGTAGTCCGCGGGCGCCGTGGTGCCGTCAAGGTGAACCGCCGTGCTCGGGTGGCTCCGGACGGCATGGAACGCCATCGCCGTCTGCTCGATGTCGGTGCCGCCCTCGGGGAACCAGACCGCCTTTGCCTTCAAGACCTCCTTGTGGAAGCTGAGCTTGGTCTGCTCCTGGTGGTAGACGTCGATCGTCCGGCCCCCGGCGGCGAGGAACCCGTCGAGGGAATGCCGGGGAAGCCCGCCGTCCCAGCCGCCGTTCGCGTTGCCCGTCATGCTGTTCAGCTTGCCGAACAGCGCCGGGTTGGAGGAGCGGAGCGCTGCCGACTGTCCTTCGTTCACCATGTCGAGGACGGGCGTCGGGGGGCGCTGGCCCACCACGCCCATCGGGCAGGTTGCCGGGTCGTTGCCGCAATCGACGCCGGCGATCCAGAAGGGAAAGCCGGGGTTCTTGTCGCGCTCAACGACGTATGCCTGGCTCGAGTCCACGAATTCCTGGACGCCTGGCGTGAACGGGTCTTCGTCCACCCCCGGGTTGGCGTTCTTCTGCACGATCGCGACGTCGGCCGGCATCAGCGGAAGCGCCTTGCCGGGGAGCGGCACCAGGGCCGGGATCGGCGTGCCGTCCAGGATCTCGCCGTCGGGCAACGCGCGGACGCGGGAGCCTGCGGGGAGCGTCGCCCCGGCGGACGGATGGAGCGCCGGCGTGCCGTCCCAAAGCGCGAACGGCGTCGTGTGGAAGTCTTCGCCGGTCACCGCGAGCCGCGTTCCGGTCTCGTAGACGTCGTGAACCCGCCACAGCTCCCACATCCCCTGCGCGAAGTGCGGGTAGAAGTGGCAGTGGAAGATCGCGTCCCCCGCGGTCTTGTTCCTGTTGCCGCTGCCGCCGAAGTTGATCTCGTAGGTGTAACCGGAGCCCGGACCGATCGCCTGGGCGTCAAGGTAGTTGGAATTGTCGTCGTTGGAGTCGAACAGCCACTGGTGGTTGTGCAGGTGGAAAATGTGGTGCTCCTTGCCCGCGTGCAGGTTGCGGAACACCACGCGGTCGCTCTGATAGCTGTGGTGCACGTTGGAAGGGTCGTCGGGGAAGAGCGCCTTGGTCGCCTTCGGCCCCACGATGTCGCATCCGTTGCCCGCGATGTCGCACCCCTCGAGCCCCAGGTTGGCCGGGAAGTCGACGAGCATCGCCGGGTCGCCGACCGTCGACGATCCGAGGAAGAACTCCTCGTACGAGCAGGAAAGACAATCCCACATCGGCCCCACCCCCAGGCGGTTGGCGATGATCTCCGACCCGATGCCGCCCGAGCCGTAGTTGATGAGGAATCCGTCCCGGACGCCGTGGAGGATGCGGCGGGTCACCGGATTGTCGTCGAAGAAGCCCGGGAACGCCTGGCCGACCGATGCCTCGTCATGGAAAACGACGGTGAACTCGCGGAACGGCTCGAGGCGGTTCGGGACGGCCGGATTCCGCTTGCCCGCGCTCTCGAGCGGATAGGTGGACGCCGGGAAGGTGCCGTCGGGATTCGGCCCTGCGATGACCGCGTTCAGGTCCGAGTGGAATATGGCGTTGCCGTCCCGAAGGTTCAGGATCGGCTTGCCCGCCTTCCCCTCCGCGATCCACGGCTCGACGTTCGGATAGGGCATCTCGTAGTCGAGGATCGGCTGCCCCGCCGCGGTGTAGCCGACGGTCGCCAGGAACATCTCCTCCTCGGTCAACTGGCTGCGGTACCAGCGGGCGCCCTTGGGCTCCACGTTGACGGCGGCGAACATCCCCTGCCCGGTGTTGCCGGCCGAGGCATCGCTGCCGAACGTGGCGCCGTAGCTGTCGGCGAGGTAGGCCCCGCGCGTGCCGGGCGGGGCATAATACTTGTACGTCGCGCTGCCGCCGGGAGGCACCAGACTGCTCGCGTTGTTCCCCGTGTTCGAGGCATCGTCGGAGATGCCGTCCGCCAGCTGAAGGCCCTTTGCGTGGAAGCCCGCGTTCCGTCCCGCCACCTGGTCGTCGATGAGGAGGAACGGGGAGCCGCCGTCCATCGCGGGCTCACGGTCGGCCAAAGGAAAAGGGCTCGCCGCAGGCGCCAGCCAGTTCTTGAAGTTGACCTGCAGGCAATCGCCCTCGTTGACGCGAAGGACCATCGGGCGGAGCCGCTTGTCCTTGCGCAGTTGGGCGTTGCCCGGCCCGGGGGCCGTGCCCGGCGTCAGCGCGACGACGTCCCGCTCCAGAGCGTACGTGATCCAGTTCGGGTTCTGGGCGCCGAGTCGGTTGAACATCACCGGCGTGTCGAAGACGACCACGTCGGCGGTGATGGTGTTCGGGCAGGTGACCGCCGCCATCGCCGTCTCCGGGACCGGCGCAACAACTATCAGGGCGACCGGTAAAACCGCGGCAAGAAAGGTTCCAAGAAGCATGCGCACCGGCTTCATCCGTTTCATGATCGACCTCCTTCTTTCGCTCCTTCTGATGCTTTTTGGGTAATTGGTGGGGATCAAGCTGCCTTTTCCGTCAACGGTCATCGGCAATTCCTCAATATTTCGCATGAAAAACAAATGGTTTCGTGCGACACCGCCCGGCGTAGGGCGGTGTGAGCCACGATGGGGAGTCGCATGCCGAAAAGATTTTTCATGACCCTGGGTTCTTCAAGGAGGATGCCAACAAGAGGCGGAAAGAGAATATCTATTATAAATCAATGCGATATACGTTTTTCAGGGAGTGCGAGGGCTCTGTCGAAGGGTGCAACGAGCGATAAAAGAGAAAATCCCTATCGATACCATTTACCGTCGGTTTTCATGGTCTTTTGCGCCTGCGAGCATCCGATGGGACAGCAACGGATGTCGCACCCGCCCAAGGCATGCCAAGCGAGGACTTCCAGGGGTCCGCCGCCATCGCAGACTGGATAGCGCCAGTCACGGCGCTGTGCGCCCTGCCGGGCGCACCATAAAAAAAGGGCGTCGGGATATCGCCCGGCGCCCTTGGGAATGCTCCTTCTTGCGGGTGTTTGCGGTTACGCTTCGGTGGCCGGCAGGCCCCCCGGCGTCCCCCCTTCCAGGTCCTTCCCCTCCTCCCGCAACTCCTTCCAGGGAGGCAGGATTTTCAGCAGCACGGTAAGGATGACGAGGGGCAGGGCCAGAAGCACCAGGGTATATAGGAGCCCCTCGATCCCGGTGATTTCCATCTTGTAGGTGGTAAGCCCCCGGAAGCTCTTGGAGAACATCTGCCCGCCGATGACGACGTTCCACCGCATGGTGAAGATGCCGAACTGGATCAGGAGCACCGAGATGAAGTAGAGCATCTTCCGCAGGTCCTCGTTCAGGGTGAACCGCTTCTTGAAGATCTTGGTGACTCCGATGATCCCCAGGGGGAGGATCATCCCCAGCAGGACCTGGATGATGACGAGGCTCATGAAGAGCTTGCTCATGACCATCTCGGAGAGGATCTTGATCTCCTCCTCGCTCTGGTAGATGCGGTGGATGAAATCGACGAACTCCAACGTGAAGTCGACGATGACGGCGTAGAAGAGGAAATCGACCGCCTTGTCGACGCACTTCATGTTGATCTTCCCGCCGGTGAGGGGGGTGATGACCATGTACAGGAGGATCACCAGCGCGACCCCCGACACGATGGCGGAAAAGAGGAATGCGATCGGCATGAGCACGCTGCTCCACCAGGGGTTCGCCTTGACGGAGCCGAAGATGAACCCCACGTAGCCGTGCAGGAGGAAGGCCGAGGGGATGCCGATGATGGTGATCGTCTTGAGGGCCTTGTGGTCGAAGTTCAAAGCGCTTTCGCTCCGGTCCCTGGAAAAGAGCGACAGGACCTTGTGTATCCATTTCATCGGCCCGGACTCCGCTTCCGCCCATTCGATCAGGTCGGTGCGGTAGACGAACCAGATCTCGATCAGCAGGACCGCCATGAGGTACCAGGCGTAGACGAACCCGAACATCGCCATCGCCGAAGATGGCTGCGGGGTCAGGAACATCTCGAAGCACCGCTCGGGGTGGCCCAGGTGCGACAGCAGCGGCAGCGGCGCGACGAGAAGATAGGAAAGGGCCGTCAGGAGCGACAGCCGGTAGAGCGGCTGCACCTCCTTGACGTTGAACACCTTCACCAGCGACGCCAGGATGAAGGCCCCGGCGACGATCCCGGTGATGTACGGGTAGACCACGATCAGCAGGCCCCAGTGGACCTCGATCTCGTTGGGATAGATGTACCCCTGGATCTGGGGGAGGAGCTCGGAAAGGGTACGCCTCAGTTAGGGGCTCATCGGACCTCTCCGTCAAGACCGGCGTAGTAGGCTTTCGGCTCCGTGTTCAGCGCGGGCTTCAGGACATGGATCTTGTTCATCCGCCGGAACCGCGTCAGGGGACTCGCGCCGCTGTTCAGGTCTCCGAAGATCCGGGCCTGGGTCGGGCAGACTTCGACGCACGCCGGGAGCAGGTTCTGGGAGATCCTGTGGTAGCAGAAGGTGCACTTGTCCGCGGTGTGGGTCTTCGGATGGAGATAGCGCGCGCCGTAGGGACACGCCTGGATGCAGTACCGGCACCCGACGCACGTCTTTATGTTGACGAGGACGACCCCGTCCTCGGTCTGGAACGTCGCCCCGACGGGGCAGACCTGGACGCAGGGAGGATCCGCGCACTGGTTGCACAGCTTGGGGACGAAGAAGCTTCGCAGGATCGAACGGTCCCCGGAGGTGTCGGGCGCCGCCTCCACGTTCGGCTCGATGGCCTTGACGACCGCCTCGCCGTCCTTCCGGATAATGTAGCGCTCGACCCAGGTCCGGAAGAAGAACGGCTCGCGGGGCACGTCGTTTTCGGTCTTGCACGCCTCCATGCAGCGCGCGCAGCCGATGCACTTGTCCACGGAAACGCCGAACCCGTACCACTTTCCCTTCCGCGGGGCTTCCTTCGCCAAGGCGCTCGAAGGCAGGATCTTCAGGATTCCCCCGATCGCGCCGCCGGAGAGGAGGAACGCCAGGACATCTCTCATGAATTTCCTTCTGCTGTTCACTCTTCCACCTCCGGCGAATGCGGATAATGACATTGCCAGCACACGTACTTCTCACCGTGCGTGGACAGGTCGACCCTCGGCGCGTTCTTCGCCATTTTCTCCTTGGCGTGCTTGGCGTGGTACTTCCCGCAGAACTCCCGGTTCTGCGGCTTCGTCGGCTTGATGCTCCTGGGCGCGATCTTGTGCTGCTGCGGCGCCTGGTGGCACGTCGTACACTCCAGCTGGACGTGGTGGGACACCGCCTTTGTCCGGGCGATCTCCCCGTGGCACGCCGAGCACTCCTTAGGGGTGGTCGGCGGCTTCGGGTCGTGCGGGTTGTGGCAGCTCGAGCATGCCTTCAGGGGATTGTGGGCCACGGGGTTTATCTGCGGGA
>JACRMU010000034.1 GCA_016219515.1 Deltaproteobacteria bacterium
CAAAGGTCCCTCGATGGTGGCCACGATTCTCTCCGCGGCGATCGGCACCGTCGTGATGGGGCTGTACGCAAAGCGGCCCTTCGCGATCGCTCCCTACATGGGGGAGAACGCCTTCGTCGCGTTCACCGTCGTGAAGGTCCTCGGGTATTCCTGGCAGACGGCGCTGGGCGCCGTGTTCATCGCGGGCGTGCTGTTCACCCTGCTCACGGCGTTCAAGGTCCGGAGCTGGCTGGCCGACGCCCTTCCGCAGACGCTGAAGTTCAGCTTCGCCGTGGGGATCGGGTTCTTCATGACCTTCATCGGGCTCAACGAGACCGGGCTCGTGCGCCTGGGAGTCCCCGGGGCGCCGGTGGCCCTTGGCAACCTCACCCAGCCGGCCCCGCTGCTGGCCCTTTTCACGTTTTTTGCGATCGTCCTTATGACGATCCGGCGGATCCCCGGGGCGATCGTCATCGGCGTCCTCGCCTCCACGTTCCTCTCGTTCCTTTTCAGGATCACTCCGGCGCCCGGCCAGTGGGTGAGTCTCCCTCCCGACCCGAGTCCGATCCTGTTGCAGCTGGACCTTCGGGGGGCATTGAGCCTGAGCTTTTTCCCGATCGTGCTGACGATGTTCGTGATGGCGTTCGTGGACACCGTGGGGACGCTGATCGGCCTGTCCGCCCGGGCCGGCCTCCTGGACGAGAAGGGAAACCTGCCGGACATCGAGAAGCCGATGCTGGCGGACGCCCTGGCCACCACGGCGGCGCCCCTGCTGGGGACGACCACCACGGGGGCCTTCATCGAATCCGCCGCGGGGATCGAGGAGGGGGGGAGGACGGGGTTCACCTCCCTCGTCGTGGCAGCCCTTTTTCTCCTCTCCCTTTTCTTCGCGCCCCTGTTCACCGCCGTTCCCCCCCATGCGTACGGGGCGGTCCTCATCGTCATCGGCGTGTTCATGATCGGCCCCATCGTCCGGATCGATTTCGCGGACTACACGGAGACGATCCCGGCCTTCCTGACCATCGTGCTGATGAGCTTCACGTACAACATCGGCGTCGGGATGACGGCGGGGCTGATCGCGTATCCTGCGATCAAGACGCTCTCCGGGCGGCACCGGGAGGTTTCCGGCGGGATGTGGATTCTCGCGGCGCTCGCTCTTTCCTTTTATGTTTTTTACCCCTACCCGAAATAGCCCGGGTATGTTGTCCTAATAAGATCGGGGTTCGCCGGAAGGGGGGTGATGCGGGGGCCTGTCGCAGAGCGTCGAGAACGGGGTGGTTGCAAGGAAACGGACGACGATGGAAATCCGAAGGAGGGTAACATGAGAAAGGCCGCAGTGACGATGCTGGTGTTGATATTCGGTCTTTTCCTCGCCGCGGGCGCCTTTGCCGACGGCGCCACGAAGGAGGAATGCGTCGCGAAGACCAAGGAGGCGGCGCAGATGATCCTCGACAAGGGGCTGGACGAGGCCGTCAAGGAGATCAATAACAAGCAGGGCAAGTTCGTCTGGAAAGACACCTATGTGTTCCTCATGGACCTGGACGGGAAGATGCTCGCCCATCCGATGAGCCCCGCGCTGATCGGGCAGGGGCTGCTCGACCGGAAGGACAAGGGCGAGCCCGGGAAGCTCCTCTTCAAGGAGTTCGTGGAACTCGCCAAGACGAAGGGCGAAGGGTGGTCCGATTACATGTGGGCGAACCCCGGGGATCCGAAGCCCCGGAAGAAGATCAGCTTCATCTACAGGGTTCCCGGCAAGGACCTGTTGGCCGGCGCGGGGATCTGGGAATAGCGGTTGCAGGGGGGCCGGCGGTTATCCGCCGGCCCTTTTAGGAGGTGACGATGGCGAGCATCCTCTCGGCGGACGACCTTTACCGGCGCTGCGATCCTTCCCTGTTGCCCTTCCGGACGACCGGGGACCTGCCGCCGCTGGAAGGGATCATCGGCCAGCAGCGGGCGATCGACGCGATCGACTTCGGGCTGAACCTGCAGAGCGACGGGTTCAACATCTACGTCCTCGGCGAAAGCGGCACCGGCAAGACCTCCGCGATCCGGACTTTCATATCGGAAAAGGCCCGGAAGGAGATCGTCCCCCCCGACTGGTGCTACGTCAACAATTTCCGGGATCCGGGAGAGCCGATCGCGATCTGGCTGGAGCCGGGACGCGGGGCGGAGCTCCAGAAGGACATGCAGGAGCTCATCGCCTTCCTGAGGGCGGAGATTCCGAGGGTCTTCGAGTCGAAGGAATACAAGAAGCAGCGGAACGCCGTCACGGAGGAGTTCCAGGCGAGGCAGAAGGAGATCTTCGGGGCGCTCGAGCGGGAGGCGGAGTCGAAGGGGTTCCGGATCAAGTCCGCGATGGGAGGGTTCTCCATCGTGGCCGTCGGCGTCTCGGGGGAGCCCATCACGGAGGAAGAGTACAACGCGCTGGACCAGAACCGGAAAGATGCCCTCCGGGAAAACGGCCGGACGATCCAGGAAAAGGCCGACGATGCGATCCGGCTGGTGAAGAAGGAAGAGAAGGCGACGGGCGAAAAGCTGAGCGAGCTGGAACGGCACGCCGCGCTTTCCGTCCTGGGGCACCTGTTCGAGGACATCAGGGTCAAGTACCCGAACAACGAAAAACTGCTCGCCTACCTGGGCGCCGCGCAGGAAGACATCCTCGGGAACCTCGACGATTTCAAGGCCGCCGCGGAGGAGGCCCCCGCACCCCCGCTCCCTTTCCTGAAGATGCAGAAGGAGGAGCCGAGCTTCACCCGGTATTCGGTGAACGTCCTGGTGGGCGACGGAAAGGCCTCGGGCAGCCCCTGCGTATTCGAGAGCAATCCCACGTACTACAATCTCTTCGGCCGCGTCGAGCACAAGCTCCAGCTCGGGGCCGCGATCACCGATTTCACGATGATCAAGCCGGGGTCGGTCCACAAGGCGAACGGCGGGTATCTCGTCGTGAACGCCCTCGACCTCCTCCGGAACCTCTTCTCCTACGACGCGCTGAAGCGCGCGATCAAGAATTCCGAGGTGCGGATCGAGGACGTGTGGGAACAGTACCGCCTCGTCACGACGGCGACCATGAAGCCGGAGCCCATCCCCCTGGACGTGAAGGTGATCCTGATCGGAAGCCCGGAGATATACTCCCTCCTGTACAACCTCGACGAGGAATACCGGGATCTCTTCAAGGTGAAGGCGGACTTCGACAACCGCATGGAGCGGACGCGGGAGAATACCCTGAAGTACGCCGGGTTCGTCGCGGAGAAAGCGCGCGAAGAGCACCTTCTTCCCTTCGACGCCACCGGCGTGGCGAGGGTGGTGGAGTTCGGGTCGCGGCTGGCGGAGCACCAGGAAAAGCTTTCCGCGAAGTTCAGCGACGTCTCCAACCTGATCCGGGAATCCCACTACTGGGCGAAGAAGGAGGATGCCGACGTCGTCGCCGGGCCCCACGTGGAGAAGGCGCTCGACGAGAAGATCTACCGCCACCGCAGGATCGAGGACCGGATCCGCGAGATGATGGCGGAAGGGTCGCTCATCGTGGAGACCTCGGGGGAGAGGCCGGGCCAGGTGAACGGGCTGGCCGTCCTGGACATGGGAGATTACCGGTTCGGGAACCCGTCCCGGATCACCACCGCCGTTTACGCGGGCAAGGCCGGGGTGGTCAACATCGAGAGGGAGACGAAGCTTTCGGGGAAGATCCACGAGAAGGCCATCCTCATCCTTTCGAACTACCTGGGACGCAGGTATGCGGCGCGGCGGCCGATCAGCCTCTCCGCGTCGATCACCTTCGAGCAGCTCTACGGGATGATCGAAGCGCGATCGCGGGGGTTCCGATACGGCAAGGAGTGGCGGTCACCGGCTCCATGGATCAGAACGGCGGGGTGCAGCCCATCGGCGGGGTGAACGAGAAGATCGAAGGGTTTTTCGATCTGTGCCGTCTGCGGGGGCTGACCGGGGCGCAGGGGGTGATCGTTCCGCGGCAAAACGTGAAGAACCTGATGCTCAAGAAGGAGGTCGTCGAGGCGGTCCGGCAGGGGAAATTCCTGGTCCACACGATCGGGCACGTGGAAGAGGGGATCGAAATCCTGACGGGAATCCCGGCGGGAGAGGCGGACCCGGACGGGAAATTCCCGGAAGGGACGCTGAACCGGATGGTGGAGGACCGCCTGACGGAGCTTCGCGACGCCATGAAGAAGGAAGAGGAGGAAAAGCGCAAGGGGACGAAGGATGAGCGGGATGGTTGAACGTGCGATCCCTATGCAGCTCCAGGGAACCGCCTGAGCCTCGGCGATCACGCCATCGGCCCCTGCGGCCGCCTCGCCCGCCTGTCGGGCTCCGCAAGGTCGCCCTTTTCCTCCCTATTCGGTCGGCGGCGGGCTCGGAGTTCGAATCAGAATATTCCAGCCTATGATTCGAACTCCCCCGCGAGCCCGGAGTCCGGTTGCAATGACATTCCTCAGGTTGATCACGCTTGTTCTGATGGTCTTGTTCCTCCCGGCGTCTCCGTGTCCGTGGGCGGGACCGGACGATCCGCGCGCCGCCGAGCGTCTTGCGATGGTGAGGGACCAGATCCGGGGGGCGGGGATCTCCGATTCCCGGGTCCTGGAGGCGATGGCCGAGGTCCCCCGTCATCTCTTCGTGCCCGCCGAATACCGCCATCGGTCGTATGCGCCGCGCCCGCTCCCCATCGGGGAAGGCCAGACGATTTCCCAGCCGTACATCGTCGCCTTCATGACGGAGATCCTCCGTTTGAAGCCGTCCGACCGCGTCCTGGAGGTGGGGACCGGCTCCGGCTACCAGGCGGCGGTCGCGTCGAAGGTGGCCGGTGAGGTGTACACGGTGGAGATCTTCGAGTCCCTTGCCGAAAGGAGCCGCGGGGCTCTGGCCGAACTGGGGTACCGAAACGTCTTCGTCCGGCAGGGGGACGGCTATTACGGGTGGGAGGAAAACGCCCCTTTCGACGCCATCATCGTGACCTGCGCGGGAGGCCACGTCCCTCCTCCCCTCCTCCGCCAGCTGAAAAACGGCGGGAGGATGGTCATGCCGGTCGGGGGACCCTTCCTGACCCAGAACCTGGTGTTCATCGAGAAGGGCCCCGATGGCGCCATCTCGCAGCGCAATGTCCTCCCCGTCGCCTTCGTCCGTCTCCTTGGCCACTGAAGCGCCGTTTCGCGGGAGCGTCCTTCCCGCCGTCTTCCTCCTGTCGGCGGCGGCGCTGGCGAACGAGATCTTCCTCATCCGCCTCCTGTCCTTCCGTTTCTGGCCGCATTTCGTTCCGTTGATCGTTTCCCAGGCGATGCTCGGGTTCGGCGCCGCGGGCGTCGCGCTGCACCTGCTCCGGGACAGGATCGATAAGGCGCCCCGCCCGGCCTTCGCCTGGCTGATCCTCCTGGCGGCTCCGTCGTTCGACCTTGCGTTCCGGGCGTCGCGGCACGTTGCGTTCGACCCCTTCCTGCTTCTTTGGGACCCCGCCGCGTGGCCGGCGTTCGGCCTCTTTTTCCTTCTGCTGGCCGTCCCGTTTTTCCTGGCGGGCGGGGCGATCGCCGTTCCCTTCGCCTTTCGGTTCGGTAGGCCGGGACCGGTGTACGCGGCCTGTTTCGCGGGATCGGCGGCCGGGGCGGTCATCGCCCTGGCCGCTTTTCCCCTGGTCCCGACGGACGCGCTCCTGCGCTTCCCGCTGGGACTCGGTCTTGCCGCGGGCGCATTTCTCCTTAAGGAACCGGGGGCCGGGCCGCGATGGGCCCGGCGGGCGGTGTGGGGGGTCTCCCTTCTTTTGCTTCTTCTTCCTCCGGCGGAGTTGTCGCCGTCTCCCTACAAGGACCTGGCGATCGCCCGGAGACTGCCGGAAGGAAGGGTGCTGGCGACCCGGTTCGGACCGTCGGGAGATTACCGGGCGGTTTATGCCCCCGGGATCCACAGCGCGCCGGGATTGAGCTTCCGGTTCACGGGAGACGTCCCGCCGCAGGCGGCATTGTTCCACGACGGCGAGGCGCGGGGGGTCGTCCCTTCGGGCGGCGGGAAAGATCCCCCCGCCTATCTCGGATATTTCCCCTCCGCGATGGCCTACCGGATGGTGTCCCGGCCCGCGGTCCTCCAGTTCGGCCTGAGAGGGACCGAAGGGATCCTGGCCGCGGCGGGAAACGGAGCCGCGTCGGTCACGGTCGTGGAACCGGCGGCGGAGCTTGTCGTGCTGGTCCGGGACGACCTTGCCGGCTTCTCCGGCGGATGGCCCGCGTCGTTGAAGACGGAGATCCTGGCGGAGGGCGCAAGAAATTTCCTTGCGCGGGAAAGGCGGCGCTTCGATCTGATCGAGGTGGCGGAGATCTCCTCGGCGAACTTTTCCTCGCTGGGGATCCACGCCACCGGCGAGACGTTCCTCCTTTCCCGGGAGGGGATCCGTTCCGCCCTTTCCCTCCTGACGGAACGTGGGCTGATTGCCTTTTCCGGCTGGTTGAAGTCTCCCCCGCGGGAGAGCGTGAAGATTCTGGCGACGATCCGCAAGGAGCTGGAACGCGGCGGCGGGCTCGCTTCCGACAGGGTCGTCATGGCAAGAGGGTGGGGATCCTTCGTCGTTCTCGCCCGGCGGGCTTCGTTCACGGAGGAGGAATATCTCCGGGCGCGCCGGTTCTGCGAGGAAATGGGATTTTCGATGGTTTGGCCGCGGCCGGCCGGATCCGCGTCCGAGGGAGCGGAGGAGAAGGCGCTGCGGGACGCGGTGGAAAACGCGCTTACGGGGTTCTCCGGCGATCGGGGGAGCGGGCTTTTCGACCTTTCTCCGGTCACCGACGACTCTCCGTATTTTCACCGGTTCCTTAAATTGCGTTCCCTGCCGGAGTTCCGCCGCCTCCTCGGGAACCAGTGGGTCCCCTTCGTGGAATGGGGGATGGTGTTTCTCCTGTTGTCCCTGGCGGTCTCGCTTGCCCTTGCGGCGGTCTGCCTCCTTTTCCCCCTCGCGTTCGCGCGCCTCCGGGAGACGGCGGGAGGGGCCGCCTTCGCGGCCTATTTTTCCTCCTTGGGGCTGGCGTACATGCTGGTCGAGTTGACGTATCTGAAAATCGGGATCCTGATCCTGGGCGATCCCATCCGTGCCGCCACCGCGGCGATCGGGGGATTCGCGTTCTTCTCGGGGCTGGGGAGCGCCTTCTCCGCCCGATGGGAATCCGCGCAAACGATGAGGAGATGGATCTGTCCGGCGATCGCGATCCTGGCGCCGGCCGGGTTCCTCTTCCTGTCCCTTTCGGCGGAGGCCCTGCTGCCGAAAGGGGGGGCGTTGCGGACCGTTTCCTTCCTGGCGTCCCTGGCGCCGGCGGGTTTCCTGATGGGCGTCCCGTTCCCCGCCGCGCTGTCGCGGCTTTTCCGCGCCGCGCCGTCTTCGATCCCCTTTGCCTGGGGGATCAACGGCTTCTTTTCCGTCGCCGGGGCGTCGCTCGCTTCCGTCGGAGCGCTGTGGATCGGTTTCCGCGGGACGGTCGCCGCCGGCGGGGCTCTCTATCTCCTGGCGGGAGCGCTCTTTCCCCGGGTGGGGAAACCGGGCGACCCGTAAGATTGCGGGCGGGCCTACCCGGAGGTCGCGGCGGCGGTTTCGGGGAAGAGATGGCGGATCGCGTTGGCGTAGTAGCGCAGCATGGGAAGCTCCTCCGGGCGGGCGGAATAGAGCCCGTCTTCCTCCTTCACGAGGCGCCGGAGAATCAGCATTCTCAGCCCCACGTCGATCGAGTAATCCTGGTCTCCGCGGGGGATGTATACCTGCGATCCCGCCGCCAGGCCGCGCAGGCACCGATGGACTTCGGCCTTCAGCTCCAGCCCGCTGAGCCGGCCCTCCGGATGCCGGAGGATCGCCGTCGCCACGAGAGAGACCGGCAGGACCGGCACCACCTTTCCCACGGCGTTCATCAGCCCCCCGGCGAGCGTCCCCACCTGCCGGAACCGCTCCTCCTTGTCCATGGAGCGGAAGTCGATCCCGAGCTCCCTGCAATATCTCTTCATCGACAGGGGAGAACCGAAGTTGACGCAGGCGTACCCGAAACGGTACCAGCGGCCGCGGAGCATGAGGAAGAGGTTCCGCAGAATAAATCCGATCGTGGTGGCGAGCACGAAGGGGAGGCCCTTCTTGCGCGTTGCGGAGTCCGACTCGGCCAGCAGGCTCCGGTCCTCGAGAGTCCGGTCGTAATTGATCCCGACGGGGATGAACACGAGGTCCCGTTGGCCGTCCGGGTTGAAGGATCGCAGCATGTAGTCGAGCAGGCCGAGTTTCGGCGGGCGCAGGGATCCGTCCCGGGAGAGGCCGCCTTCCGGAAAGATCGCCTGGACGACCCCGCTCT
>JACRMU010000035.1 GCA_016219515.1 Deltaproteobacteria bacterium
ATTTGGGATAACGGGAGAGGCAGGAACCGCGAATAAGGCGATGCGACGGAACGAATACGGATCTCGCACCGCTACGGAGAAACCACTATGGCTAATCGACCGAACCTTATTCGTGGACGAACGTCATGAAACCTTTTATCCTGCCGCTCCAATCTATGTAATCGCGGTTCCCCGCGGGTGTTACGGAAAAAACCCCTGCGCTGTGCCGTGTCGGCGATCGAGTCGAACCTGGCTCTCACCAGGTGGGCTCCCTGAAGTTGACGGCTTCAGGCTTCCCCTTGGGGGGATGCGCACCGCCGTCAGGAAGGGACCCCGTTCTTCGTGTGTTGGCTCAAACTCTTTCGCCAATCACGCGCACGGCAGGGGTAAACCTTCCCCCGCCCCTTCATTTCAAAGCGCTGTCCAGCGCGCTCAGGAGCTCCCGGCTCTTCTGCTCCAGGAGCTTCTTTTCCTCGTCCTGCTTTCCCCGAAGCTCCAATACCTCGTCCGCCAGCTTCATCGCCGCCAGCATCACGACGTTGAGGTAATTCGACGTCACGCCCGACTTCTGCACCTCGCGAACCCTCTCGTTGAGAAGCTCGCTCAGGCGCGCCATGTGATCCGCCGACCGGTCCGTCTTCACGGTCAGCGAGTACCCGGCGATGTTCACGTCGTACCGGTTGCTCATCGCCTTCCACTACCCATTATACATTCGACACGTCACAACTCAATGGTTTCCAGGCGCGACAGGATTTTATCCACTCTCTCGCGGATCTCGTTCCGTTCCTTGGTCAGGTCGGCGACCTTCCGCGCGAGTTCCTTCGCTTCCGCCTTCCTCTGGTCCAGCTGCGCGGAGAGCTCCGCATTCTCCCCTTTCAACGCGGCCACCAACCCGACAAGATCGCTGATTTTTTTCTCGATGAGAACAAACGACTCATCCGCCATATTCCCGCTTCCCCCTCCATGATGATCGTCGATCCTTTAAATTACCCCGTCCCGGCCGCAGGGTCAATTGCCAAGGGCGCCCGCGCGGGCCGGCCGCTCTACTCCTCCATCTGGAGGACGTTGTGGGCGATCGCGGCGCAGTGGGATGCGATCACTTTCCAGGCCGAGAGGATGTCGAGGTGGGCCGCGCTCGATTCGAGGGACTCGGGCGTCCCCTTCCGGAGGCGGCGGATGTGCGCGAGGCGCAGGTCCCGTTCCATCCGGCCGATGGCCTCCTTCCGGGCGACGACGATCTCGGCCGCCTTCCGGTCCCGCGTCACGAAAGCGGAGACCGCCTCCCGGTACATCTCCTCCGCGTCTTTCTGTGGGCCGGGATGATAATAAACGTCGTGACGCTCCGCCATCCGGCGCACGTGGTCCCCCAGCGTCTTGTCGACGAAGTCGCCGATGTTCTCCAGGTCGGAGACGATGGCGATGTACGCCACGGCGCGGTTCGTCTGCTCCGAATCGAGCGTCCCCTCGCCCAGCGCCGACAGGAATACCTTGATCTCGCGCGTCAGCTCGTCGACGTCGTCGTCCATCTGGCGGATGCGGCCGGCGACGTCTTCCCCCACGTTGCGGACCGCCTGCAGGCCCAGCGTCTGCATCTCCTGGATCATGTCCGCGATCCGGATGATCTCCCGGGCCACCTGCCCGAGGGCCGCTCCGGCGACGGGAAGGTGCTCCCGGTCCAGGTACACCGGCCTCCCCCGGGGGGCCTGCTCCTTCTTCTCCGGCAGGATCCCGGCCAGCAGGGAGGCGATCCGCGGCGCCATCGGGAAGAAGAGCGCCGCGAGCGTCAGGTTGAACAGCGTGTGGGCGTTGGCGACGATCCGGGACGGATCGGTCGAAACGGAGGAAAGAAGGTCCCGCGCGACGGAAAAGAACGGCAGGAACAGGAGGGCCCCGGCGGTTTTCATCAGCACGTGCCCCCATGCGACCCGTTTCCCCTCGGCGGCCAAGCCGGAAGCGGCCACGAACGCCACCGACGAACCCCCGACGTTCGCCCCCAGCACCATGGGAAGGACCGCGGAAACGGAGAGCACCCCTTCCTGGGTGAAGGCGATCAGCAGGATCATCACCGCCGTGCCGCTCTGGAACAGGGCGCTCAAGGCCACCCCCCACGCGAAGGCCACCAGGGGCGCCCCGCCCAGGTCCATCATCAGGGAACGAAGGC
>JACRMU010000055.1 GCA_016219515.1 Deltaproteobacteria bacterium
ATTTCATAGCTTCTCGGATGAGGGCCGAACACCGTCCCCCCGCCCCGCAGCAGCGGGGATCGGGAGCTGCCCATGCGGGCCCTGCCGGTCCCCTTCTGGCGGAAGGGCTTCTTCCCTCCTCCCGCGACGTCGGTCCGGGTCTTCGTGGAAGCCGTCCCGGAACGACGTGCCGCAAGCTGCGCCACGACCGCATGGTGCAGGAGATGCGTCTTGACCTCGGCCCCGAACACGTCTTCGGGAAGCTCTACCGTCTCCTTCACCCGCCGTTCCTTGTCGACCATTTCCAGCATTGCCATCTCGAGCTCCTAAGAAACCGCCGTATTGCCTTTCTTCACCGCATGCCGTACGAAGACAAGGCTGTTCTTCGCCCCGGGAACCGCGCCCCGCACCAGGAGGAGGTTCTTTTCGGGCTGGACGCCGATCACTTTCAGGTTGAGGACGGTCACCTTCTCGTTGCCGTAATGGCCGGCCATCTTCATGTTCTTGATGACCCGCGAAGGCCACGCCGACGCGCCGATCGAGCCCGGCGCCCTGTGGAACATGGATCCGTGGGTCGCGCGACCGCCGCGGAAATTCCACCGCTTGATCAACCCGGTGAAGCCGCGCCCCTTGGTCTGCCCCGTCACGTCGACGAAATCGCCTTCCCGGAAGATGTCGACGTGGATCTCCTGGCCCGCGTCCAGCGGGGACTCCGCAGGCACCCGGACCTCCTTCAGCTTTCCGAACGCCCCCTTGCCCGCCTTCCGGAAATGTCCGATCATCGGCTGGCCGACACGGTGCGCCTTCTTCGGGCCGAACCCGATCTGCACGGCGTCGTAGCCGTCGCCCCGGGAGGTTTTCCTCTGGACCACGGTGCAAGGACCCGCTTCGATCACCGTCACGGGGATCACCTTCCCGTCGGCGTCGAATACCTGGGTCATCCCCAATTTCTTTCCTATGATTCCGGTTTTCATGTCTCTCACCTAACCGTTTCGTTCATTGGGTTTCGAATCCGTCCGGGAACCGTTAGAGCTTGATCTCCACTTCGACGCCCGCCGGAAGATCCAGCTTCATCAGCGCGTCGATCGTCGCCGCGGGCGGCTCGTGGATGTCCAGCAGCCGCGTGTGCGTGCGGATCTCGAACTGTTCGCGGCTCTTCTTGTCGACGTGCGGCGAACGGTTCACGGTGAAACGCTCGATCTTCGTCGGCAGAGGGATCGGACCCGCCACCTTGGCCCCGGTCTGCTTCGCCTTCTCCACGATCTCCCCCGTCGCCTTGTCCAGGAGCTTGCAGTCGAAGGCCTTCAGCCGGATTCGAATCTTCTGATGCTCTATCGCCACGGGTCCTCCCCTTTCCGGATCGTCTGCGTTCCGCTACTCGATGATTTCCGAGACGACCCCGGCGCCCACCGTCCGGCCGCCCTCCCGGATCGCAAACCGCAATTCCTTCTCCATCGCCACGGGAACGATCAGCTCCACCGTCATCGCAACGTTG
>JACRMU010000056.1 GCA_016219515.1 Deltaproteobacteria bacterium
ACGAGAACCGGACCTCCGGCGCGATCGCATCCGTGGTTTCTCAATACCGCAGCGGCATCCGGTACGCCTACAACAGGGAGCTTCTGAAAAACCCCTCCTTGAGCGGCAAGATCGTCGTGTCGTTCGTCATCCGGCCCGACCGATCGGTGGAGTCCGCCGAGATCCGTCAGAGCAACGTCAACTGGCCCCCTCTCGACGAGGCCGTGCTGAAACGGCTGGCGCACTGGAAATTTCCCAAGTCACGGGGGACGGCCGTGCGCGTGATCTTCCCCTTCGTGTTCCATCCCGAGATGTAGGCGCGCCGCGATGAGACGACCGCTCTTCCTCCTGCTTCCCCTCGTCCTCGCCGCCTGGGCCATCCTTTGTCCGTCGGGCGCGTCCGCGGCGGCCGGCATGCCTCCTCCCCCCGCCTGCAGCCCCTCGGCGGAAACGTGCGAGCGCATCTCCTGGATCGAACAGATCCTGTGGAGCCGCGATATCGAGGCGATCCCCCACTTGAGGGCGATGGCCGCCGGTGACGCGCACGAAAGGGTCCGCGAGAGAAGCGTAGGGGCCCTGGCGACCCTTGGGGATTACGAAGCGTCGAAAGTGTTCCTCGACCGGCTGGCCGCCGACCCCTCCCCGGCGGTGAGGCGGGCCGCCGCCGAAGGGATCGGCATGCTGAGGATCCCAGGTCCTCTGCTGCGTCTGACGGACGCGTTGCAGAAGGATTCTCATCCGGACGTCCGCGCGGAATGCGCCCGCGCCTTGGGAAGGATGGGGAAGCTTGCGGCGGCGCCGTTTCTTTCCGTCGCGCTCCTTCGGGACCCATCTCCGTCGGTTCGGGCCTTGAGCGCCGAAGCCCTCGCGCGCCTGCGGACTCCGGAGGCGGCGGAGCCTCTCCGGGAGGGGGTGCGGGACGAGGATCCCCTTGTCCGGCTCTATGCGATCCGCGGGCTCGCGGACACCGATCCTTCCTCCTCCGCTCCCCTGTTCCGGCAGGTTTGGGAGACGACGAACGACCCCGAGCTGCGCGTGGAGGCGTTCCGGGGGCTTCTGCTCTCGCAAGAATCCGTAAAGTGGAGAGAGACCGGCCTGGCCGACGCGGACGAACGGGTCCGGTTCCTCGCCCTGCAGGAGTGGCTCTCCCGCCTCTCCAGGCGCAAAAGCGGCCCGCTCACGCTGGACCCCGACACCTTGCGGCGGATCGAGGCCTTCCTTTCCGATCCGGTTCGCGGCATCCGGGAACTCGCCAAATCGTTCCTGGAGAAACAGGGGTACCGCGTCCGGCCGTCGGGGTTCTTCTACATCCTCCAGCGCTGACCGGTTCCCGCCCCACCGCCCGTCCGAAAACCCGACCCACCGGATCCGTTTGCCGTATCGCCCGGAAGACGCCGAATCGTTCAAGTTCAATAAACACGGGAACGCGGACGCAGGGCGCAGCGGGGGAGTTCGAATCTCTTGCCGGAATATCTATATTCGAACTCCGAGCCCGCCGCCGACCGATAGGGAGGAAAAGGGCTACCTTGCGGAGCCCGACAGGCGGGTGAGGCGGCCGCAGGGGCCGATGGCGTGATCGCCGAGGCTCAGGCGGTCAACGGAGCGGCATATTGCGCGAGTCCGAAGTCCGCATCGTCGTGTTAACGAATTGGAGATCTTGGGCGCCTTCCGGGATCTCGGTATGAGAATTGCTCCCTTGGCCGGGTATTCTCCGATTTCATCGGAGGAGGATAGGGGAGTTCGCATGCTCGTACGCGTCCGCGCCTCCACCATGATGGGGATCGACGCGATCCCCGTCGAGGTGGAAACCGACATTTCGCAGGGGCTCCCCTCTTACACCATCGTCGGGCTGCCGGGAGGCCCCGTGAGGGAGAGCGGCGACCGCATCCGCGCCGCCATTCGCAACTCCGGCTTTCCGTTCCCGGGGCGAAAGATCACGATCAACCTCGCTCCCGCCGACCTCCGGAAGGAAAGCTCGCTCCTGGACCTGCCCATCGCCCTTTCCATCCTTTGCGCCGAGGGGGCGCTGCCGTCGGAGGATCTCGGGAAATATCTCGTCGCGGGGGAGCTTTCCCTCGACGGCTCACTCAAGCCGGTCCGGGGAGTGCTCTCCCAGGGTCTCCTGGCCCGGCGGCTTGCGCTTTCGGGGGTCCTGGTCCCTTTCCCCAACGCCTCCGAGGCCTCCCTCGTCCCCGGCATCGACGTCATCTCCGCCGCCACGCTGCAGGACGCCGTCTCCGTGTTGTCCGGCGACGCGCGCTCTCCCGCAGCGGCGCCGGAGCCCCGTACTGCGGAAGCCACGGAGGCCGAACTCTCCGACCTCCGGGACGTGGTCGGGCAGCCCGTGGCGCGCAGGGCCCTGGAAATCGCCGCTGCGGGCAGCCATGCCCTCCTGCTCGCGGGACCGCCGGGCTGCGGCAAGACGATGCTCGCCGAAAGGATCCCCGGCATCCTCCCGGACTTCTTGGGCGGCGAGGCGCTGGAAACGGCGCAGGTGTACAGCGCCGCGGGGGAGCCGCCCTGGCCGCGCCTCGTCTCCCGCCGGCCCTTCCGCGCCCCACACCACACCGTCACGCCCGCCGGGTTGATCGGCGGCGGCAACCCGCCCAGGCCGGGGGAGATCTCCTTCGCCCACGGGGGGGTGCTTTTCCTCGATGAATTCTCGGAGTTCCGGCGGGAGGCCAGGGAAGCGCTCCGCCAGCCCCTCGAGTCGGGGGAGATCCGTGTGGCGCGGGCGGGCAATATCTACCGCTTCCCCTGCCGTTTTCTCCTTGTCGCCGCGACGAACCTGTGCCCGTGCGGGAACGCGGGCCATCCGAGGAGGATCTGCCGCTGCCCCCCGCCGCTTCTCACGCGGTTCGCCCGGAACTTTTCCGGTCCGCTCCTCGATCGGATCGACCTGTCGGTTTCCGTCCCCCCGCTGGGGGGGGCGGACTGGTGCGGCGCCGGGGGAGGCGAGCCGTCGGAAATCGTGCGGGAGCGCGTGAAACGGTGCAGGACGATTCAGGAGAAGCGGTACGCCGGGCGAACTTGCCGCGCCAACGGCACGGTGCGCGCTCCTTTCTCCGAGCTGGCCTCACACCTCTCGCCGGAGGCCCGGTCTCTCCTCACCCGCGCCGCCGACCGCCTCGGAATGTCCGGCAGGGCGCTTTGCAAGGTCGCCCGGATCGCCAGGACGATCGCCGACCTGTCGGGCGAAGAAACGGCCGCCCTCCCTCATGTGGCGGAGGCCATCCAGTACCGGCTGCCCGACTTCACCCGCCAAATTGCAGAAAAGAGGGAATCCGCTTGCACGGGTTGAAAAAAATAGAGCGGCGGGGGAACGGCTCAATGCCCCCCGCATGCGGCGGAAATCGATACCACGGATCGCTCGCAAGAAGATTTCGTTTGATTGATGGTGCGATATCTGATTTTATTTCAATATTAATTACCGAAAATCCTGCGATAAAATCTCTACGGGAGATTTCTGATGAAGTCTCTTCATCGGGGAAGCAGGCCGTCGCTTTTTCTTCTTCTTTTCCTCCTCTTTTTCATCGCCTCCATCCATTCCGGTTGCTCTTCGAAGGAACCCGTTAAGATCGGGTTCATCGGAGGCCTGACCGGGAAGATCGGGGATGTCGGCACCTACGGCAGGGACGGGACGATCCTCGCCGTCGAAGCCCGGAATGCCTCCGGCGGAATCAGGGGAAGGAAGGTCGCGCTGGAGATCAGGGACGATGCCCAGGACGCCGCCAGGGTCAAGACCGGGGTAAAGGAATTGACGGACCGGGGGGTATTGGCCGTCATCGGGCCCATCGCCAGCGAGATGTGCATCGCGGCTCTTCCCGTCGCGCAGGAGAGGAACGTCCTCCTGGTCAGCCCTTCGGCGATGACCGACGAACTTTCCGGAAAGACCGACCTGTTCGTTCGCGTGCTTCCCGCGGTAAGGGAAAATTCGTCCCGAATGGCGGACTTCATGCACGACAACATGGGCGTGTCCACGGTGGCCGCCGTCGCAGACCTTGGAAACCGCGCCTACACGACGAACTGGGTGAACGGTTTCCGGTCCCGGCTGGAAGCCCGGGGCGGGCGCGTGACGGGCGTCGAAACCTACACTTCGGAACCGCAGGCCCTCTTCATTCCGCTGGCCCGGCGCCTGGCCGGACACGGGGCCCAGGCCGTCCTGTTGTCCGCCAGCGCGGTCGACGCCGCCATGATCTGCCAGCAGCTTCGCAAGACCGGATGGAAGGGAAAGATCGTCGTCACGGAATGGGCCTCCTCGGAGAAATTCCTGAGCCTCGGGGGGAGCGCCGTCGAGGGTGCCGTCGTTTCGCAGTTCTTCGACCGCGAGAGCCGGGACCCCCGGTACCTGGCCTTCGCGGACGCCTACCGGAAGAGGTTCGGGACGGACCCGGGGTACTTTTCCGTCCTCGGATACGACGCGGCCAACGCCGTGCTCGACGCCCTCGAGACTTGCGATCTGTGCAGCGGGGAGGCGTTGCGGGACACCATCCTCCGAATCGGCGCCTTCCAGGGCATCCAGGAGAAATTTTCCATCGACGCCTTCGGCGACGCGAAGAGGGGCAGTTTCATCGCCGTTGTCCGCAACGGGAAGTACCAGGTGGTGAGGTAGGGCGCCGTGGGTTCCCGCGGGAAAACGCTCCGGGAAGCCCTTTTCACGAGGTTCACGCTGATCGCCGTCGTTCCCGTTTTCGCCGTGTTCGCCCTCTCCTTCCATTTCACGAAGCGGCAGATCCTGCTCGACGTCGAAACGAAAAACGGGATGCTTTCGAAAGCCGTCGCGGGGCAGGTCAACGTCTTTCTCCGGGAGCCCATGAGCCTCCTCGCGCATTACAGGAAAGCGACGGAGCGGGACCTCGGCGGGACGACTCCCCTCCGCATGGACGGGGTCCTCGACGAGCACGTTTCGGATACCGATCTCTTCGAAGCGATCTACCTCCTCGACAAGACCGGGCGGGTGATCTCCGTCGGGTTGCGGAATCCCTCGAAGGAATTCCATGAGGAGCAACGGGGGATCGACCTCTCCGGCAACGAGTTCCTCATGGAGGCGATGCGGACGGGGAAGCCGACCTGGTCCGATTCGTACCTTTCCCTCTCCGGAGGAAAACCGTCCCTCACGGCATGCGTCCCGATGCGAAGCGGCGCGATCGCCGGAAACTTCAACATCGACCTGCTGCAGGAGTTCACGAAGGGAACGGGAAAGGAAGGGGTCGGGCGCGGCGTCACCATCGCCGTCATCGACAGCTCGGGCACCGTCCTTTCGCATACGGACCGGAGCTTCACGGGGCGCAGCGTAAACTTCAGGAACATCCCTCCCGTCCTCGACGGACTCGCCGGCAGGGAATCCACCCGGGAATACGTCCTGAACGGCGAAAAGCATATCGGCAGCGTCACGCCGATTTCCGGACCCCGCTGGATCGTCCTGGTATCCCAGCCTCTCTCCCTCGCGACGGCGGCGGCAAGGTACCTCCTCATGATCCTCGCGGGGGGCGCCGTTCTCTGCATCGGAACCGCCGTGTGGTTCGCCGGGATCCAGGCGAAGAAGATCTCCGGGCCGTTTTCGGCGCTGTCCGACCAGATGGGGAAAGTCGCGGGAGGGACGTACGACATCCCCGCTGTGAAGTCGCCCTACGTCGAGGTCCAGAGGCTCGCGGAGAGCTTCCGGGAGACGGCGTCCGCCGTCCGGGACCGCGAAATCCGCCTGTCCGAAAACATCGAAAGGTACCAGCTCCTCCTCGACAATGCCAACGACGCCATCTTCGTCTTCCACGTCGACGACGGCGGGATGCCGGGCCGTTTCGTCGAAGTCAACGACGTCGCCTGCAGGACGCTGGGATATGCGCGGCAGGAGTTCTTTCGCCTCGAGGTCGCCGACATCACCGCGGAAAAGGACCGGCCGGGGATCCCCCTGCGCCTGGAAAAGGCGCGGGAGGGCGGCGGGTACCTCGTGGAAGTGTCCGCGCTCGCCAGGGACGGAAGGGAGATCCCCTTCGAGGTCCATGCCCACATGTTCGAGCTGGACGGAAAGTTGTCGGTGCTCTCCGTCGCCCGGAACGTGACGGAGAGGAAGGAAGCGGAGAAAGCGCTCCGCGAGTCGGAGTTCCGCTACCGGCAGCTCACCGAGTCGACGTACGCCATCCCCTGGGAATACGACGTGGCGGCCGACCGGTTCACCTACATGGGCCCGCAGGCGGAGAAGATCCTGGGGTATCCTCCCGCCGCGTGGACGGACCTGGCATTCTGGGCCTCGGTGATCCACCCGGAAGACAGGGACCGGAGCATCGAGATCTGCCGGTCGAGGACCGCCGCGGGAGAGAACCACGAATTCCAATACCGGATGCACGGCGCTTCCGGAGAGATCCACTGGATCCACGACGTCGTCACGGTCCTCCGGGAAGGAGAGAGGACGAAGCTCGTCGGCATCATGACCGACATCACTGCGCTCAAGCGCGCCGAGATGGAAAAGCTGGAACTCGAGGAGAGGCTCCGCCAGTCGCTGAAGGTGGAGGCCATCGGCAGACTGGCGGGGGGGATCGCCCACGACTTCAACAACCTCCTTCAGGTGATCACCGGGTTCGCCTCCCTCATTCTCCAGGAGCTGCCACGCCACGCCGCGCTCCGCGCCAAGGTGGTGCAGATCGAGGAGGCCGCCACTCGCGCCACGGAGCTCGTCGGGCGGCTCCTGACGTACAGCCGGAAGGACCGCGCCGAAAAGAGGGTCTTCAATCTTTCCAGGGAACTGGAAAACGCCGTCAAGCTCCTGGAGTTCACGATTTTCAAGATGATCGAGATCCGGACCCGGATCCCGCGGGACCTCCCGTGGATCGACGGGGACCCGGTCCAGATCGGCCAGGTCGTCCTCAACCTCTGCACCAACGCCCGGGACGCGATGCCGGAAGGAGGGACGCTCACGATCGACGCGGAGGAAGTCTCCTCCGCCCCCGGGGACGCCCTTCGGCCGGACGGCTGCCTCCCGGGCAGGTATGTCCGCATCCGCGTGACGGACACCGGGGTGGGAATGGACGACGCGACCAGGGAAAAGATTTTCGATCCGTTCTTCACGACGAAGGACATCGGCAAGGGCACCGGCCTCGGACTCTCCATCGTCTACGGCATCGTCAGAAATCACGGCGGGTGGGTGACGTGCGAAAGTTCGCCGGCGAAAGGATCGGTCTTCGGGATCTACCTGCCCGTCGCGGAGAACGATGCAGACGCCCGCGCCAGGGAGGAGATCGAGGCCAAGGCGGAGGAAACGCGGGGTGCGGCCTCCCCCAGGACGGACGGGAGAATCCTTCTGGCGGACGACGAGCCGGCGGTCCGGAACCTTGCCGCCTCCATCCTCACGCAGTACGGGTACTCCGTGGTTGCCGTCTGCAGCGGGGAGGAAGCGCTCGAGACGTATGAGCTGGGCAACGGTTCCTACGACCTTGTGATCCTCGACCTGGGGATGCCGGGGATGGGCGGCGTAAAGTGCCTGGAGGCGATCCGGAAGCGGGATCCCGGCGCGAGGGTCATCGTCGTCAGCGGGTTCATTCCCGACGACCAGGCGGAAACCATCCGGAAAGACGGGGCCCTCATCGTCAGGAAACCGTTCTCCGTGGCGCAGTTCGTCGAAAAGGTCAGGAACGCGCTCGCGTAGCGGCGGGAGGCGTGTGAGGAATGCGGGCTACAACCGGTCGGCGATGTCCCAGAAGACCTTCTCGACGTAGTTGCGGAAGCCGTGGATGAAAGCGCAGCGGCGGTTGAAGCGCGCCAGGGAGCCGCAGGCGTACAGGCCGGGGACGGTGGTTTCCCCGACGGCGGAGATCGCCGGATAGCCGCCCGGATCGGTCCGCAGATCGCCGCCTTCCAGGGGAATGCACTTCGGCCGGTACCCGGTGGCGCACAGGATCCAGTCGTACTCATGCTCGTCCCCGCTCCGGAAGCGGACCCGGCGGTGGGCGACCGAGACGACCGGGTCGTCCTCCCGCATCCGGACGATCCCGAACCGGAACAGCTCTTTCAGCACGCTCTCCGAGGAGCCCCGAATGTGCTCCAGGTCCCCCGTTTCGCTGAAATAGCGGACCGGCCCCCGGGTGCACATCGTCACCGTCGCCGTGCCGGCCAGTTCGATCGCGATCTCCGCCGCGGAGTTCCCGCCGCCGACGATCAGGACCCGCTTCCCCGCATAGGCCGCGCAGTGGATGAAATCGCAGGAGTGGACGACGTGCGGATTGCGGGCGATGCCGGGGACGTCCGGGAAGGCGGGGGCCGTGGAGGCGCCGGACGCCAGCACGAGGAAGCGGCAAGACTCCTCCCCATCGGTCGTTGAAACGGCGAATCCCCCCGGATCCGCGGACACCCGCGTCACCGCCGTGTTCTCGGCGACGTTCAAGCCCTGCTCGCGGGCGAACGCCTCGACGTAGCACAGGAAATCTTCGCGGGTGGGAAACGGCCTGCGGACCTTCGGCAGCGCCCAGATGGGATGCCGGAGCGTGAGCGACGTCCAGTCGGTCCCCGGGACGGCCGGGGAGAGGAGCACCATCCCCGGGCGCATCGCCCTCCACGCCTGCGCGATTTTCCCCCGCTCCAGGACCCGGTAATCGATCCCATGCTCCCGGAAATGGCTCGCCAGCAGCAGGCCGGCAGGCCCTCCCCCGACGATCAGGACGCTCCTTTTCATGAAACGCCGCTCCCCCGAATGTTTCGGCTGTTACCACTATACCATCAGAAACGGTCTTTTCGGAGTTGACAGGCGGACTTCGGTCTTCTATATTATGCAATTCCGATTGCGGAAAGACGGGGGTAGAAAAAATGTACGCGGTGGTGCGGTCCGGCGGGAAGCAGTTGCGCGTTTCCCCCGGCGACGTCGTAAACGTGGAGAAACTCCCGGTCGAGGCCGGGGCAACCGTGGAACTGACGGACGTGCTGCTCGTCTCCTCCGAGGGCGGTACGACCGTGGGTACCCCGACCGTTCCCAACGCAAAGGTCGTCTGCACGTCGCTCGGGGACGGGAAGGGGAAGAAGGTCGTCATCTATAAATACAAGCGGCGCAAAGGGTACGCCCGGAAAGCCGGGCACCGGCAGCCGTTCACCAAGCTCTCCGTTCAGGAGATCCGGGTGGGTTGATCCCCCCGGGGGGAAGGCACAGGGACCATGGCGCATAAGAAAGGCGTAGGAAGCTCCCGGAACGGGCGCGACAGCCACAGCAAACGGCTCGGCGTGAAGCGCGCCGGCGGGCAGCACGTCACCGCCGGGTCGATCATCGTCCGCCAGAGAGGAACGCCCGTGCACCCCGGAGCGAACGTGGGGATGGGGAGGGACCACACCCTGTTCGCCCTGATCGACGGCACGGTCCGGTTCGACCGGTTCGGCAAGGACCGCAAGAAGGTGTCCGTCCTCGCCCTTTCGTAGTCGCCTTCCATCTTCATGCACTTCATCGACGAGGCCGCCATCACCGTCCGTGCGGGGGACGGCGGCCGGGGTTGCTTGAGCTTCCGCAGGGAGAAGTTCGTCCCGCGGGGCGGGCCGGACGGCGGCAACGGCGGCAACGGCGGAAGCGTCCTCATCGAAGTAAGCCCCCACCTTTCCACCCTGCTCGACTTCCGTTACCGCAGGATCTTCAAGGCGAAGCGCGGCCAGCACGGCATGGGAAAAAAGATGCACGGGAAGAACGCCCCCGACCTGGTTATCGCCGTCCCCCCGGGGACCCTCGTGTACGACGACGAAACCGGGGTGCTTCTGTCCGACCTCACGAAGCCGGGGGACACCTTGGTCGCGGCCGCCGGTGGGCGCGGGGGGCGAGGAAACGCCGCCTTCGTCTCGTCGACCCGCCAGGCGCCGGACCGCGCGGATCCCGGGCGGCCGGGCGAAGAGCGGAAGCTCCGGCTGTCGCTCAAGCTGATCGCGAACATCGGGCTGGTCGGACTTCCCAACGCGGGGAAGTCCACCCTGCTCTCCCGGATTTCCCGGGCAAAGCCGAAGATCGCCGATTACCCATTCACCACGCTCTCTCCCGTCCTGGGAGTGGTGCTGCACCGGGACGAGGAGTTCGTGGTGGCGGACCTGCCGGGGCTCATCGAGGGGGCCCATCGCGGAGCGGGCCTGGGGCACCGTTTCCTGAAGCACGCCGAGCGGACGGAAGGGCTCGTCCATGTTCTGGACTCCGCCCGCCCCGCGGAGGAAATCGCGGAAGCGTACCGCGTCGTCCGGGAGGAGATGGAGAAGTTCCGGCCGGAGCTCGCGCAGCGGCCCACCCTCCTCGCCTTCAACAAGATGGACGTGACGGGCGCCCGGAAATCCGCGGAAGAAGCCCGCGCCCTGTTGAATTTCCCGGAAGGGGATGCCTATTATATCTCCGCGGCCACCGGCCGCGGGATAACGGCCCTCCTGGACGGGCTGGCGGCGCTCCGGAAGACGGGATTCTCCGATGCGTACTGAGCACACGGAACGGCGGGCGGACTTCCTCGCTTCGCGGAAGATCCGCCGGATCATCGTGAAGCTGGGAAGCGGCACGCTGACCGACGCTTCCCTGGGGTTGCGCGAGCCGACGATCCGCTCTCTCGCGGAGCAGGTCGCGAAGATCCGGAAAGACCGCGGGATCGAGGTCGTGGTCGTGACCTCCGGCGCGATCGCCGCCGGACGGAAGAAGCTGGGGATGGCCGACCGGCCCCGGACGATCGCCCTCAAGCAGGCCGCCGCGGCCGTCGGGCAGACCACCCTGATGCGCGCCTACGAGCGGGCGTTCGAGCGGCGGGGCTTGAAGGTGGGACAGCTCCTCCTCACCCACGAGGACTTCGAGAACCGGGAGCGCTACCTCAACGCGAAGAACACGCTGGAGGCGCTGCTTTCCCGCGGCATCGTGCCGATCATCAACGAGAACGACACGGTGGCCACCGAGGAGATCCGGCTCGGGGACAACGACCACCTCGCCGCGCTGGTGACCCAGTTGATGGGCGCGGACCTGCTGCTGCTGCTGTCCGACAGCGACGGGCTCTTCAATCGGGATCCCCACCGCTTCCCCGACGCGAAGCGGATCCCGCTCCTTGCCAAGATCGACGACGAGACGATCCGATCCGCAGGAGGAAGGCGGGGCGGATCGGTGGGAACCGGCGGCATGGGATCGAAGCTCCTCGCCGCCCGGGTCGTCAGCGACTGGGGGACGCCGGTGGTCATCGCCGGCGGATTGTCCCGCCGCTCTATCGTGGACGTCCTCGACGGGAAGGAGACGGGCACCCTGATCCTCCCGCGGGGCACGGCCAGGGCGCCCAGCCGGAAGATGTGGATCGCCCACGCGCGGCAGCCGCACGGGTCGATCCTGGTCGACGACGGGGCGAGAAAGGTCCTCCTGGAGGGAGGGAAGAGCCTCCTCCCCGCGGGGATCCTCGGCGTCACGGGAACGTTCCGGAAGGGCGACTCGGTGTCCATCGCCGACCGGAAGGGGAAAATCTTCGCCCGCGGGATCGCCTCCTGGTCCCGCGAGCAGGTGGACCGGGGGATGGGCCGGAAAAGCGCGGAGGTCCGCTCGATCCTGGGGGAGGAAGTCCCGGCGGAAGTGGTTCACCGCGACAACCTGACGATCTTGCGCGACGGCGCGGCGAAATAGGAGAAGAACCCCCTATTCTTACCGGGCTCCGTAGCGAGGCGGTGGAGACGGGCGTGGATACAAGGCGCACGAACTTCGGGCGACGCAGGCGTAGTTTATACTACGTCGAGGAGCACGAAGGAGGGCAACGCAGTAGACATGCCCGTATCCGCCGACGCAGCAGGAGGCCGGTGAGAATTGGGGGTTAAGATGACAACGTCCATCAAGGAAAGCGTGGAGCGGGTCTGCCGCGCGGCGAAGGCGGCGGCCGCCGGGATGGCGCGCGCGGACGCATCGAGGAAGAACGCGGCGCTCTCCGCGATGGCGAAGGGTCTGCGCGGACGGGCGGAGTGGCTCAAGGAGGAGAACCGGAAGGACATGGAGGCGGGGAAGGCCAAGGGGCTCTCCGCCGCGATGCTCGACCGGCTCGAGCTGACCGACGCGCGGATCCGGCAGATGGCGGACGGGATCGAGGAGGTGATCGCCCTGCCCGACCCCGTCGGCGAGGTCTTGCGGATGTGGCGGAGGCCCAACGGCCTCTTGGTCGGGCGAATGCGCATCCCGCTCGGCGTCATCGGAATCATCTACGAGTCCCGCCCCAACGTGACGGCGGACGCGGCCGCGCTGTGCGTCAAGTCGGGGAATGCGGTCGTCCTGCGCGGCGGCTCGGAGGCGATCCACTCCAACACCGCCATCGCGCGGATCCTGAGGGATGCGTTGTCGGCGAACTCCCTCCCGGCGGACGCCGTGTCGGTCATCGCGCAGACCGACCGGTCCGCCATCGACACGATGCTGGCGGCGGAGGACTGCATCGACCTCATCATCCCGCGCGGAGGCGAGGGGCTCATCCGCAGCGTGGCGGAGAAGTCCCGCATCCCGGTGATCAAGCACTACAAGGGGGTCTGCCACATCTTCGTGGACGAGGACGCCGACTTTCCGCAGGCCGTGTCCGTCTGCGTCAACGCGAAGGTGCAGCGCCCCGGCGTCTGCAACGCCATGGAGACACTCCTCGTGCACGAGAAGGCCGCGCCGCGGTTCCTTCCCGCGGCGGCGGCGGAACTGCTGAAGCGCGGCGTCGAGATCCGCGGCTGCCCGGAGACGGTGCGCCTCGTCCCGCAGGCGAAGCCCGCATCGGAGGAAGACTGGGGGACAGAGTACCTCGACCTCGTCCTGGCGGTCCGGGTGGTTTCGTCGATGGATGCCGCGATGGACCATATCCGCCGCTACGGGTCCCTGCACACGGAGGCGATCCTCACGAAGGACCATGCGCGGGCGATGCGGTTCGTGCGCGAGGTGGACTCCTCCCTGGTGCTCGTCAACGCCTCCACCCGCTTCAACGACGGGTTCCAACTGGGCTTGGGCGCGGAGATCGGGATCAGCACCACGAAGATCCACGCCTTCGGCCCGATGGGGCTCGAGGAGCTGACCACGATGAAGTTCGTCGCCTTCGGGGACGGCCAGGTCCGGGAATAAGTGGAGCCGTCGCGGACAGCGGCCGCTCTTTACGGCGGCACCTTCGATCCGTTCCACAACGGGCATCTGCGGATGGCGCTGGAAGTGAAGGAGGCGCTGGGGCTCCCCCGCGTCGTGCTCTTTCCCTCGCACCGCCCCCCCCACAAGCCCCGGCAGCCCCTGACGGAGGACCGTCACCGGCTGGCCATGGTCGCCGCCGCGGTGGCCGGCCTCCAGGGAATGGAGGTATCCGACGTCGAGATCCGCCGCGGCGGGGCCTCCTACTCCCTCCTGACGGTCATGGAATTCCGGCGCGACGAGCCGTCCACGGAGTTCCTCTTCGTGATCGGGGCCGACGCCTTCGCCGAGATCCCGACCTGGTACCGGTACGAGGAGCTCCTCCGGGCGTGCGACTTCGTCCTCCTCCCCCGCCCGGGCGCGGGCGACGAGCCGGTCTCCCCCGCGGGCGTGCGTATTGAAAAAGAGGAGCCGCATTGCTATAGTTGGGAGGGGAAAAGTTACCGCATCGCCGGCGGAAGGCGGCTTTTCTGCCCGTCGCTGCCGGTCCTGGAGATTTCCTCGAGCTCCATCCGGGAGAAAGTTCGGACGGGCAAGCGCATCCGGGGTCTCGTCCCGCCGGAAGTGGAGCGGTATATTTTCGACCATGGGCTTTATCTCGAGACGGAGGAGGGAAGACGGCAATAGCGACAAGTGCTAAGGAAACGCTGCTCCGGTGCGCGCGGCTGGCCCGGGAAAAGAAGGCCGCCGACATCCGCGCGCTGGACGTTCGCGAGTGGGCCTCCTTCACCGATTACTTCCTCCTTTGCTCGGGAACGTCCGACCGGCAGGTTGCCGCCGTCGCCCATCACATCGAGGAGTCGCTGAAAAAGGAAGGGGTGCGGCCGCTGGGGCTGGAGGGGATCCGCGAAGGACGGTGGGCTCTCCTCGACTACGGCGACTTCGTGGTGCACGTCTTCCTTTCGAGCGTTCGGGACTTCTACAATTTCGACCGGCTGTGGGGATCGGCACCCGAGGTCCCCATCCCCGAGGAGCGATAACTCCGGAGGAACCCTGCACATGGCCGTCCGACTGCTCTTCCTGCTCTTCGTGATCATCCTGGTGGGGTTCACCTACATCTCCCTCCTGAACGGCCAGCACATCCAGTTCTTCTTCTCCGCCACGCGCCAGGCGGAGGTCAGCGTCAGCGAGCTCGCCATCCTCTCCTTCTCTCTCGGGGCCGCGCTGGTCATCCTGGGCACGCTGGTCAAGGACGTGACCCTCGCCTCGAAGAACTGGAAGGAGCGGCGGGAGAAGCAGCGCAAGGAAGCGGCGCGCGCGCGCGTGGCCAAGGCCCAGGAATTCTTCCAGAAGGGGATGCTCGACGAGGCGGCGAAGGAGCTGGAGCGCAGCCTTTCCGTCAACCCGGACGACCGCGAGGCCCTCGACCTTCTCTCCTCCGTGGAAACGGAACGGGGGAACTCCCTCGAAGCGGTGAAGGCCCTGACGCGGCTCAAGCAGCTCGACCCTTCCGATCTCTCCGTCTTCTTTCGGCTGGCCGCCCTCTACCGCCGGATGAACGACCTGGACAACGCCCTGTCCCTCCTCAAGGCCATCGAGGACGCCGACGGGGAAAACCCGCGGGCGTGGGAGGGGCTGCGGGAGATCCACCTCCTCCGCAACGAAATGGTCCCGGCCTACGCGATGCAGAAAAAGATCATGAAGCACAAGGGGAAGGCCGCGGCTTCCAAGGACCAGGACCTCTTCAACGCCCTCCGGTACGAGAAGGCGGTCGTCCGGATGTCGGAGGGAAAGACCGACGACGCGGAGCGGCGATTCCGGGAGCTCCTCAAGGACCAGCCGCATTTCTGCGCCTCGTACATCGCGCTTTCCGAGCACAAGCGGTCGCGCGGCGACCTCGATGAGGCCACGGACCTGCTCCTCAAGGGGTACCGGGCGACGCGCAACGCGGTCTTTCTCATCAAGCTGGAGGACCTGGGCGTAGAGACGGTGAACCCCCAGTCCGTGATCGGCATCTACACCGACCTGCTGCAGGAATTCCCTTCCGACTTCGACGCCAACCTGTTCATGGGCAAGTTCTTCCTGCGCCTGGAGATGAACGACGAGGCGGTGGAACAGTTATTGAAAGCGGAATCGCTGGAGCCGGAGCGGGAGTCGGTCCACATCCTCCTCGCGGAGGCGTTCCGGCGGAGAGGCCGCTATGAACCCGCCTGCCAGCACTACCAGCGCGCCTTCGCCTACAAGCGGCGCTACCTCATCCCCTTCCGCTGCTCGAAATGCGGAAAGGGAACGATCAAGTGGGCCGCCCGGTGCCCCGACTGCGGCGCTTGGAACGCCTATTCCATCGACCACGGCAGCAGGGAATACGCGATCCCCGCTTCCATCCGCTGACGCGGAGGGGGATGCGGGAGAGGCGTACCCCCGCATGGCCCTCCGGAAGCTCCTGGCCGGATTTCGCGGCATCGAAGCGTTTCTCCCCCTTTCGCAGGACGGTTTTTCCGCTTCGGACGTACGGAACTGGCCCGCTTGGGCCGGGCAGGAATGCCCTTCCTGCGGCGGTTTCACGAGGCACGCCTCCTGGCCCGGCGGAGTCCCGGTCCCATGCGCCGCCTGCATGGCAACGCCTCCGTGGTTTCCCGCGCGCTCGCTGTTCGTTTACGAGGGGCACGTCCGGGATGGGATCCGCGCCGCGAAGTACGCCGGCCGCGCCGTCCCCGCGGAGGCCCTGGCGGAACGGCTGCTGGAAGCGATCCGGGGGAAGTGGTCCGACCGTTTCCCGGACGGGTTCCGGCCGTCCATCGTCCCCATCCCGATCCGGCCCCTGAAATATTTCCGGAGGGGGTTCAATCTCCCCGCGCTCGTGGGAGCGGCCCTTTCGCGCCTCTCGGGGTGGCCGTTCGCCCCCCGGGTCCTCGAGCGGTACGGCGAAATCCGGCCCCAGGCGGGCCTGCGCCTCACGGCGCGGGAAGAGAACGTCCGCGGCGCCTTCCGGGTCCCCGCGGGGCTTGCGGCGCCGCCCGAGGCGCTTCTCCTCGACGACGTCTACACCTCCGGCGCCACGGCGAACGCGGGGGCCCGCGCCTTGAAAACCGCGGGGGCGCGGCATATAGTGGTGCTGACGGTGGCCCGCGCCGTCTTTTGACTTCACCGACTCCGGAGAACCCATGGCACGTCCGTTCCAGGCAGCCGTCCTGCAGTTCCGCATCGACATGGGAGACGTCGATGCGAACGCGGAGCGGGCGTTCGCGCTCCTTCGGGAGGCCGCCCGGCGGAAGGCGGAGCTGTGCGTGCTCCCGGAAATGTGGAGCACCGGGTTCGCCTACGACCGGCTGGCCGCGCTCTCCGGCGCCACTCCGGAGCTCTTGCGCAGCCTCGGCGAGTTCGCTTCCGGGAATCGGATGGCGATCGCCGGCTCGCTCCCCGAACGGCGAGGGAAATCCGTATTCAACACGCTGTACGTCATCGGCCGCGACGGCGCGGTCGCCGGACGGTACCGGAAGGCGCACCTGTTCCAGCCCTCCGGCGAGCACCTCCATTTCCGCAAAGGGACCGGGGACGGCGTCGTGCCCACCGATCTGGGAACGATCGGCCCCCTGATCTGCTACGACCTGCGGTTTCCCGAGCTCTCGCGGAAATACTTCATGGAGGGGGCGACGCTCTTCTGCGTCAGCGCGCAGTGGCCCTCCGTCCGCAAGGCCCACTGGGGGCTGCTCAACACGGCGAGGGCGGTGGAGAGCCAGCTCTTCGTCGTCGCGGCCAACGCCGTCGGGCGGTCCGGCGATTTCCGGTTCGCCGGCGGCTCGCTCATCGTCTCCCCCTGGGGAGAGCGGCTGGCGTACTGCGGCGAGGAGGAAGGGCTGGCGACGGCGGAGGTCGACCCCGCGCAGGTCGTCGAAATCCGAAGGAGGATCCCGTGCGCGCAGGACAGGAACGTTCGCGCCTACCGGCCGACCCGGCGAAAAAGATAATCCCCGCAGGAAAGGTCGTCTCCCTCTTCTCCCGCCTGCACCGGGAGGGGAAGCGGATCGTCTTCACCAACGGGTGCTTCGACATCCTGCACGCCGGCCACGCGCGGTACCTGCGGCAGGCGGCGGTGCTGGGCGACGTGCTCGTCGTGGGCGTGAACACCGACGCCTCCGTGAGGAGGCTCAAAGGGGAGGGGCGGCCCGTGCAGGGGGAGGCGGACCGGGCGTACGTCCTGGCGTCGCTCTCCTGCGTCTCCTATGTGGTGATCTTCCGGGAGGACACCCCCGCCGTCCTGATCGGGCGCGTGGTCCCCGACGTGCTGGTGAAAGGCGGGGACTGGAAGGGGAAGGAGATCGTCGGGGCCGATTTCGTCCGGTCGCGCGGCGGGTCGGTCAGGACCCTCCGCTACGTCCCCGGAAGGTCGACGACCTCGATCCTCCGTAGGGCTTCCGTAGTCAGCGGGAAGCGCTGATCTTTCGCAGCGCGGACAGGAAGAACGCGATTTCATTCCGGGTCGTGAACGGCCCCGGGCTCACGCGCACCGTCCCCTCGGGGAACGTTCCCAGCGTCCGGTGCGAATTGGGGGAGCAGTGCAGCCCCGCCCGCACCAGGATCCCGAACCCCTTCTCCAGCCGCCGTCCCGTCTCCGCGGGATCCATCCCCTCCACCCGGAACGACCTCACGGAAGCGCATCGCGCGGGATCCCTCGGGCCGAAGATCGCCACGCCCGGAATCCGCTCCATCCCTTCGGCCAGCTCCGCCAGCAACTCCATCTCCTTTTTCCGGACGCTCTCCACTCCCCTGCGCAGCAGCCAGGAAAGGGAAACGGCCAGCCCGGCCAGGCCCACGCTGTTCTGGGTGCCCGACTCGAGCGCGTCGGGATAGAAGTCCGGCTGGCGGTCGTCCTCGGAACGGCTCCCCGTCCCGCCCTCGATGAGCGGCACGAGGGGAACACCCTCCCGGACGTACAGGAAACCCGTGCCCTGGGGACCCAACAGCCCCTTGTGCCCGGAGGCGGCGAGGAGGTCCACGGGGAGGGCCGCAAGGTCGATCGGGACCGACCCCGCCGTTTGCGCCGCGTCCACCAGCGTGAAGACCCCGAGGCGCCGCGCTTTCCGCACGATTTCCCCGATGGGCTGGACCGCCCCGGAAACGTTGGATGCGTGCACCACCGCCACCAGCCGCGTGTTCCTGCGCACGGCGGACAGGACCGACTTCGCGTCGACGGCGCCGTCCCGGCCCGCCGGCACCACCGTGACCGAGCATCCCCCCGCTACCATCCTCCGGAAGGGCCGCATCACCGAATTGTGCTCGACGGAGGTGGTCACCGCGTGGTCGCCCGGCCTCAAGATCCCCTTGATCGCAAAGTTGAGCGCAGCGGTCGCGTTTTCCGTGAAGACAAAGCGGGAGCTGTCCGCGGCGTGGAAGAGCTCGGCGAGCCGTTCCCGCGCCGCGAAGACGTCGCGGGCCGAACGGATGGACAGGACGTGCGCCGAGCGCCCCGGGTTCCCCGCCCGCAGGAGGGCGCCGCGGACGGCATCCGCCATCCCCGCGGGTTTCGGAAGGGAGGTTGCCGCGTTGTCGAGGTAAACGAAAGCGCGTGGATCGTGCCGGCTCGGCAGGTTACGACTCCAGCGGGATGAGCAGGACGCGCCCCGGGGACAGCACCTGCCCCTCTTTCAAACGGTTCCGCTCGGACAGTTTTTCGAGGGTGACGCCGTACACCCTGGCGATCTTCGACAGCGTGTCCCCGCGGCGCACGACGTGCCGCATCTCTTTCTTGCCGCCGTTCTCCGGGGGTGCGGACTTCTTCGCGACGGCCGCGCCCGCGCCGGGGAGCTTGAGCCGGGCGCCGGCCTTCGGGCGGCTTTTCGCGCTCAAGCCGTTCGCCTCGGCAAGGTCTTCGACGGACACGCCGGTCCGGTTCGCGACGGCCTTAAGAGATTCCCCTTTCCGGACCTTGACCGTCCGGCTCTTCCTCCCCACGTCTTCCAGCCGCTTGAACGCCGCTTCCACCTGCACGGCGGAGACCTCCTTCCCGGGGACGGCCTCCTCCGCGGACAGCCCCGTCACCGGGATCACGAGGCGGGCGTTGCGGCCCAGGGCCGGCTTCTTCATCCCGTTCAACTCCAGGAGGACGGATGCCGACGTGCGATACCGGTCGGCGAGAGACGAAAGCGTCTCCCCCTTCTTCACCGTGTGGAGCAGGAAGGTCACCTTGGCGTTCGCCCGGATCTCCTCCATCCGCTCCTGGACGATCTTGCCGTATCCCTTGGGCAGCCGCAGCTCGTACATCTCCCGGTTGGGCGGAGTGCAGAACCTGCGAAGCTCCGGGTTCCACTCGCGGAGCGATTCGTAGGGGACCCCGATCACCCGTCCCAGCGCCGCCAGCTCCGTCCCGCCGGGGACCATCGCCTTGTCGAACTCGAGCGGGGCCTCGTACTGGACGTCCCCGAACCCGTACTTCTCGGGCTCCTTTGCGATCGTCAAGGCCGCGATCATCTTCGGGACGTAATCCTTGGTCTCCTGCTTGAGATACCGGTGGCGGATCAGCTCCACGTAGTCCGCGGAATTGTACCGGTTCACCGCCCGAAGGATCTTCCCTTCCCCCGCGTTGTACGCGGCGGTCGCCAGGGGCCAGGAATCGAACATGTCGTACAGGTCCTTCAGATAGGAGGCGGCGGCGTGGGTCGATTTCTCATAGTCCCGGCGCTCGTCGGCCCACCAGTCGATGCGCAGCCCGTACCGGCGGCCCGTTTCCGCGATGAACTGCCAGGGGCCGGCGGCGCGCGCCACCGAGTAGGCCTTCGGGGAGAACCCGCTCTCGATGAGGGCGAGATAGATCAGGTCCCCGGGGAGGCCGTACTTCGCCAGGATTCCGCGCATCATGTCCGCGTATTTCCCGGACCGCGTCAGGTACAGCTCGAACTTCCCCCTGCCGCTGGTCTGGAAGTAGCGCATCCACTTTCCGATCCGGCCCATCAGTCCGTCGTAGAGTCCGTCGTCCCGGTCTTCGCTCACTCCCTGCGCGCTGACGAAGAACCCCATCGCGGAATCGTCCGACTTCCCCTCCTCCCGGCTCTTCGACAGCTCGCGGTCCACCTCGCTGTGGGAAAGCACGCGGTCCGGCTCCTTCTCTCCCGGAGGTGCAGAAAGCACGGGGACCGTCTTCAAGGGAGGGGCGGAGGCAACCGGAAGCGGCGGAACGGGGGAGGGGTGCGCCGCGGATTGGGATGCCGGAGAAATCGCCGGCGGGACACCCGGTGGAGTTGCCGGCGGCACGGCATGAGGAACCGCCGGGGCGGTCGGCGGGGGGGTTGACGGATTCGTCGCAGCCGGGAAAACCGGCTGGGATACGGCGTGGGAGGCCTGCGGCCCCGGAGACGCCACCGCCTCGCCGGCGACGCCGGATGCCGGAAACGTTATCAGCAGGGCAAGAACGGTAATCCCCAGAAATCCCGAATATGCCTTCCCCCTGCCCACGCCACCTCCGGCGGATCTTGAATAACTATTTATTTTGATTGGCCAATTTCTATTTGTCAAGGCCAATGTCTCCCCTTTTCGGATCCCTCTGAAACACCGGTTCAGAAAGGAACCGTATCGTACTCCCCCCGATCCCGCAAAAGGTGGACCGATTTGGGAAGAAGTTTCGCCGCCGAGAGCACCTCCCGCGCCCGGTCCCGCAGGTCGAGGGAGACCCGGATGGCGAGCCCGCAGTCGGAGGTCAGACGCCGGGGGACGGGGATCAGCCGCATCGCCACCCCCCCCTTTTTCAGATGCTTCTCCGCCGACATGACCTGGTGGGTCCCCCGGAAGATCAGGACCATCTCCGGCGTGGATGAGCGCCCCAAGGAAAACCTCCCGATGTTGCCGTCGCGACGAACCTTGGTGAGAAACGCGAACGAACCATTATAATGGATAATCGATGACCTCCGGCGACCCCTCTTCATGAGCCACTCCCCGTGGACCCAGATGGCCTTGATCGGCGTCGCCGCGCTGGTCGTCAACCTTCCCCTCGGCTATCTCCGGGAAGGGACGCGGAAGTTCTCCCTTGGGTGGTTCGTCTATATCCACCTCTCCGTTCCCTTGATCGCCTTTCTCCGGATCAGCAACCATGTGTCGGCGTGGGCGATCCCGCCGTTTATTGCGTGCGCGCTGCTGGGCCAGCTCGCCGGCGGAAGGATGCGGCGTTCATGGAGAAGCCGGCCATGAAGCGGCCCTCGAAAATCTCCGACTTCCTGGAGGATCTGCTCGCCGGCCACGGGCTCTCCTCGGTCACGTGGATGGTCCGCCTCCGCGCGGCCTGGCCCAAGGTAGTCGGCCCGCTCCTCTCGCGGCAGACCTCTCCCGCCAGGATGAAAAACGGGGTCCTCACGGTTCTCGTCCGGAACCATGCCTGGGCCCAGGAGCTCCAGCTGAAAAAGCCCGTCCTCATCGCGCAGGCCAACGCGTCCCTCGGAACGGATTCCGTGAAGGACATCCGGTTCACGGTGGGGCCGCTCCCCGCCGAGGAGGGGGAAGCTGCGGAAACGGAACCGGCATCCAGGGAACCTCTCCCCTTCGTCCCCGAGCCGGAAGGGATCGCCGGCGTCTCCGACCCGGAAACCCGCCGGATCCTCCACTCCATCGCCCGCCGGATCGCCTCCCTGAAACGGTAGTGCCGCTCTCCTATGGAAATTGCGCCGAGACGCCGGCAGGAATCCTCGCCGGACCCCGGCGAATCTAACGGGTATGAACCGATTGCTGTCGATCCCGTTGCGGAGAGGTGAATTCCTGAAATGGAGCGCCGTGGCGATCGGGCTTGCGCTGGTGGGTCCCGATGCCCTGCACGGCAAAGAGCGAACCGCCGCAAACCCGCCGGAGGGATCCGGACAGGGAGGAAGCGGCATGCTTCGGGTCAGGGTCTACTCCGAGCAGCGGAAAGGATACGTCATGGCGGACAAGGTGGCGAAGACGGATGCGGAGTGGAAGAAAACGCTTACCCCCGAGCAGTTCGAGGTCACGCGGAAAAAGGGGACGGAGCGGGCGTTCACGGGAGCGTACTGGAACGCGAAGGAGAAGGGAACGTACCGGTGCATCTGCTGCGGGAACGATCTGTTCCGATCGGAGACCAAGTACGACTCGGGGACAGGATGGCCGAGCTTCTACGCCCCCATCGCGGCGGAAAACATCCGCACGGAAGAGGACAACGGCTTCTTCCTGAAGCGGACGGAAGTGCTCTGCTCGCGCTGCGACGCCCACCTGGGGCACGTCTTTCCCGACGGGCCGAAGCCGACCGGGCTGCGCTACTGCATGAACTCCGCGGCCCTCAATCTCGTCAAGACGGGGTGATGGCCTGGTAGATCCGCTCCACCTCGGGATGGTACCGCCCCTTTTCGGCGTAGACGGATAGCGGCGGAAGGACGGAGAACTCCGGCGGCTTCCGGCGGCTCCCCGCGAAGAGGAGAAGGTTCGCCGGCCGGTCCGGGTAGGGATGGACGAACCGAAGGGTATCCGGGAAGATCCTCTCCGCCGCCGCGCAGGCCAGCATTTCGCCCAAACGCTGCGGCAGCCCCACCATAGCGAACCGGCCCGTCGAGGAAAGGGACCTGCCCGCCGCGCGGAAGAGCTCGGGCATCGTGCACGCCACCTCGTGGCGCGCGATCTCCTTCTGCGGGTCCGGGTTTCTCCTCCCCTCGCCGACCCGGCGATACGGGGGGTTGGAGACGACGAGGTCGAACGACCCGGAAGGCACCCCGGCCAGTTTTTCCCGGAAATCGCCGTGGACGGCGGAAAGCCGGTCCCCGAGGCCGTTCTCCTCGATGTTCGCGCGTGCGAACTCGTACAACTCTTCCTGGATCTCCACCCCGACACCGTACCGCAGGGAAGGACACATCCGGGAAAGCAACAGGAGCGCCACTCCGCACCCGGTGCCCAGGTCGAGGACCAGCTCCCCGCAAAAGGCGGAAGCGAAGTCGGCAAGAAGGACGGCGTCGATGGAGTAGCGGTAGCCGTTCGATGGCTGCCGGATCGAGAGGGAGGCGAACGCGGCCCCGTCGGGCGACGGAGAAACCGCCGGAGGACAGGAAGCGGACCGCGTCCGCGCGCAGGTTTTTGCGCGCTTTCGCGGTGCCGCTTCTTTCTCAGGCCTGCGCCGGGACCCGCTCATCCCCGTGCGTGGAGAAGATCAGAAGACCCGTCAGGATCTTCGGGTAGAAGAACGTGGACTTCTGCGGAAAACGTGGACTTCTGCGGAAGGACGTGGCCGGAGAGCGACACGTTCCGGAATTCCTCGACGGTCACGGAGTTGAGGAAGAAACCGGCCTGGATCGCGCCGGTTGACAGGTCCGACACCGCCTTTGCCGGGTCCTTGTAGTACTTGACGCAGGTGCCCGCGGTCACGGCCTCCGGGGTGATGCCCAGCATCTGCTCCAGGAGAAAACCGTGCAGGAGGACGACGTCGAGGCTGCGCAGCTGCGGGGGGAACTTCGCCAGCCGCTCATCGCAGAACTTCGAAAGATCGGGGAAAGAGATCAGGTGGAACTTCCCCCCTCCGGCGGTCCAGGCGATCGCCTTCCCCTTCTTTCCGGCGGCCTCCAGGGCCCGGATCGCATCGTCCGGCGACCCGTCGCGGGTCTCCATGGGAAGGAAGGCCCGCACCTCCGCGGCCAGCTCCGCCTCGGAGAACGAGGGGAGCGAGTGGATCCCCCGGTGCGTGGGAAGGATCACGATCCCCTCGTCGTCCATGTTGCACAGGAACATGAGGACGTGCTCGTAGGCCGCGTCCTCCCGCTTCCCGAACTTCTTCCGCATCTCCTCCCGGAAGGCAAGCGCGGTCTCGTAGCGGTGATGCCCGTCCGCGATGAAGACCTTCTTGTCCGCCATCTTCGCCGCCGCGGCCTTCTGGACCGCGGGGTCGGCCACGATCCATACCCTGTGCCGGATCCCCAGGTCGTCGGTCGCCGCAAAGTCCGGCGAGGGCGCCATCCCTTTCCGCATCGCGGCAAGGACCTCGTCCTTCGGGTCGGAGAAGAGACCGAAGATCGGGCTCATGTTCGCGTCCGTCACTCGCATGAGGGCGAGCCGGTCCTCCTTCGGCTTCGAGAGGGTCTTCTCGTGGGGGAGCACCTCCCCTTCCCCGAATGCGGACAGGCGGAGAGCGCCCAGGTATCCCTTGCGGATGAAGGTCCCCTTGCCGGGGATCGTGAACTCCTGCTCGTAGTAGTAGAAGGCAGGCGTCGGGTCCTGCACCAGCGTCCCCTCGGAGAGCCACTGGCGATAGTGGGCGGCCGCGCGGGTGTACTTGTTCTCCTGCGGGCCGTCCCCTTCCCGGGCCATGCCGAAGTCGACCCAGACGATCTGGCGGGGGTGCCGCCGGTGAAGGGCCTTCTGCTCCTCCGGGGAGATCACGTCGTACGGTTGGGAGACCACCTTCGAGAGGTCCCCGATCTTCTTCGGATCGTAGTGGATTCCGCGAAACGGAGCGACGATCGCCATGGTGTCATCCCTTCTTGAGGAAATCGGTGATGTCGCGGAAAGGGATCGCCCCTTCCCGCAGGAGCACGATATCGTTTTCCTCGACGCGCACGACGGTGGAGCCGGGGGACCGGGTGGTGCCTTCCGCCTCCGGGCGAACGGAAGCGGCGGGGGCGTCCCACAGGACCCAGTCCACTTCCCCAGTGAATTCCAGGACGATCTCCTCGGGAGTGCGCCAGTCGCCGGGGTTCCCCGCGCGGTTCGCCGACGTCCCGGTGATCGCCCCTCCCAGGGCCTTCGCGAGCGCTCTCGCGACGGGGTGGTCCGGCACCCGAAGTCCGATCGTCCCGCCGCCGCCGGTGATCTGCTCCGGAACGTCGGGCCAGGCCGGCATCACGACGGTCAGCGCCCCCGGCCAGAATTTCTCCATCAGGCGCGCCGCCTTTCCGGACACGTGCGACGCCCATAGGGACGCCCGGTCGGCGTCGTCGAGCAGCAGGGGGATCGCCTTCTTCCCCTCCCTCCTCTTCAAGGCGAGCAGCTTCCGCAGCCCTTCCCGGGAACGGGGGTCGACCCCCAGCCCGTATAGCGTGTCGGTGGGATAAACGACCATCCCTCCCGCAGCCAGCGATTCGACGATCCCCGGGGGGAAATAGGCGACGTGCGTCGCGTCGAAGCGCGCCAGGCGGGTCATGCGGCGGTCGCACCGTTCAGGATGACGATGTCGCCCTCCGGCTTTCCCAATGCGTGCGACACCACGGGGCACTTGCACCGCAGGAGGAAAACCGCGTTGTCCGCCCGTCCCACGAGCGTCTCGAAGTTCGCCTGCCCCTTGGAGAGCACCAGGTCGGAGGAGCGGATCCGTTCGCGGAACTCCCGCGTGCAGAGGTCCAGGTCCGTGCCCACGCCCTGGTTTCCGTTGGAGACGACCTCTCCGTACCGGGAAAGCCCGATCTCCCGCGCCTCCTTCGCCGTCAGGTCGTCGATGACGGGGCCGCCCTTTGCGCCGATCCACACTTCCCGCCCGTCCCCGCCGAGCCGTGCAAGGAGCGGCACGTCGAACGCCGCCTCGCCGGCGTTGTCGAGCAGGACCCCGATCCGTTTCGCGCGGCGGATCCTCTCCAGGATCTCCCCCGGGACCTCCGTGCCGCCCGCTGTTCCGTCGAATCCTTCGAATTCCTTTTCCATGCAGTCCCGCTCGATGATGCCGGAGTCCATGATGTTCCCGAAGACCGCCACCTTCACGGCCGCCGCCAGCGGGTCGGGCGATCCGGCGACGATCTCCTCGGCCCGTTTCGACGCCGCGGGAAACCGGTCCAGCTCCCGCCGCTTCACCGAAAGGAAGGGATCGGCGTTCCCCAACGACTCCCGAGCCATCGCCTGGAGGCGCGTGGCGATCTTCGCGGGGATCCCGTCCCCGGGAAGATCGGAGAGCATCCCGGAAACCCGGGCGGCAAGCCCTTTTCGCGCCGCATCGGAAGCCCCGCACGCGCGCGCGGCCAGGTCCGCCTGCCGCAGGAAACAGGGATAGCACTCGGGGGAAAGGAAAATCATCGGATCTCTTTCGCCGTCTCCGCGACCGTCTTCGCCATCTCCCGGCGTCGTTCCACAAGCTTCTTCCGCAGCTTCGCATCCGACAGCGCCAGGATCTGCGCCGCGAGGTACGCCGCGTTCTGCGCGCCCGCCTTGCCGATGGCCATGGTGGCGACGGGGACTCCCCCGGGCATTTGCGCCGTGGACAGGAGAGAGTCCAGCCCGGACAGAGGGGAGCTTGCCAGCGGCACGCCGATGACCGGCAGCACCGTCTCCGCCGCGACGACCCCCGCCAAGTGAGCCGCCATCCCCGCGCCCGCGATGATGACGGAGTACCCCTTCTTCTCCGCCTCCCGCACGAGCTTCTGGGTGCGCCCCGGAGAGCGATGGGCGGACGAGACGGTCGTCGTGAAAGGAATCCCGAGCGCGTCGAGCACGCGGGATGCCTCCGCCATCACTTCCGCGTCGGACTTGCTGCCCATGAGGATGAGAACGTTCGCGCCCACGGAAGCCCTATGCGCCGCCGCGCAGGAGCGCCCTTCTTCCGATGTCGCGTCGGAAGTACGCTCCCTCCCACTGGATCTTTTCCGCGGCGCGGTAGCCGCGTTCGATGACGCTGCGGATGTCCTTGTCCACCGCCGTCACCCCCAGCACGCGTCCCCCGTTGTTCACCAGCCGGCCGTCCTTGACGGCCGTCCCCGCGTGGAACACCTGGATCCCCCCCTCCCGTTCCGCATCCTCGATGCCGGAGATGGGGAACCCTTTCTTGTAGGATCCGGGGTAGCCGCCCGAGGACATCACGATGCACACGGTCGGCCGGGGGTCGATCTTCATCTCCGCGTCGGTGAGCTTTCCCTGCGCGCATTGCATCAGCAGGGGGACCAGGTCGCTTTCCAGGCGCATGAACAGCGGCTGCGCCTCCGGGTCGCCGAACCGCACGTTGAACTCCAGCACCTTCGGCTCGCCGCGCTCGATCATGAGGCCGCCGTACAGGATCCCGCGGAACGGCATCCCCTCCGCGCGCATCCCGGCGAGCAGGGGCTCGAAAATCTTCTTGATCGCCTTCTTCTCCACCTCCGGCGTCACCACCGGGGCCGGGGAGTACGCACCCATCCCGCCGGTGTTGGGGCCCGTGTCATCGTCGCCGATCCGCTTGTGGTCCTGCGACGTGGGAAGCGGGACGATCTTCTCGCCGTCGGTGAAGACGATGTAGGAGGCCTCCTCTCCGGTCAGGCAATCCTCCACGACGACCCGTTCCCCCGCGTCGCCGAAGACCCTCTTCTCCATCACGTCCTTGAGGAACGCGACCGCCTCCTCGTACGTCCCGGCGACCGCCACCCCCTTCCCCGCCGCGAGCCCGTCCGCCTTGATCACGACCGGGAGGCGATGGGTCAGCACGTACTGCTCGGCGTCGTCGTACTCGTCGAACACGCGGAAGTCCGCCGTCGGGATCCCGTACTTCGCCAGGATGTTCTTCGTGAACACCTTGGAGCCCTCCAGCTGGGCGGCCGCCTTGCTCGGCCCGCACACCAGGAGCCCTTCCTTCGCAAGCGCGTCGGCCAGCCCCGCGACCAGCGGCGCCTCCGGGCCCACCACGGTCAGGTCGATCCGGTTCGCCACGGCGAAGTCCCGCAGCTTCGGAACCTCGTCGACGGACAGGGGCACAAGCTCCGCATGTTTCGCGATCCCCGGATTGCCCGGCGCCGCGTAGATCTTCTCCACCAGCGGGCTCATCGCGATCTTCCAGGCCAGCGCGTGCTCTCTCCCCCCCCCTCCAACCACCAGAACTTTCAGGCCCACGCATCCCCTCCTGTACGGGACGTTCGCCCCGGTGCTGATCCTAATGCCGGAAGTGCCGGACTCCCGTGAACACCATCGCCATCCCGTGCTCATCGGCGGCGGCGATCACCTCCGCGTCGCGGACCGACCCGCCCGGCTGGATGGCGGCCGTGGCTCCGGCCGCCGCCGCCACGTCCAGGCCGTCCCGGAACGGGAAGAAGGCGTCGGAGGCGACCACCGAGCCCTTCGTGGGGCGCTGCGCCTTCATCAACGCGATTTTCGCCGAATCCACCCGGCTCATCTGCCCCGCCCCCACGCCGACCGTCCGGTCCTTGAGCGCATAGACGATGGCGTTGGACTTCACGTGCTTGCAGACCTTCCAGCCGAACAGAAGCGCTTCGAGCTCGTCCGGCGTGGGCGCGCGCTTCGTCGCCACCTTCAGCCCCGAAGGGTCGATGACGTGCCGGTCCCGGCCCTGCAGTAGCAGGCCGCCGCTCACCTTCTTCATCTCGAATCCGGACTGCTTCCCCCAGCGGAACTCTCCACCGGTTTCCAGCACCCGCAGGTTCGCCTTCGCGGAGAGGATCTTCCGCGCCGCCTTGTCGAATCCGGGGGCGATGACCGCCTCGAAGAACGTCGACGCGATCTCCCGCGCGGTTTCGGCCCCGATCGGCCGGTTGAACCCGACCACCCCGCCGTAGGCGGACACCGGGTCGCACTCCCTCGCTTTCTTGAAGGCGTCCACCAGGCGCCGCTTCGAGAGGCCGACTCCCGAAGGGTTGGTGTGCTTGATGATCGCCGCCGCCGGATCGGCGAACTCCATGGCGAGCTGCAGCGCGGCGTCGATGTCGACGATGTTGTTGTAGGAGAGCTCCTTCCCCTGGAGCTGCCGCGCCCCTCCCAGGGTCGGCTCGTCGGGGAGCGCCAGGTCCGCATAGAAGGCGGCGCTCTGGTGGGGGTTCTCGCCGTACCGCAGGGACTGGAGGCGGCGCCACTGTGCGGTGAACGTCACCGGGTATTCGTCGCGGGCGCCTTCCCCCCGCCCCAGGTAGTTGGAGATGGCGGCATCGTAGGCGGCGGTGAGCGCGAACGCCTTCCGCCCCAGCTCGGCCATGGTCTGCGGGTCCAGGTTGCCGTTCCCCTTCTTCAGCCGGGCCAGGATCTCGGCGTAATCGGCCGGATCGCAGACCACCGCCACGTGCTGGCAGTTCTTCGCCGCCGAGCGGAGCATCGACGGGCCGCCGATGTCGATGTTCTCGATCGCCTCGGCGCGCGAGCATCCCGGCTTCCCGATCGTCGCCTCGAAGGGATAGAGGTTGACGACCACCATGTCGAACGGCACGATGCCGTGGGACTCGATCGTCTTCATGTGGGACGGGTTGTCGCGGAGCGCCAGGATCCCGCCGTGGATCTTCGGGTTGAGCGTCTTCACGCGGCCGTCGAGCATTTCCGGAAAGCCGGTGTACTCCTCGATGAGGCGGACCGGCGCCTTCTTCTCCTTCAGCAGCTTCGCGGTGCCCCCCGATGCGTACAGCTCCACGCCGAGCCGCGAAATCGCCTTCGCGTACTCCACGATGCCCGTCTTGTCCGAAACGCTCAGAATCGCCCGAAGGATTCTCGCCATGGTGCGGGTTCCTCTCGCCTCTGTCTCAGGTTTTTGATCGAACGGCCGCGCTTACGGTCTGATCGGGACGGCTCCCAGCACGGTTTTCAGGTCCTCGTCCGCGAACTTGATCCCGAAGCCGAAGAAGAAGGTCCTGAGGTTTTTCTCGTCGTTGAGGATGTCGTCCACGCCGCCGGTGATGAAAAGGTTTTTCACGATATCATAGTTGCCGAACGCTTTCAAATGCGGGGGCTGGCTCCCCTTCCGCGTGAAGTCGAAGGCGTCCACGCCCACCGTGAGCTTGCCCCGGATCAACTCGTAGTCCGCCCCGACCCCCCCCGTCGACTCCAGCACGCCGCCCCGGAGCGTCAGCCGCGAGAAGCGCTTCGCGACCTGCGCGCTGATCTTCAGCTTGTTGCTGAACGTGGTCCGCTGCTCCGTCGTGGTCACCCCGTTGACGGTCGACGTGGTTTCGTCCGTGCTTTCCTTACCGCGGGGGTCGTCGACGACCCCGAGAAGATAATACTTGTCGGCCGCCGGCTGGAGCCGCAGGTTCACGTAATGCTTGTAATCGGAGGACTTGGTCTGGTATTCGAGCCGGTAGTCCAGGAATGTCTTGAGGGACTCCGTTTTCCTCACGTACCGGTTGATCCCTTCCAGCGTATCGTTCAGGGAACCGACGGTTGTGTTGTCGTTCACCAGCTTCCCCAGCGTCCCTTCCCCCCGCTCGATCTTCGCCAGCACCTTCTCCGCCGAAGCGAGCGTATTGTCGAGCTTCGCAGAGGCCGTCCTGAGGTTCGCGATGCTCACCTTGATGTTTTCCCGGTTTTCGCCGATCACGCCGCTCACCTGCTCCCCCATCGCTTCCAGCTTCTTCGCCAGCCCGGGAGTCTCCTCCTTCAGCGTCTGCGAAAACGCGCGGAAGTTCGCGATGGTGGCCCGCAGGTCTTCCTTGTTGGCGGAGGAGATCTCCGACAAGTCGGAGGAAAGCCGGTCCACGTTGGCCAGAATCCGGTTGAGCCGGTCCTCGTTTCCCGTGGTGACGTTCCGGAGCACGGCGCTCGCCTCCCGGACGTTCCGGAGGATGTCGGTCAACGCCTGCTTCCCCTCCTCCGTGCCGATCGTTCCGGAGAGCGTCTCGGTGAAGCGCTTGACGTCGTCGGCGATGAGGGAAAGCTTCCGGATCATCTCGTCGAGGTTCACCGGCTGCAGCGTGTTCGCGATCCGTCCGCCGGGGGGAAGCGTCTGGTCCGTCCGCTTCCCGGGAAGGATCTCGACGTACTTCTCCCCCAGGAGCCCCTGGGTCTGGATCGACGCCACGGAGTCGACGGGGATGCGGACCCCCCCGTTGATCCGGAGGTCGAGTCTCGCGCGTTCGCCCACGAGCCGGATTTCCTCCACTTTCCCCACCGGGACGCCGGCCATCTTCACGTTCGCCTTCGGCTCCAGCCCCGCCGCGCTCTCGAAATCCACGGTGAGCTTGTACCCGTGCGCCGCGACTCCCCCCACTTGCTGACGCGGAACGTGAAGTACATGAGGATCACCAGGCCCAATACGACGAAGATCCCCACCTTCGCCTCTCTCGACATCACCGCTCCTCCTGCCCCCCGGATTCGCCCGACCGGCGCACGAAGCGTATGAACTCTTCGTGCTCGGCCGTGATGGGCCCCTGTGCGCGACCCTCCACGAACTGGGAAACCACGGGGTTTGCGCTGCGCCGGATCTGCTCCGGCGTCCCCACCTCGATGATCTTTCCTTTATACAGCATCGCGATGGAATCCGCGATCTTGTAGGCCGACGCCATGTCGTGGGTGATGGAAATCGACGTCACCCCGAGCGATTCCCGCAGGCGGATGATCAGTTCGTTGATGACGTCCGCCATGATGGGGTCGAGGCCCGTCGTCGGCTCGTCGTAGAGGAGGATCTCCGGCTCCGAGGCGATGGCGCGGGCCAGCCCGACGCGCTTCTTCATCCCCCCCGACAGCTCCGCCGGCATCAGGTTCTGGATCTTGGAGAGCCCCACCATGGCGAGCTTCTCCTCCACCACGTTCCGGATCTGGCCCTCCGGGTACTTGTGGAGCCGCCGCAGGGCGAACGCCACGTTGTCCTCCACGTTCATCGAGTCGAACAGCGCCGCCCCCTGGAACAGCATGCCGAACCGCTTCCGGACCCGGACCAGCTCCCGCTCGTCCATCTTCGTCACGTCCTCGCCGTCGATCAGGACCTCGCCTTCGTCCGCCCGCAGGAGCCCCACCACGCACTTGATGAGCACCGATTTCCCGGTGCCGCTCCCCCCGATGACGACCGTGTTCTTCCCCTGGGGGATCGTCAGGTCGAGGCCGTCGAGGACGACCTTTTTGCCGAACCGCTTGGACAATCCGCGGATTTCGATCGCCGGCACCCGTTCGCCCCCTTAAAACATGAACGACGTCATGAAGTAGTCCGAGATGAGCACGACCATCGAGGAAGCCACCACCGCGCGCGTCGTCGCCCTCCCGACCCCCTCGGCGCCCCCCGCCGCGATGAACCCGTTGTAGCAGGAGATCAGCGCGATGAGGAAGCCGAACACCGCCGCCTTGATGAGGCCGGTGTAGATGTCCTTGAACTCCAGGTACTGGTAGGTCTTGTTGATGTACACGTAGGGGTTGGCCCCCAGCAGGTACACGGCGACGAAGTAGCCGCCCAGGATGCCGACGAGGTCCGCGAAGACGACCAGGACCGGCAGCACCGCCGTGGAGGCGACCACCCGGGGGACGACGAGGTACTTCACGGGGTTCGTGGCCAGCGTCACCAGCGCGTCGATCTGCTCCGTTACCTTCATCGTCCCCAGCTCCGCCGCCATGGCCGCTCCGACGCGCCCCGAGACCATCAGGCCCGCGAACACCGGCCCCAGCTCCCGCGTGATGGAGAGGGCCACGACCGATCCGACGAAGCTCGTCGCCTGGAACCGCTGGAACCCCGACCAGCTCTGGAGGGCCAGGACCATCCCGGTGAACGTCGCGGTCACCAGGACGACCGGCATCGAGCGGATCCCCACCTCCTCCATCTGCTTCACGATGTTCCGTATTTCCGAGGGGGGTCGGAAGAGCCAGGTGACGCACTGCAGCAGGAGGACAAAGACGTTCCCCACGTCCTCGACCATCCGGTAGACCCGGGTGCCGAACAGCTCCAGGGCCGTGGAAAACCCGTTCTTCTTCCGCCCGTCAGCCAACGACGCGCCTCGGGATGCGCCGTCCCACCTGGGTGAGGATCTCGTAGGGGATCGTTCCGGAGATACGGGCCAGTTCGTCGGCGGTCGCCGCCCCCTCCCCCATCACCACGACGTCCGTCCCCGGGCGGACGCCCGGGATGCCGGTCACGTCCAGCATCGTGTGGTCCATGCACACCCTGCCGACGACCGGAGCGCGACGGCCCATCACCGACATCGACGCCGTGTCGGAAAAAGTGCGCCGGTAGCCGTCGGCGTACCCCAGCGGCACCACCGCGATCGTCCGCCGTTCGGGGCAGCGATAGGTGCGGGCGTAGCTCACGGGATGGCCCGGGGGAAGTTCCTTGACCGACACGATCTTGGTGACCAGCCGCATGACCGGGCGAAATCCCAGGCCCGCGCCGAGGCCTTCCGCGGGAAGGCTTCCGTACAGCGCGATCCCCGGCCGGACCATGTCGAACGCATAGTCCCGGAAGGAGAGGATACCGGCGCTGTTCAGCGCGTGCACCGCCACGTTCCGCCCGAAGGTCTCCCACATCTCCGCGATCCCCCGCGAAAACCCTTCCAGTTGTCCCAGGGTGAACTCCCGGTCCGCCGGCGCGCTTCCGTCCGCGGAGGACAGGTGGGTCATCCATCCCTCCACCTGCAGCTCCTTGCGCGACTTCACGGCTTCGACTACCTTTCCGGCGTCCCCCGGAAGGAAGCCCAGCCGTCCCATCCCCGTGTCGACTTTCACGTGGACCGGGAACGGCTTGCCGCGGTTCGCCGCGGCGCGGGCGAGATACGGGATCTGCTCCGCTTCGAAGAGGGCCGCCGAAAGGCCGTTGGCGTGCGCCTCCTCCGCCTGCGGCTCGTCCACGCCTCCCAGCACGACCACGGGGTTCCGGATGCCCGCCTGGCGAAGCTCCACCCCTTCCTCCACGGTGGCGACCCCGAACATCCTGGCCCCCTCCTCGGCGAGCGCCCGGGATGCCGCCGCCGCGCCGTGTCCATAAGCGTTCGCCTTCACGACGGCGAAGACGCCGGTGGAACTCGGGAGGAGGGAAAGGAGGACCCGGTAATTATGCCGGAGAGCTGAGAGGTTGATTTCCGCCAACGTCGGCCTTGCCAACAGGAACACCTCGCACTGGAGGGAACAGGAATAATTTTTAAAAGTCTACTCTACCCCCCATTCCAAGTAAAGGCGGCGGAGAAATCCGGCGGCGGTTTGACATTCCGACGGGCCGGAGAGTATCATTTATATCCACAACCGCCTGGGGTGCTTTTCGCTGAGAGCCCGGGGACGCAGGCCAAGTCCCGGGCAACCCGTCGAACCTGATCCGGGTAATGCCGGCGCAGGGAGCGTGGTTATCGCGAGCCGTGCCTTTCCGGGCGCGGTTTTTTCTTTTTCAAGGGGGTCTTTTGCCGATGCTTCCGCAAAACGATATCCGTGCCGCCGCCCTTCCCGTATCGGCGGAGGAAATCTCGGTGCTTTTGGCCGGGGCGCAGCCGTTCCGCCGGCGGGAGGCGTTCGCGCTCCTTTCGTCCCTCTCCCCGCATCGCCGCCTGCACCTTCACGAAGCGGCAAGGCTGCTTCTTACGGACGACCCGATGGTTTGGGAGACGGCAGCGGCGGCGGCCCGCGCGATGCGCGAGGAAATCTTCGGGCGCAGGATCGTCCTCTTCGCCCCTCTTTACCTCTCCAACGAATGCGGCAACAGCTGCCTATACTGCGGCTTCCGCAGGGAGAACCGGGAGGCGCGGAGGATCACGCTCTCGCCGGAAGGAGCCGCAGCCGAGGCGCGCTTCCTCGAAAGGAAAGGGTTCCACCGCCTGCTGCTGGTGACCGGGGAGCACCCGTTGCGCACGCAGCCGGGATACATCGCCGACGTCCTGCGGGCGATCTACCGGGAAACGGGGATGCGCATCCTCCACGTGAATGCCGCCCCGATGTCCGTCGCGGATCTCCGGACGATCAAGGAGGCCGGGGCGGGAGTTTTCCAGGTGTTCCAGGAAACGTACCACCCGGAAACCTATGCGGCGATGCACCCGTCCGGGGCGAAGTCCGACTACGCCTGGCGGCTGACCTGCATGGACCGGGCGATCGAGGCGGGGTTCGGGGACGTGGGGATCGGCGCGCTGCTGGGGCTTTATGATTACCGGTTCGAGGTCCTTTCCGTCATCCGGCACGCCGGTCATCTCCTGGATACCTTCGGGACGTTCCCGCACACCATCTCGGTGCCGCGGTTCAAGAAGGCGTTCGGCTCCCCGCTCTCCGCCGCTCCCCGCCCGGTTTCGGACGCGGAGTTCGAGAGGACCGTGATCGTCTACCGCCTCTCGGTCCCCTCCGCCGGCGTGGTCGTCACCACCCGCGAGCCCGCCGCGCTGCGCGAGCGGGTGCTGGACATCGGCGCGTGGCAGATCAGCGCGGGGTCCAAAACGGATCCCGGGGGGTACAGCGAGGGGGTCCGCCGCCACGAGGCCGAGCAGTTCGAGGTGGACGACACCCGGCCGATGGAGGAGATCGTCCGGATGGTGCTCGCCAGGGGATACCTCCCGTCGCTCTGCACCAGCTGCTACCGGCGGCACCGGACCGGGGACACCTTCACGGAGATGGCGGTGGACGGGCACATCCGCGATTTCTGCCTCCCCAACGCGCTCCTTTCGCTGGCGGAGTTCGCGCTCTCGACCGAAGACGCCGCGCTGCGGGAGGAGTGCCTTGCCGCCGTCCGGGAAGCGAAGAGGGAGATGGAGGGATCGCCGATGCTGCCGGAGTTCGAGCGGAAGCTGGCGCAGGCCATGGAAGGCGGCAGGGACCTTCACTTCTAAGCGGGGGGGAAAGGCGATGGAGATCCTCGTCAACGGTGAGCCCCGAATCGTCGGGGACGGCGCGACCGTCCGGTCCCTCCTGCGCGAGCTCTCCCTGCCGGAGTCCCGGGTGGCCGTGGAGCGCAACCGGTCCCTCGTGCGGAAGGCCGAATTCGAAAACGCGGCGCTCGCCGAGGGAGACCGGATCGAGATCGTCACTTTCGTGGGAGGGGGGTAACGATGGACACGCCGCTATCGATCGGGGGGAAAACGTTCCGCTCCCGGCTGCTGGTCGGGACGGGGAAATATCCGGACTATCCGACGATGGTCCGGGCGCTGGAGGCCTCGGGGGCCGAGATCGTCACGGTGGCCGTGCGAAGGGTCAACCTGGACCGGAGCAAGGAGTCGCTCCTCGACCATGTCGACCTGAAGCGGTACACCCTCCTGCCGAACACGGCGGCCTGCTACACGGCGGACGACGCGATCCGCACCTGCCTCCTGGCGCGCGAGGCGGGGATGTCGAACTTCGTGAAGCTCGAGGTGATCGGCGACGAGAAGACCCTCTTCCCCGACACGGAAGCGCTGCTCGCCGCGGCGAAGGTCCTCGTCAAGGAGGGGTTCATCGTCCTCCCCTACACGAACGACGACCCGATCATGGCGAAGAAGCTCGAGGACGCGGGATGCGCGGCCGTCATGCCGCTGGCGGCGCCGATCGGCTCCGGGCTGGGAATCCGCAACCCGTACAACCTGAAGATCCTCCTCGACGCCGTGAAGGTGCCCGTGATCGTCGACGCCGGCGTGGGGACCGCCTCCGACGCCGCGGTGGCGATGGAGCTCGGCTGCGACGGCGTCCTGATGAACACCGGGATCGCCGGCGCGAAGGACCCGGTGACGATGGCGGAGGCGATGCGGGAGGCGGTCTCCGCGGGACGCAAGGCATTCCGGGCGGGCCGGATTCCACGGAAGCTTTTCGCGACCGCTTCCTCGCCGCTGGACGGGACGTTCTTTTAAAGGGGAGATCCTTGTGAAGGTCGACTTCCGCGTATACCTCATCACGGACCGGAAAGCCATGGCCCCCGGTGGGGACCTTCCGGGGACGGTCGAGAGAGCGCTGGAAGGCGGCGTCCGCGCCGTCCAGCTCCGGGAGAAGGACCTTTCGGGAAAGGATCTGTTCCTGCTGGCGGAGAAACTGCGGGAGATCACCGCCCGGCACGGCGCGCGGCTCCTGGTGAACGACCGGGCGGACGTCGCCCGGGCCGTCGGGGCGGACGGCGTGCACCTTGGGGTCCTTTCGATCCCGCCGCGCGAGGCGAGGCGTCTCTTGGGGCCGCGGGCTTTCATCGGGTGCTCCACCCATGACCTCAAGGAACTGCGGGAGGCCGAGGAGGGCGGAGCGGACTTCGTCACCTTCGGGCCGGTGTACGCGACGCCTTCGAAGGCGCCCTACGGCCCTCCCGTGGGCGTCTCCGCGCTTGCGGAGGCGTGCGGGAAGGCCCGCATCCCGGTGTTCGCCCTGGGGGGCGTCGGGCCGGGGAACGCCGGGGAGGTAGCGCGCGCGGGGAGCTTCGGGGTCGCGCTGATCTCCGGGATCGTCGCCGCCGCGGATCCGCGCGCGGCGGCGGAGGAACTCACAAGGCGCTTCGCGCAGACGGGCGGCGCGCCGAAGTAGAAAAGGAAGGTGTGCAATGACGCTGCTGCATCGGGCAAGATCGGGAAAGCTTCCGGAGGAGGTCGCAAGAGCCGCCGCGGAGGAGGGGATCGCGCCGGAGAAGCTCCGGGAGTCGATCGCCGCCGGCAGGGCGGTCATCCCGCGGAACCGCAAGCGGCGCGACATCCGCCCCGTCGCCATCGGCGAGGGGCTTCGCGTCAAGATCAACGCCAACGTGGGGACCTCCCGCGACCGGGCGGACATCTCCGCCGAGCTCGAAAAGACGCGGGTCGCCGTCGCTGCGGGCGCGGACGCCGTGATGGACCTCTCCACCGGCGGACCGATCGACGAGATCCGGCGGGCGATCCTCGCCGAATGCCCGGTCCCCGTGGGGACCGTGCCGGTCTATCAGGCGGCGGCCGACGCCGCCTCCCGCGGGAAATCCTGGGTGGAGCTGTCTCCCGACGACTTCTTCGACGGCATCCTCAAGCAGGCGGAGGACGGCGTCGATTTCATGACCGTCCACTGCGGCGTGACGAGGGATGCGCTGTCGCGGCTCGTCCGCGAGGGGCGCCGGCTGGACATCGTCAGCCGCGGGGGATCGCTATTGGCCGAATGGATGGAGTTCAACGGCCTCGAGAACCCGTTCTTCGAGCACTACGACCGGCTGCTCGACATCTGCAGGGAGTACGACATCACCGTCTCCCTGGGCGACGGCCTGCGCCCCGGCTGCCTGGCCGACGCCACCGACCGCGCGCAGGTGCACGAGCTGATGACGCTGGGAGAGCTCACGGAGCGCGCCTGGAAACGGGACGTGCAGGTCATGATCGAGGGGCCGGGCCACGTGCCGCTCCACCAGATCGCCGCCAACGTGCAGCTCCAGAAGCGCCTCTGCCACGGCGCCCCCTTCTACGTCCTGGGGCCGCTCGTCACCGACATCGCGCCGGGGTACGACCACATCACCTCGGCCATCGGGGGGGCGATCGCCGCGTGGAACGGGGCGGATTTCCTGTGCTACGTCACCCCGTCCGAGCACCTGCGCCTCCCCTCCGTGGAGGACGTGCGCACGGGGGTGATCGCCTCCCGCATCGCCGCGCACGCGGCCGATATCGCCCGCGGGATCCCCGGCGCCATGGAGCGGGACAACCGGATGGCCGACGCCCGGCGGCGGCTCGACTGGAAGGCGCAGATCGAGCTTTCCCTGGACCCGGAAACCGCGCGGGGGATGCGATCGGGGAGCTTGCCGACGGTCGACGAGGCGGTCTGCACGATGTGCGCGGACCTGTGCGCCATCAAGACCTCGCAGAAGGCGATCCGGCGAGGGTAAGACAGGAATACCGGCCTATTTCCGGGACCGGCCCTTCGGCGGTGGAGAAGGCGCCGGTCCCCTCCCGCCCTCCTCTTTTCCTTCCGTCCCCCCCGCACGGAACTTTTCGCGGAACGATTCGCGGATTTTTTCGGGGAACGTCTTCTCGATCCACCCCGCCGCCACCAGCGCGCGGGGAGCCAGCTTCGAACTTTTCAGAAGGGCGGCGTCCCGCGGCAGCAGGATTACCAGCACGAAGACCAGGAGGATAGAGAACAGGGCCCCCTTGACCGTCCCCGCCAGCGCGCCCAGGAACCGGTCCGTGCCGGAAAGCCTGCTCGCGCGGACCCAGCGCTCGACGAGAAGCCCGAGCAGCCGCACGGCGATGTAAACGGCCAGGAGCGCGATGAGATACGCGGCGATTCCGGCATGGGGAAAGTCGAAGCGGAGAATCTTCAGAGCCCACGCATTGTACCGGACGGCCAGGATGTGGCCAAGGATCAGCCCCACGATGGAGGCCGCCTGCCGGACGAACCCCCGCAGCAGCCCGAAGAGGGCCAGGACCGCGCACAGGGCGACGATGCCGATATCGAGCGGGTTCATCGAACCCACTTTACCTGAAGAAGGAATTCCGTTCCAGCGGGAGAAGGCGAAAAGGGCGTCAGTTGTCCCGGCCCATGGCCTTCGACACGGCGCGGGAGAGCTGTTCCAGCCGGTAGGGCTTCTGGATGAACCCTGAGATCCCCTCGTCGATGATCTCCTGGACGGCGCCGTCCAGGCTGAAGCCGGTGGAAAGGATGGCCCGCACCTCGGGATTCATCGCCTTGATCTCCCGGAAGCAGTCGCGCCCACCCAGGTTCGGCATGATCATGTCGATGATGACCAGGTCGATGTTCCCTCCGAACCGCCGGTAGTACTCCACCCCCTCGCGGCCGTCGGAAGCCGTGCTGACCCGGTATCCCAGCGTCTGCAGCATCGCGCTGCAGACCTCCCGGACGGTCTCCTGGTCGTCGATCAGGAGGACGCTGCCCCTCCCTTCTTCCGTCTCCGCGGAGCGGGAGGAAACGATCTCCTCCTCCCTCCCCTTGCCGTCGGCGAGAGGAAGATAGATCTTGAAGAGGGAGCCGGCGCCGACCTTGCTCTCCACCTCGATGTACCCCCCGTGGTTCTTGACGATGCCGAAGACCATCGCAAGCCCCAGCCCGGTCCCCTTCCCCTGTTCCTTGGTGGTGAAGAAGGGATCGAAGATCTTCTCCAGGTGGCTCTCCGGAATCCCCGTGCCCGTGTCGGCCAGGTCGATCCTTGCGTACGAACCCGATTCGAGGTCCGACCGGGAGCCGGAGCGGATCTCGTCACGGCGGACGACGCTCGTGGAAAACGTCAGGACTCCCCCTTCCGGCATCGCATCCCGGGCGTTCACGGCCATGTTCATGAGCATCTGCTGCAACTGCGTCGGATCGCCGACGACCGTGACCGCGTCCGGCGCAAAGAACTTCCGGATCCGGATGCGCTTGTCCATGGCCCGCTCGATGAGTCCTGAGACGTCGTCGATCACCCTGTGGATGTCCACCGGCACGGCCAGGTTCTTTCCTCTCCGCGCGAACCCCAGGAGCTGGGCGGTGAGCTGGGAGGCGCGGTCCGCGGCATCCTGGATCACGTTGGCGGCCTTGAGGACCTCGCTGCCCGGCTTGGCCTTGATCTTGAGAAGGTTGGCATATCCCAGGATCCCGGTCAGCAGGTTGTTGAAATCGTGCGCGATCCCTCCGGCGAGGGAGCCGATCGCCTCCATCTTCTGGGCCTGGAGGAGCTCGGCCTCCAGGAAGCGGCTCCGTTCCTGCGCCTCCACGCGCTTCGTGATGTCCCGTGCCGAGACGCAGTTGTATTCCTTGCCGTCGAACTCGAGGTAGTTGACCGTGACCTCGACGGGGATGATCCGGCCGTCCTTCGCGCGATGCCGCGACTCCATGGTGTAGGACTGCCGCTTCCGCAGGTCCTCCCAGTGGGCCGCCCATTTCTCCGCGGGAAATTCCGGGTTGATCTGGTGAATCGTCATCGACAGGAGTTCCTCGCACGTGTACCCCAACCCTTTGCACGCCTGGTCGTTGACGTAGATCAGGCGGCCGTCGGGGACCATCCAGTAGGCGGCGTCGCCCGCGCGGTCGACGGCGAACTGCATGAGCCGCAACTCCTCCTCCGACTTCTTGCGGTTGGTGATGTCCAGGAGCAGCCCGTCGACATAGGAAAAACCGCCCTGGGGGTCGAAGAAGAGCTGGCGCCGGTCCGCGAGCCACCGGATGCTGCCGTCCCTGTGCCGGATCCGGTATTCCACGCGCAGGACCTTCTCCTCTTTCCGCACCGCCTCCCGGAACCTTTCCTTCAACGGCTCGATGTCATCGGGATGGACGATGTCCCGCCATCCCACCATCCTGCTCATGAAGTCCTTCGCCGGATAGCCGGTGAGCCGGACGACATCGGCGCCGATCAGGGGCAGGGACCAGTCCCGCAAGCCCCGGTAGACCACTCCCGGAACGTTGTCCATCAGCGACATCAGGCGGCTCGACAGTTCCTGCTGCGACTCGAACAGCCGGGTGTGCCGGATGGCGACGGAAATCTGCCGGCCCACCGCTTCCGCCGTGCCGACCTCGTCCTCCGTCCATGCATGAGGTTCCGCGCGGTCGAGGAACAGGACGCCGATCAGCGCGTCGTGGACGCGCAGGGGAACGCCGACGTAGGACCCCAGGCGGACCCGCTCCGCCGCTTCCTTCCATTCGAGGTAACGGGAGGACCGCCGGAGATCGTCGATGACGAGCGCCCGCCCTTTTTCATAGGTCTCCCGCGAATCCGACGGACGCAGGGGCCAGGGGAAGAACGGCTCGGAGGATGGAAATCCCGGGGAGCAATTTTCCACGAGTTTGTCGGGATTCCCGAAGAGCCGGATGGCGCACCGGGGCAGTTCGAGCATGCCGCGCACGTCCTGCACCGCTTCATCAAGCAGGGCGTCGATGCCCGACTCCCCGAGCGCGGACGCCCCGATCCGCTTGAGGAGCTCGATCCGTTGCGACTGGACCTTTTTCTGAAATACCCGCAGTTCCTCGCGCCCCACCTCGATCAGGCGGCTGGTCCTGCGGATCATCCCGAAAAGGAGAATATAGAGCGTTCCGAACCCGGCGAGGAGGGTCGCGGAGATCGCTAAGACGTTGGGTTCCCGGAGCCGGCTGAGGATAAAACAGAGGACGACGGTGACGGCAAACATCACCGCGCCGCACAAAATCGATAATCTGCGCAACAGGTTCATCCCGCCCCCGGCCCGATTTGGGCCACCTGAGGAGTCTTTTCGGCAATCGAGGAGAAAATCATTAAGGAAAATATTACGGAATACTGCATCGTCAAAGAAGCTGTTGGCTTTCGGAAGTCCCGAGTGTATAAAGGATTTTACGCCGGAGTGGTGGAACTGGC